>SYGN01000298.1 GCA_005799525.1 Opitutaceae bacterium | reverse complement strand
TCGAACTAAAAATATCGCTCACATTTTGGTTCCATGAAATCCGCGCCCGTCTGTAAATATCGCCCGTTCCCGCCCTTCACCTTGCCAAACCGCCTGTGGCCAAACCGCACTCTCTACGGCGCCCCGATCTGGTGCAGCGTCGATCTCCGCGACGGCAACCAAGCCCTCGCCCAACCCATGAGCGTCGACGAGAAACTCGAATACTTCGAGTTGCTCGTGAAAATTGGCTTCAAGGAAATCGAGGTCGGTTTCCCTTCGGCTTCCCAAATCGAATTCGATTTCTGTCGCCGTCTCATCGAGGAAGACCGCATCCCCCATGACGTCGCGATTCAGGTGCTCTGCCAATGCCGTGAAGAGCTCATTATCCGCAGCATCGCTGCCCTGCGCGGCGCGAAGAACGCCATCTTCCACCTCTACAACTCCACGTCGCCGGCCCAGCGCCAGCACGTCTTCAATGCCACGCGCGCCGACATCGTCGCGATCGCCGTTCAAGGCACGAAGTGGGTCAAGCACTACTCCGCCCCGCTCGTCGTAGCCGGCACCCGAATGCGTTTTGAGTATTCGCCCGAGAGCTTCACCAGCACCGAACTCGATTTCGCCCTGGAGATTTGCGAAGCCGTCACCGACGTCTGGCAGCCGACCGCGGCAAACAAGATCATCCTCAATCTCCCGGCCACCGTCGAATACGCCACGCCCAACATCCACGCCGATCAGATCGAGTGGATGTCCACCCACCTCACGCGCCGCGACCTCACGCTCATCTCCCTGCACACCCATAACGACCGCGGCACCGGCATCGCCGCCACCGAACTCGCCCTGCTCGCGGGCGCCGACCGCGTCGAGGGCACACTCTTCGGCAACGGGGAACGCACGGGCAACCTCGACATCGTCACCGTCGCACTGAACCTCTACACGCACGGCATTTGTCCCGGTCTCGACTTCTCCGACATCAACGGAATCCGCGATGTCTACGAGCGCTGCACCCGCCTCGAAGTTCCGCCCCGCCAACCCTACGCCGGCGAGTTGGTCTTCACGGCCTTCAGCGGCTCTCACCAAGACGCCATCAAGAAATCTTGGGCCGTTCAGAAGCCCGACGCCCCGTGGGATGTCATTTACATTCCCATCGATCCCGCCGATCTCGGTCGCAGCTACAAGGCCATCATCCGCATCAACAGCCAGTCTGGCAAAGGCGGCGTCGCTTACGTACTCGAAAATTCCTTCGGCTACGCCTTGCCGAAACTCATGCACAAGGAAATTGGCAAAATCATCAACGACTACGCGGACGCCAAAGGCACCGAGCTCACCCCGCAGGAAATCCACGACGTCTTCCATCGCGAATATCTCGCCCGCACCGCGCCCGTCGAACTGCAGCACTTCAAGACTACTGAGCGCGACAGCACCGTCACCTGTGAAGCCGAAATCGGTTTCGACCAGCAACTCCACACGCTCACCGCGACCGGCAACGGCCCGATCGACGCCTTCGTGCGCGCCCTCGGTGCCACTCAGCTGCCGAAATTCGACGTCCTTGCCTACTCCGAGCACTCGCTCGGCCAGGGCGCCCAGGCACGCGCGGTGAGCTACATCCAGATCAAGACCGAACGCGGCCACACGCTCTACGGCGCCGGCATCGATACCAATATCGAACTCGCCTCGATCAAGGCCATCGTCAGCGCACTCAACCGCACGTTGACGCACTAATCGCGCCGCGGATTGCGCCGTCCCTCCCGGCTGCGCGCTCCGAGCGGGGAATGATGAAAGCTATGCCGGCTTGAGGTCCTCGCTTGCCCTCCTGCGCCGCGGCCGACTGTGTCCCAGCATATGATGCACCGGCTCACCCTCGCCGCCCTCGCTTTGCTCACCGCGTGCGCCGTCCACGCCGCTGATTCTCGCACGGCGTTTCTCAAACTCCTCGATCGTCCGCGCGTCCCACTGGCAGCAGCCGCCGGCGCACCCGCCACTGAAGACGACCTCGTCGAAATCGACTTCAGCTTCGCCACCGAGGCCGGCCAACGCGTCCCCGGCATTCTCGTAAAACCGGACTCTTCGGGCGCAGCCGCTTCTTCGTCCGTCCGGCGTCCCGCCGTGATTGTTCTGCACGGCACCGGCGGAAACAAAGAAGCCGAACGCGCACTGCTCAGAGAATACGCCCGCCTGGGACTCGTCGGTGTCGCGATCGACGGCCGCTATCACGGCGCCCGCTCCCAAGGCGGAAAGGCCGCCAAAGCCACCGAATACGTCGCCGCCATTCTCCGCACGTTTCGCACCGGCCAAGAGCATCCTTTCTTTTTCGATACCGCTTGGGACGTCATGCGCCTGCTCGACTATTTGGAAACGCGCGACGACATCGACCCGCGCCGCATCGGCCTCATGGGTTTTTCCAAAGGCGGTATCGAGACCTACCTCGCCGCCGCTGCTGATCCGCGCGTCGCCGTGTCGGTCTCCTGCATCGGGGTGCAAAGTTTCCGCTGGGCCCTTGATAACAATTCCTGGCAATCACGGATCAGCACCGTGCAAGCCGCCTTCGACACCGCCGCTCAAGAGTCCGGCGTCGCGAACCCCGGCGCTGACTTCGTGCGCACCTTTTATGCCCGCGTTGCCCCCGGGATCGACGGTGCCTTCGATGGGCCGGCGATGCTACCGCTGATCGCGCCGCGTCCCTTGCTCGCCATCAACGGCGAGACCGACGCGCGCACTCCCCTGCCGGGCCTGCAACTTTGCGCCGGCGCCGCGCGCGCCGCATATCACGCCGCCGGAGCCGACGAAAAATTCGTGCTGCGCGTCCAACCCAACACCGGCCACAAAGTGAATCCCGGCTCGATGGTCGCCGCGCGTGAGTGGCTCGTGCGCTGGCTCAAGCCGTAGCGCGTCGTCCGGCGCCGGCGCTCTGCGGATTCCCCTCCCCGCGCCCTAGGTGAGCGTCTGCACCCGCTCCGGAAATTATTTCGTAGTGATGTCGAGCGTGCGACCGTCGCTCTTCACGTCGCAGGCCACGACGCGTGCCTCCGGCCATCGCTCACCGCGACGTCGAGGCTCTTCTGCATCGAACGAGAAACCGCTGCCGTTAGGGAAAGCACGTCTCTCCCCGCACCCCGTAGTCGCGAGCGCCAGCAAGCGGACGTTTGCGACCCGCCGCCCCCGCATCTTGCGCCTGCCTGCACTCGGCTGCGTCCCCGCTTGCACCGTCTTTTTCCCGCCCTAGTCTGATCCGCTCGCATGCTCTACACGCCCGCCAAGCCTCCGCTCACCAGTGAAACCCTCGACACCCTCTCCGCTCGCCTGCGCGAGGCCGGCGAGCCTGTTTTTCGTGCGAAACAAATCCTCGATTGGCTCTACAAAAAACGCGTCCGCACTTGGGACGAAATGACTAATCTCTCCAAGCCGCTCCGCACGTGGCTCGCCGAAACCTTCGAGCTCATGCCCGTCGCGCTCGTGTTCAACAAACAGTCCGAAGACGTCACCGATAAACTCCTCCTCGAGCTCGGCGACAAATCCCTCATCGAAACCGTCATCATCCGCGTCCCCCAGGAGGGCGTCGGCCCCGAGCATTCCCGCAAGACCATCTGCATCTCCACCCAAGTCGGCTGCGCGATGGGCTGCGTCTTCTGCGCGAGCGGTCTCGCCGGTCTCAAACGCGACCTCAGCGCCGGCGAAATCGTCGCCCAACTCCTCCAAGTCTGCTACCGCGAAGACGCCCGCACCCCCCGCGCTCGCATGGAGCTCGCCTCGTTCGACAACATCGTGGTCATGGGCATGGGCGAACCGCTCGCCAACTACGACGCCACGCTCCTCGCCCTCACCATCGTCAACGCCGAATGGGGCCTCGGAGTTGGCGCCCGCCGCATCACGGTTTCCACCAGCGGCCTCGTACCCAAAATCCTGCGACTGGCCGAAGAATCCATCGGCTTCCGGCTCGCGATCTCCCTCCACGGTGCCACCGACGAAGTCCGCGGGAAGATTATGCCCATCAACAAGGCCTATCCGCTTGCGAAACTCATCCCGGCCATCAAGCAGTTCACCGCGAAACATGGCCGCATGGTCACCCTCGAGTTCATTTTGATCGAGGACATCAACGACTCCATCGACCAAGCTGGCGAGCTCCGCGACATCGCCCGCGACCTTCACGCGCACGTCAACCTCATCCCTTACAACACCGTGGCCGGACTCCCGTGGAAACGTCCGTCCAATAACCGCCAAGAGCGCTTCGCCGACGTCCTGCGCGCCGCCCGTGTGCCGGTGACGCTTCGCCGAGAAAAAGGCCACGACATCGACGCCGCGTGCGGCCAACTCCGCCTCAAGATCGAGAAGGAACGCGAACTCGTCGCCACCGCATGACGCCTCCTCCGCCGGGCAGGAGCCTGCTGGCGGGCGATTCAGTGCCCTCGTCATCGCCCGCCAGCCGTCTCCTCCCCGCGACGCCTTCCCGCCCGGCAGCGACCACCGTCCTGCCCATTATCGTCGCCGTGAGCAGCGCCCACCTGCTCAACGACACGATTCAATCGCTCCTCCCGGCGCTGTATCCGGTCCTCAAGGATGAACTGCACATCACCTTCGCACAGGTCGGGCTCATCACGCTCACGTTCCAGCTCACGGCCTCGATCTTGCAACCGTTCGTCGGCCTGTACACCGACCGCCACCCGCAGCCGTTCTCCCTCGCCGCCGGCATGGTGTTCACTCTCGGCGGCGTCGTCTTGCTCTCCGTCGCGCACACCTTCGCGCTGGTGCTGATCGCTGCCGCGCTCATCGGCTTCGGCTCCTCCATCTTTCACCCCGAAGCGTCGCGGGTGGCTCGCCTGGCCTCGGGCGGACGCCACGGTTTCGCTCAATCGCTCTTTCAGGTCGGGGGCAACGCCGGCAGCGCCCTCGGCCCGCTCCTCGCCGCCCTCGTCATCGCCCACCGCTCCCAAGCGCACGTCGCGTGGTTTTCCCTGCTCCCAGTTGTCGGGTTCATCGTCCTCACCCGCGTGGGCCGCTGGTATCGCGATCGTCTCACCCACCTCCAGCGCCACCCGGCCACCCCTCACCCGACCACCGCGTCACCGCTGTCGCCGCAGCGCATAGTCGCCACTCTCGCGATTCTCGCCGCGTTGATTTTCTCCAAATATTTCTACCTGGCCTGCCTCGGTAGCTATTACACGTTCTATCTCATCGAGACCTTCCAAGTCTCGGTCCAAAACGCCCAGTTGCTCCTCTTCCTGTTCCTCGCCGCCGTCGCCGCCGGCACGATCATCGGCGGTCCCATCGGTGACCGCATCGGCCGGAAAGCCGTCATCTGGGTCTCCATTTTGGGTGCCGCGCCCTTCGCACTTCTCCTTCCCTACGCGAATCTCTTCTGGTGCGCCGCGCTCACCGTCGTCATCGGCGTCGTCCTTGCTTCCGCGTTCTCCGCCATTGTCGTTTACGCGCAGGAGTTCCTCCCGAACCGCGTCGGCCTCGTCTCCGGTCTCTTCTTCGGTTTGGCGTTTGGCATGGGTGGAATCGGCTCCGCCGCGCTCGGTCATCTCGCCGACCACACCAGTATCCCGTTTGTTTTTCAGCTCTGCTCCTATTTGCTCCTCCTCGGCCTCCTCACCGCCTTTCTGCCGGACGTCGGCCGGCGCCATTCCGCCTGACCCTGACGTTTGTGCTCGCCACGTTCGCCCCATCACCCCGTCTTCTCCAGACCCGCTACCACAAATTTCCGCTTGAAGCCTTCCTCACTTTTCGTTTTTTCCAAATTTATCTTTTTTAAACGACGGAACTTTCTTTTTCGCCTTTTTTCCCAACCCGCTCCGCTCCCACTTTCCTCCTCCCACTTTTCCCCATGATTGAAGTCAAAGGTCTCGTAAAAACCTACGGTCCCAAACGCGCCGTCGATGGCGTCTCTTTCCGCGTCAACCGCGGTGACATCCTTGGCTTCCTCGGCCCCAACGGCGCCGGCAAGTCC
>SYGN01000297.1 GCA_005799525.1 Opitutaceae bacterium | reverse complement strand
GACGATCTGTTCGTCACTAACGTGGAGTTCCTCCAAAAGGGTATCGATACCGGCACCGCCAACTCGATTCTCGTGAAGGTAAACCAAATCGGTTCCCTGACCGAGACCCTCGACTCCATCGCTCTCGCCCAGCGCAACAGCTACACGACCATCATCTCGCACCGCTCAGGCGAGACCGAGGACGTGACCATCGCCGACATCGCCGTCGCCACCAACGCCGGCCAGATCAAGACCGGGTCCGCCTCCCGCACCGACCGCATCGCAAAATATAATCAGCTCCTCCGCATCGAAGAGGAGCTCGGCGCTTCCGCCATTTACGGCGGCACACGCTAAGCAAGCAGGGCGGACTGCAGTCCGCCTTTTCTTTCAGCGACACAGTCCACTCCGGCCGGGTCTCACGACCCGGCCTTTTTTTGCGCCCATCCGGAACGCAACCCCGCTCACGCGCCATCCCAGCAGATGCATCCTTGTGTCGCCCGCGCCACCTCACCAACATCCACCCTTATCATGAACGCCCGCCGCATGTCGCTCGCCGTCCTCGTCGCCAGTTTGGCCACGCTAGGCTTTTCCGCCGATGAAGAGGCCGTGAAAAAACCAACCCGCAACGAGGCGATGCGCGCCAAGATGGTCGAAGACGCCAAGAATCAAGCGGCCAAACCCGCGGTGCCGACGGCCACGAAGTCCTCTACTGCGACCGCGAAAGCTCCGGGCGCTCCGGCCGAGCCGCCAAGCCCAATCTCAGCGGCTACCCCAGCTGACCCCAGTCCTCCGACCAAAGCCCCTGCAGAGCCCGCCACGATTTTGCCCAAAATAGAAGTCAATCGCAGCAAACTCCATCCCCTCGCCCGCGAGCTTTACGAAAAAGAAAGAGAGATCGCGCGGGAGAAAGCGCTCACCAAGCCCACCGAGTTGGACAAGGCGCTCAACCATCCCAAAGTCTCTGTCCCCTTGTTCGGCGGCCAGTCGACTGCCTCCCGCGCCTCGGTCGCCAGTGAGCGCACCAGCCTCCTCGAAGCTGAGGCCGACCTCATCGAGGAAATCGGCCGGGCCAGAACCAAGGAACAACAAGCAGAACTCCGCAAACAGCTCGACGAACTCAAAAAAATTCGCCGCGAGCTGGAGCACGCCGTTCGCTAGCGCGTTCACTCCGCCCGCAGGATGTAGCCGCGCAGATATTCGCTCTCCATCATGGTCACCAGCACCGGATGATCCGGTGGTTGGTGGCTCCACTCGACGACCCGCACCTTACGTTTTGCGTCCGTCGCGGCATCGGCGATCACCCCGCGGGTCTCCGCATCCTGCATGTGATGCGAACACGTATAGGTCGCGAGCACGCCGCCGGGCGCGAGCCGTTGGAGCGCACGCAAATTGATTTCCTTGTAACCCCGCAACGCCCCTTCGAGCGCGCTCTTCGATTTCGCAAACGGTGGCGGATCGAGAACGACCACGTCCCACAATCCGTCGCCTGCCCGCACGGGGTCGTTGAACCAGTCGAACACGTTGGCGACCACAAACCGGGCCGTCGCCGCCACGCCATTCCGCTCCGCATTGCGCTTGGCCGCGCCGATCGCGTCGAACGCACTGTCGAGCCCGAGCACTTCCTTCGCACCCGCCCGCGCCGCGTGCAGCCCGAACGCGCCCTGGTTGCAGAACGCATCGAGCACCCGCTTCCCCGCGCAATACTTCGCCACCGCCGCATGCTGCGGCCGTTGGTCGAGATAGAATCCCGTCTTCTGCCCGCTCTGCAGATCGAGCCAGTAGTCAAATCCATCAATCGTCACCCAACGCGGCTCCCACGGATTTCCGGACCGCGTATGTACTTCCATCGGCAAACCTTCGAGGCGCCGAATCGGTGCATCGTTACGAAAAATAATCTCCGCCGGCTGCACCACTTCCGCGAGCATGTCCCCGACCAATGCAGCCCGCTTCTCCATCGCCGCCGTCTGGATCTGGACGACCAAGGCATCGCCAAACTGGTCCACGACGAGCCCCGGCAAATCATCGGACTCCGACCACACCAAGCGCCGGTTGCTCCCCGCTTCGCGCCGCGCCACCGCACGCTCGATCGCTCCGCGGATGAACGCCCCGTTCAGCGCCCCGCGCTCGCGGCTGAAACGTCGCCAAATGATCTGCGACTTCGAATTATAGATTCCGCTCCCGAGAAACCGGTCCGCCCGGTCGCGGCACTCGACCACCTCGCCGTCATGTTCGGCCGGCAAGAGCGCCTCGACTTCGTTGGCAAAGACCCACGGATGTCCGCTGAGGACGCGAGGCTTAGCGTTGGGCTTGAGTTTGAGCGTAAGAGTGCTGACCACCGCGCCACCCTTGCGGGTTCACGCCGCGCCGCGACGAAAAAATTTCGCCGCGTAGAAATCGTCGTCCCCGGCGGTGAACCGAACGGCGGCGCGGGGCGCCGGCAACGCCCTCACGATCCCGAGCGCACCCACCGGTGCGCGCTACCGCGCGCTCCGTCTGTCCGGGAGTGTTCAGCGACTGATCATTTCGTTGGCCCCTCCAATCAGCGGACTCACTGCACGCGGACGGCCCAGCCGGGCTCCCGGCGAACCGGCCCGCAGAGGAACAGAGGCAACGGAATGACGGCCGACTGAAAACAACGAGGAACTGGCAATGATTTTTCCCGCAGATTCCGGGTTCGGCAGATTGAGATCCACTGCTCGGAATTCTGCGGGACCCTGAATCAGTGGGGATTCCGATCAGGACCGACCGAAGAAATAGTCTTCCCCCTGCGCCTCCGGCCCCTTTCCTTTGCCCCTTACGCCATGTCGCCCGCCCAAGAAATCGCCCGCCGCCGCACCTTCGCGATCATTTC
>SYGN01000296.1 GCA_005799525.1 Opitutaceae bacterium | reverse complement strand
GTCTCGACGGCTTGGCGATCGGCTGCACGATTTCGGTCACCTTGGTGTATGGGATTCTCGCCTACATCGCCGGCAACGTCATTCTGTCGGAATACCTCTTGGTCCCCTACGTGGCTGGAGCGGGTGAGCTCACCGTCGTCTGCGGAGCGATCGTCGGCGCGGGTTTGGCGTTCCTGTGGTATAACTGTTATCCCGCCGAATTGTTCATGGGTGACACGGGCTCGCTCGCCCTCGGCGGACTGATTGGCATCATGGCGTTTATGGTGCAGCAGCCGCTGACGCTGGTCATTGTCGGAGGGGTTTTCGTTTGGGAAGCAGTTTCGGTTATCATTCAGGTGGCGATCTTCAAACACACCAAGCGGCGCAGTCCGAATGGGGAAGGCCGGCGGTTTTTTCTGATGGCGCCGATCCATCACCATTATCAAAAGCAAGGCTGGCCCGAGACGAAGGTGGTTATGCGTTTTTGGATACTATCGCTGATTTGCGCGCTCGCCGGCCTCGGCACGCTGAAACTCCGTTGAGCGATGGACGAGCCCGCCAAACCTTTTCGTCTTCACGCTGCGGGCGCAGCGCGGGTGAACCGCGTGCCACTGGACGGGACCCGTTTCATCGGTCGGAAGGACGGCCCGTCCATCCGTCGTCCGAGCACCCAGATTGAAGTAGCTTTCACCCAGCCCAGTCTTTAGTGATCACTCAACATTCCTCCTATGAAAATCCTGAAAATTTTCGGCATCGTCGTCGGCATCCACGTGTTTGCCCTCGTCCTCATTTTTGCCAACCCCGGCTGCAGTTCATCATCCAAGCCGGTGCCGGCGCCGGTCGATACCGTGGCGAAGGCCGAGCCCGCCCCGCTCATCACGGTGCCCAACACGCCGCCGGGTCTGACGGTGGACGCGCCGCCGCCGCCGATCGTCTTCAACGCTGACGCTGCCGCGACGCCCGCTGCGAGCGGTGGGGTGCGTTTCACGCCGACCCGGCCTAATACGCCGGCCGCTTCGACGTTGCTGGCCGAGCCCGTCAAGGATGTGACGCCGATGACGACCTACACCGTCAAATCCGGCGACAGTCTCTGGAGCATCGCGAACAAGAACAAACTCAGCTATCAAGAGCTCGCCTTGGCCAACAATCTGAAGAGCAACGCGGCGCTGCAGCCGGGGCAAAAACTGATTATTCCTGGTCTTTCGCTCGGGCGCTCGGCCGCCCCTGTGCCCGCAGCGGAATCGGCCAATGGGAAATCGGCCGTCGCGGCGACACCGAAGTCCTCAGGCAGTGGCATGAAGCATACGGTAAAGTCCGGTGAGTCGCTCAGCACGATTGCCCAAAAATATGGTGTTCGGCAGCGCGATATCGCCATCGCGAATAACATTACCGATCCGCTCAAACTCGCGGCGGGAAAAGAAATTATCATCCCCGGCTGGGATGGTGCGACGGGCAAAGGGGCGGCCAAGTCGTCGGGTGCTGCGCCCGCGCCGAAGGCCCCCGTCGAGAGCAAGCCGCTCTTCGCCACCCCGCAGCTGGATCAGCCGGCTCCGGTGATCAGCGCCCAGCCACCGACCCCGGTTTCAGGCGAGGTGCCGGTGATCAGGGTGGATGAAACTCCCGAGCCCAAGAAACCGTAACCGTTGCGTCCGTCGGAAACGCTATGGCCCAAGATCGGTTTGCTGACAGGCCCCGTGCTCGGTTCCTCTTGAACCCCGCGACGATCATCGTCGTCTGCGCCATTGGCCTGACGAGTCTGGGCCTGTCGATTTTGTTTAGCGCCAGTGCGTCGTTTAAGACGAAGCAGGGCGTGGAGGTGCCGTATCAGTATCTTCAAAAACAGCTGGTGGGTGTCGCCGCCGCGGCGGCGATCTGTTTCATCGCGAGCCGGATCAACCTCGACTATCTGCGGCGCTACGCCTGGTGGATCGGCGGGGTGCTGCTCGTGCTGTTGGTCTTGGTGCTCATTCCGCATATCGGTCTCGCCGTGAAAGGCAGTCGGCGATGGCTCGGCTATGGAGCGGTGCGTCTGCAGGTCTCCGAGTTCGCCAAGTTTGGCCTGATTTTCTGCCTCGCGCACTATCTTGCGCTGAACCAGACGCGCATCGGTGAATTCAAACGGGGCTTCATCCTGCCCTTGGCGATCATTGGCAGCTTCGCGGGCCTGGTCGTGTTGGAGCCGGATTTTGGCACGGCTGCTCTGATGGTCGCGGTGGGCCTGCTCCTTCTCTTCCTTGCAGGGGCGAAATGGCGTTACACGGTGCCGACGATTGCGTTGGTCATGGGTGCGTTTGCCGCCCTCGTGGTGAACAATCCGAATCGGCTGCGCCGCCTGACGGAGTTTCTGAGCGAGGAAAAATCCTACCAACTGCGGCAGGCGCTCGCCGCCTTTGCGGCGGGTGGCATGGAGGGCACGGGACTCGGCCAGGGTCGCCAGCAACTCAGTTACCTCCCGGAGGCGCACACGGATTTTATTTTCTCCATTGTCGGCGAAGAGCTCGGGCTTTGGTTCACGCTGGGAGTGGTGGTCGTGTTCACCGTGATGTTCATCGCGGGGATCGTCCACCTGCGGCGGGCGCCGAACCTCTTTCATTTTCTGCTCGTGACGGGCTGTTTGTTGATGATCTGCCTGCAGGCGATCATCAATCTCGGCGTGGTCACCGGGATATTTCCGACCAAGGGCATCTCGCTACCGTTTATTAGTGCCGGTTTGTCCAATCTCCTGCTCATGGGGTTGCTCTTGGGGATTCTGCTGAACACGCAACGCACTTGGGGGCGCGTGGCTTTGCCCGATGATGCACGCGCGATGCGGGAGGTCATGGCATGAGCAAATACCTGATCTCTTGCGGTGGTACGGGCGGCCATCTCTCGCCGGGCATTGCGCTCGCCGAAGGCTTGGCGGCGCGTGGTCACGAAACCGTGTTGCTCGTCAGTCAGAAGAAAGTGGATTCACGATTGCTGGAAAAATATCCGCACCTGCGCTTCGAGCGCCTGCCGGGCACCGGTTTCTCGCTCCGGCCGCTGCAGCTCTTGAAATGTATCTGGTCGCAAGCGCGCGCGTTTTTGCAGTGCGTGCGGCTCGTGCGGGCGTGGCATCCCGTGGGCTTGGTCGGCTTCGGTGGGTTCACGTCGACCCCGCTCGTCTTGGCCGGCCGGTTGCTCGGCGTACCCGTGGCCCTGCACGAATCCAACCGGGTGCCGGGCCTCGCGATTCGCGCGCTCGGGCGTTTTGCGCGGCGCGTATATCTACCGCCCGGCATTAGTCTCCCGAGTATCCGTGGGGCCGCCACGCGCCACGTCGGCTTGCCGGTGCGTCGTGAATTTGTCCGCCAGCTACCCGGTGCGGCGCGCGCGGAGCTCGGTTTGGATCCCCAGCAAAAGGTCCTCGTCGTCCTCGGCGGCAGTCAGGGCTCCGGTGTACTCAATGACTGGATGCGCACCGAACTCGCAACTCTGGCGGGCGCAGGCGTGCAAGTTTACGGAGTCACTGGATTGGGTAAGGGGTCGGAGGGCGTGACGATGCTGCCGTCGAAACTCGGCGTGCCCGTGCGGACGGAATCGGTGGTTTTCAGCGATCGTATCGCCCAACTCCTTTCCGCTGCTGATCTCGTCGTTTCCCGGGCTGGAGCGGGGACGCTCGCCGAGCTGATTCGCTGTGAAACCCCGGCCATCCTCGTGCCGTTCCCGGAGGCGGCCGACGATCACCAACGGGCCAACGCCGCGGACTTCGCCTCTCAGGGCGGTGGCATCGTCGTCGAGCAGACGCGCCGCGAGAACCTGACGGCCGAGGTGCTCCAGATTATTTTCAACGAAGGACGGATGCGGGAGTTTCGGGGCAACCTCCAGCGCATGGGACGCACGGATGCGCTCGAATTGATGTTGAATGATCTCGAGCAGCTGACCGCTGCCTCCATCTCTGCCGCGCGCAATTCCCGGCACGCCTCCGCATGACAGCTGAGCAACGAGTCCAGCGCGTCGACGAAAGGAAGCCGGCGGGGGTATGGTCTGAGTTTTTCGAGACCGTGAAGCCCTTGGTCTCGGCGGCGACGAAGATTGTCCACGAGGAACGCCTCGGGACCAAGACGACGATGCGCGTGGGCGGTGCCGCGCGGATTTATGCCGAGCCGGCGTCGGTCGCCGATCTTCAGGTGTTGTTGCGCGAAGCCCGGGCTGGGGGGGGCGAAGTGCTCATGCTCGGGCGAGGTTCGAACGTCATCGTGCCGGACGAGGGTGTGGACGGATTGGTGGTGTCGCTCGCTCATCAGGCGTGGTCGAGTTTTGAACCGCGCGAGGACGGACGGGTGGCTGTCGGGGCCGGGCTGCGGTTGAAAAATTTATGCGGGCTCGCGGCCAAAGCCGGGCTGGTGGGCTTTGAGTTTCTCGAAGGTATTCCCGGCAATGTCGGGGGGGCGCTCCGCATGAACGCCGGGGCGATGGGGGCGTGGATGTTCGATGTCGTGGAGGAAGTGCAGCTCATGACGCGAGCGGGCGAGGTCCGGACGCTCACGAAGGCGGCGATGCACGTCGGCTATCGCCATTGTGCGGAGTTTCATCAAGGGATCGCGTTGGGGGCTCTGCTGCGACCGGCGACGCGGTCGGACGCGGAGACCGTAAAACGTCAGATGGATACTTACTCCCGCAAGCGGCATGAGTCGCAACCGCGCGAGCCGAGCGCGGGCTGCATTTTCAAGAATCCACCAGGTAATTCTGCCGGCCGACTCATCGATGAGAGCGGCTTGAAGGGCGCACGCGTGGGGGATGCCGAGGTCTCGCCGACGCACGCGAATTTCATCGTGAACCGGGGGAGCGCGACCGCCGCCGAGGTGATTGCGCTCGTGCGTCGAGTGCGCGCCCGAGTGCGGGAGGTCAAAGGCGTGGACCTTGAACCCGAGGTGTTGCTATTCGGCAAAGAATGGAAGGACGTTTTATGAGCCTACCGTTACCGATCATCGCTGTGTTTGCCGGAGGCAGTTCCGCCGAACGAGACGTCTCACTGGGCTCGGGGAAAGCCTCCGCCCTCGCGTTGGCGCGCTCGTTTCCGACTCGCTTGTTCGAGCTGAATGCCGACGCGCTGCCGGCGGGGCTCGACCCGCAACGGCATGTGGTGTTTTCGACCCTACACGGAACCTTTGGTGAGGATGGCGGGATGCAACAGCTCCTCGACGCGGCGGGTGTGACCTACGCCGGGTGTGACGCCGCCAGCAGTGCGTTGACCATGGACAAGATCCGCACGAAGGCAGCCGCCGCCGAGCGGGGCGTGCGCGTGGCAGACGCTTGTTGCTTCATGGCGACGGAAAAACCGACGGCCGAAACGGTGGTGGCGAAACTCGGCGAGAACGTCGTCGTGAAACCTAACAATGAAGGCAGCAGTGTCGGGTTGAGTGTCATCGCCGGACGGGCGGCGCTGGCCGAGAAGCTCGCCGCGATCACGCGCGGTTCGTGGCTCATCGAGCGCCGGATCGTCGGTCGCGAACTGTCGGTGGGGGTCCTCGCGGGCAAGGCGATGGGGATCGTGGAAATTCGGCCCAAGTCCGGCGTCTACGACTACACGAGCAAATACACAAAGGGCTTCACGGATTATTTTGCGCCGGCGCCGCTCGACGCGGCGACCACCGCGCAGGTGCAGACGGCAGCGGAGGCGGCCTTCGCGGCGTGTGGCTGTCGCGACTATGCGCGGGTTGATTTTATTTTACCTGAGCAAGGCGACGCGTTTTTACTGGAAATCAACACACTGCCCGGCATGAAAGAGACGAGTTTGTTGCCGATGAGTGCGCGGTGCGCGGGAATGGATTTTACGGGATTGGTTCGGGAGCTGGTGCGACCTGCGCTGCTGCGTTTTCAATCGGCGGCGTCTGCTCAAAAATCGTGAGTAAAAATTTACACATCGCCCCCACGGCCCGCAGCTGGAGAGATATTCCCCAGCCGGTGAAACCGCGCGCCATGTCGCGCGAGGGCAAGTGGCGGCTGATGACCTCGGTCTTGCGCGCCATGGGTGCGATCCTGGTGATGGGCGGGGTCGCGTGGGGCCTGTGGGAAGTCACGCGTGGATTGCAGGAAACTCCGCGGAAAATGCCCGAGACCGCGCGAGCGGTGGCGATCAAGCAGCTCGAACTTCGTACCGACGGGGTCTTGGATAACGCGTGGCTCGCCCGCACGCTGGCGCTGCCGAAGCAGGCCTCGTTGATGGAGGTCGATTTGCAATCGCTGCGCCTGAGGCTCATGGCCAGCGGGCAGGTCAATGCGGCGACTCTGACAAAAAATTTTCCCGACACGCTCAAGGTGCAGGTCGGGGAACGTTCGCCCGTGGCACGCGTGATGGCCAACTGGCGGGGCGAATCGCGGGCGCTCGTCGTCGCGCGAGATGGCGTGGTGTTCGAGGGCGTCGGCTATGGGGCCGCGATGCTCGCGACGCTGCCGTGGCTCGACGGCGTTAAGCTCACGCGTACGGCGGACCAATACCAGCCGGTTGAAAACATGGGACTCGTGGCCGAGCTGCTGGCCCGCGCACGGCTGGATGCGGAGCATCTTTACCAGACGTGGCAGGTCGTTTCCTTGGCGCGACTGGAGTCCGACGGCACGATTGAGATCCGCACCAAGCCGGGCACGACGGTGGTGTTTGGGGTGAACGGAGATTTTCTCCAGCAGCTGGCCAAACTTGACTACCAGTGGGAGGCGTTGGCGACGGCACCCAACCCTCCACGAAAAATCGATCTTTCGCTGGGGCGCGAAGTCTCCGTCTCTTTTCAGCCCTTGCCAAACTTCAATCTTGTTCCGCATTCCCAGCCCAAAACGAAACTGTGAGCTCACGCCCCACCTTCCTCGGTGCCGTTGAAATCGGTACCTCCAAAATCAGTGTCTTGGTCGGCGAATACACCGGGCGCGAGCTCGCGATCATCGGCTGCGGCGAGTGTTCCTCGCGCGGGGTCATCAAGGGTGGCGTCGTCGATTACAAGGCGGCCAGCGAATGCACCCACAGCGCCCTCGAACAGGCGGAGCGGGACGCTGGTGAGCGCATCGACCACGTGTTTCTCGCTCAGACCGGTGGGCATCTGGAGGGTTTCTACAACGAGGCGACGGTGACTGTGAAGGCGCTGGACAACATGATCGATGCGGGCGACATCCGCACCGTGTGCGACCTCGCGAAGTCGAAGGAGCTCCCGACAGGCCGCGCGGTCGTGCATCACATACGCCGACCGTTTCGCGTCGATGGTAGCTTGGTTTCCTCCATGCCGGAAAATATCGGCGGCCAGCGGCTCGAGGTCGGCTACTGGACCGTCCACGGGCAGGAACAGCGGCTCGCGGATAACATTCACGTCATCCGTGGATTCAATTTGGAGGTGCGTGAGCTCGTCCTGGCGAGTCTCGCCGCGGGCCACATGGTCACGACGCCCGAGGAGCGGCGGCACGGGGTGCTCGTCCTCGACATCGGTGCCGGCACGACCGACTACGTGCTGCACCGCGATGGGGCGCCGCACACGACCGGAGTCGTGCCCGTCGGGGGAACGCATCTCACGAACGATCTCAGCATTGGCCTGCGCCTGACGGACGGGCAGGCGGAGAAGCTGAAGCTCCGGTTCGGCCGCGCGAGCGTGACGACGAAAGACAAAGCCACGAAGGTCATGCTCGACGGTAATTATGCGATCGGCGACCGCCAGTTTCCGCAGCAGGCCATCGAGCAGATTACGGCGGCGCGCACGTGGGAACTCCTCGAGGTGGTGAAGAAAAAACTGGGGAACGCGTTCAGTCCCGAGACCTGTGCCGCGGGTGTAGTGTTGACCGGGGGCACGGCGAAACTCGCCGGCATCGCTGACGTGGCCGCGAAAGTATTCGGCGTCTCGGCGCATCTTGGCGAAGCGCCCACCTGGGTGAGCGAAAATCTCCGCGATCCGTCTTATCATACCAGTCTGGGTCTCCTCTACTTCGGAGTCAGCTCGCAGGCGGACAAGTCCCCGCCGATCCGCCGCGCAGGCGGATTTTTCACCGGCGTGAAACGCCTCTTCGCCAATTCCTGAGCCGCTCGCCATGAACCTCAACGAACTTCCTCTCGAGCACGGGCTCCTTACGGATCGCAATATCGCGATCAAACTCGTCGGCGTGGGCGGCGCGGGCTCCAACGCAGTGGACCGTTTGAAAATGGAAAATCTGGAGCGCTTGCAAATGGCGGTGATCAACACCGACTATCAGGCGCTCGCCAGCTCGCCGGTGCAGGACAAAGTACTCATCGGCATGGGGGTCACGCGCGGCCTTGGGGCCGGCGGTGATCCTGAGTTGGGCCGCGTCGCCGCCGAGGCCGACCGCGAGAAAATTGCGACGGTCTTGAAGGATTGTGATCTTGTTTTTATCGTGACCGGCATGGGCGGTGGCACGGGCAGCGGTGCGTCACCCGTGGTGGCCGAGATCGCGGCGGAGACGGGCGCACTCGTCATCGCATTTGTCACCATGCCGTTTTCGTTTGAGGGCGGTCGCCGTCTCAAGCAGGCGGAAGAGGGGCTCGCGGCGCTGCGCAAGGTGTGCGATGCGGTGATCCCGCTCCCCAACGACGTGCTGTTACAGGAAGGTACGGACAACGAGACGGTGCTCGATTCGTTTGCGCGGGCGGACGAGTGGATCGGCCGCGGGGTGAAATCGATTTGGGCGATGCTCTTCAAGACGGGGCTGATCAATCTCGATTTCTCGACGCTCAGGCAGGCCTTCAACCAACGCGGGGGCAAGACGCTCTTTAGCCTCGGCGAGGGCACGGGTGAAAACGCCGTGGTCGACACGATTTCGAGCCTCAAGCTTTGTCCGCTCCTGCACACACCGGAGTTTTCCCGCAAGGCCGACCGGTTGCTCGTGAACATCCTCGGCGGGGCCGATCTCACGCTCCCGAAAGTGAACGAGCTGATGAGTGCGATTACCGACCAGTTTGGTAGCGAATCCCATATTATCATGGGTGCTGTGATTGACGAAACGATGGCGGGTCGCGTCGAAGTGTGCGTGTTGGGTACGAGCGACATGGGTGGTCGGGGTGTGGCCTCGCGGCGCCCGGTGCTGCCGGCGCGAGGGAAAACGCCGACTCTGTTTGCGCCCCGCGCGGTGGGGCCGACCGCGCACACTGCAGCGAATCAGCCGGCAGGAGTGGAGCGGGAGGAGTCACCTGCGACGAGCGGCGGGAGTGCTGCGGATAGCGCCGAGGCGAGGAATCTCCACGCGGCGAAGGTTGCCCAAGAGGAATTCGGTTTTGGGGAAGTCGAGCGTCGCGGGCACTTTGAGAAGACGGACCGCAACCTTTTCGACGGCCAAGATCTCGACGTGCCGACCTACCTGCGTAAAGGGATCAAGATTTCGATCTGACCACGCGCATTGGTCGGTCGAGAATTCCCGCAGCGGGAAATTCACCTCTGGCGAAGCGTCATACAGTCCCGGCGGTGCGCGCGTTTCATCCGCTGGGCGGCCGCCACGGCAGTTGACTACTTTTCCTCGTTTGCCTTCTAGTATTACTCTGTTAAGTATTGACAACAGTTTTTTTCCAGGAAAGTTTGGGTCCATGCACTGGAATCAAAAGATTTGGCGTCGCAGCATCGCAGAGTTCCCGGAGTTTCTGGAGCCGCTGGTCGCTGAGCTGGGCCGGAGTGAACGGCGCGAAGGCGCCGCGCTCTATGTGCAAGGGTTGCTGATGCCGGGAGAGCGGAAGTCGATCGAGCCGTTGGCCGCACGACTTGGTGTCGACAGCCAGAAGCTGCAGCAGTTTGTGGCCGACAGTCCGTGGGAGGCTGAGCAAGTGTGGGCCGCTATTCGCCGCGAGATCGCGCCGGTGCTGGAACCGTTGAGCGCCTGGATCATTGATGAGACCGGCTGGGTGAAGCAGGGCGACAAATCGGTGGGGGTTGCGCAGCAATATTGCGGTGCGGTCGGCAAACAAGCGAATTGTCAGGTCAGTGTCGAGGTGGTGGTCAGCGATGGGGCGATCGCCGCGCCAGTGGCCGGCCGCTTGTATCTGCCGGAAAAGTGGACCGCCGACCCGGCGCGGTGCGCGGCGGCCGGCGTGCCACTAGGCCTACCGTTCCAGACCAAGCCGGCCATCGCAGTCGACTTAGTGAAGCAGGTGCTCGCTGCCGGCGTGAGCCCGGCACCGGTGTTGGGCGATGAAGTGTATGGCAATGCGAGCGAGCTGCGCTGGGAGCTGCGCCAATTGGGCTTGGAATACCTCTTGAATGCAGGTGCCGATTTACTCGCGTGGACCGAACCGGTCGCGACGCGCTTCGCCAAAAAATATTGGGGTGTCGCCGAGGGCCAACCCGCCGCCACCTCTTTGGCGGCACTGAGCAAAGCCATTCGCCCGAAACAGTGGCACCCTGTGGCCTGGCGCGCCGCAGACGACACCAAGCGCCACACCCGGATCGCCTGGCAGCCTGTGTTCGCCTTGAGCGATCTGGATCGGAAGACCGGCGAATGGCCGCAAACCTGGTTGGTCGTGGACTGGCCCGAGGGCGATGCCGCGCCTTACCATCACTACCTAGCGTGGTTCAAAACCAAACCCACCCCACAGCGTTGTCTGCGTTTGAGCCGGGGACACTTCGCCATTGAGCAGGTCTTCCAGCGCGATAAGACCGACTTGGGGCTCGATCACTACGAAGGTCGCTCGTGGCAGGGATTTCACCATCATCTCGTGCTGGCGGCCGTCGCCTACCTCTTCGTCTTGGTCATCTACCTTCGCTCTAAAAAAAACTTCTGGTGTTACGTGGGAGCAGGTGTTGCACGCGATCCAGCCGTGGTTGGTTCGGTGGATCGGATGCTGTCCCTGTTGCGGTGAGAATTTTGAGC
>SYGN01000295.1 GCA_005799525.1 Opitutaceae bacterium | reverse complement strand
GCGAGGTCGGCCGGGAGCGTCGGGGCGGCGAGCGTCGCGGCGGCGTCCGGCGCGAGCGGTTGCACCCAGATTTCCTTCGGGCGGTCGTGTTTTTCGTAGTAGTCGCGGCCGGCGCGCGCGTAGCCGGCGGTGCGGCCGAGCGGCTCCCAGTTGGCCGCTTGGTAACAGGCGCCGCGATACCGCGTGGGGTCGACGAAGGTCTCGACGAGGAGGACGGGGTGACCGTGGACGCGCGGGAAGTCTTCGCGCAAGCGCTGCGCGGCGAGTTTGAGAAGGCGGCTCGCGAGGTTCGGGCAGGCGACGCCGGGCAGCAGGAGGAAGCGACTGTTTTGCGTCACGAAGTGCAGGCGGCACTCGCGCTGCTGTAGCCCACGAGCGCGCACCAGACCCCGTCCGCGGCGACGGCAGCGTAGCGGAGGACTTCGCCGACGAGCGTCGCGTTGTGGAGGTAGTGGTGCGCGGTGATGAGTTCGTTCCACCGGGGCACGTCGGCGGGGCCGACCAGCTCGAGTCGCACGGTGTCGAGCAGGTGTTGTTGCGCGGGGACCGGGAAAATGCGTTCGCCCATCGCGCGAATTTGGCCGACGCGGCGGCGGATGGTCAGCCCAATCGGTTAAACCCAATCGTCGCCGCAGGTTGCATAGCGGGATGAATCAGCCCTGGGTGTTCGGCCGGCAGACGCTATGGTCGGGTGGTCTGAAAACGGCGACAGGAGTGTCGCCGGTCCGACGGAGAGGCGAGGTCCGACGGCGCGTGCGAGGTCCGACGGAAGGGCGACACTCCTGTCGCCTACGCGCCGCATCTAGTCGAACCACTCGTCATGCGGATCGAAGGCGGGAATGGGGACGTTGAGGATTTTCATGCGGCCGACGGCGCGGTGGCGGCAGCCGGGTTTGATGAAGATCGCCGTCAGTGGTTTCACCGGGAAGCGTTCGCCGTCGAGTTCGATGAAGCCTTCGCCGTGCACTTCGAGCACAGTGTAAATTTCCGTCATTTTCTTGTGATAGTGCGTGCGCGCATCGAGCTGGATGTCGACGACGTGGACGGTGGCGACGGAGTTGTCGGGCGTGGCAAAACTCCGGCTCGCCCAACCGCACGGGCAGCTTACGGGCGGCACCTCGTCGAGTTGGCTGATCATGAAATTTTTCGGGGCGGGGGCGGAGGTGGCGGCGCTCATGTTTTGAGGGGGACCAGAGAGTGACGGCGGCGAAGTGATCTTTGTCAAAACTGTAGGCGGGTGCGGTGCGGCCTTGCGGCCACGCAACCGTCCGGCACGGTGAAGGCCATGAACCCCTTTCAAATTTCGCGTCGGTCGTTTCTCAAGCGGTGCAGCATGGTGGCGGCGGTGTCGGGATTGCCGCTATGGTTTGTCGAGCGGCAGCTCGCGGCGGCAGAGGCAGGGAAGACCAAGCCAAATTCGCCCAATAGCCGGCCGGGCATCGCACTCATCGGCTGCGGCGGTCAGGGCAAAGGCGATACGACCAATGCGGCCAATCACGGGGACGTCGTCGCGGTGTGTGACGTCGATGCAAAGCACGCGGCGGAGGCGGCGGCGAAATTCACGGTCGAGGGTAAGGTGCCGAAGATCTACGGCGATTTCCGCAAGGTCCTCGAACGCGATGATGTGCACGTAATCATTAACGCCACGCCCGACCACTGGCACACGCTGGTTAATCTCGGCGCGGCGCGGGCACGCAAGGATGTTTATGGCGAGAAGCCGCTCACGCTTACCATTGACGAAGGGCGCCGGCTCGTCGGGGCTGTGCAGCAGAGCGGAATCGTGTTGCAGACGGGCACGCAGCAGCGGAGCTCGTCGCGCTTTCGGCTGGCGTGTGAACTCGTGCGGAATGGGCGCATTGGGAAATTGCAGGAGGCCAAGGTGTGGTTGCCGGCGGGGTTGTGCGCAGGGCCGTTTGCGACGTCGGCGGTGCCGGCGGGATTAAATTGGGATTTCTGGCTCGGGCCCGCGCCGATGACGGATTACGTGAAGGAGCGCTGCCATCGGACGTTTCGGTTTTGGTATGAATACTCGGGCGGCACGATGACGGATTGGGGCGCGCACCATAACGACATTGCGTATTGGGCGATTGGGTTGCTCGCGCCACGTGACGTGGAGTCGACCGTGCTCGTGCCGCCGGTCGCGGGCGGGTACACGACGTTCAGCGAATACGAGGTGCGCTACGCCTACGCGAACGGCACCAAGCTGAGTATTTTTACGACGAAGGACGACAGTATCTACGGCGCGAAAGTGAAGCTCGACGGCCAGCGCAACGGTATCCGCTTCGAGGGCACGGACGGTTGGATCTGGGTGAATCGCGACGGGATCAAGGCGAGCGATCCGGAGTTATTGACGAAGCCGTTGCCGGAAAACGCAGTGCAGCTCTACCGCAGCGCCAACCACATGGAAAATTTCTTTGACTGTGTGAAATCGCGGAAGGCGCCGATCTGTGATGTGGAGACGGGGCACCGCTCGGCGACGATGTGTCACCTCGGGGCGATTGCGGTGCGCACTGGGAAAAAGCTCACGTGGGAAGCGGGCGCGGAGAAATTCGTCGGCACGTACGCAGCGGAAGCGAACGCGTATGTAAGCCGCGAGCTGCGGGCACCGTATGATTACTCGTTTGTAAGCTGAGAGGTGTAGGCCCGGCCGCCGGCCGGGCGCGCTGGCCGGGCGCAACCAGCTGGTTCTGCAGCCGACCGCGCCATCACTGGCGCGGCTGCGGCGCGGTCGAGATCCGCGCCCTACGCCAGCATCTGCTTCAGCAGCTTGCCGTGCACGTCAGTCAGCCGGAAATCGCGGCCTTGGAAACGGAACGTGAGCTTCGTGTGATCCATGCCGAGGAGGTGGAGCATGGTCGCGTGGATGTCATGCACGTGCGCACGGTCCGTGACGGAGTTGAAGCCAAGTTCGTCGGTCTCGCCGATCACCGCACCGGCCTTCGTACCGCCGCCGGCGAACCACATCGTGAACGCGTCGATGTGGTGGTTGCGGCCGGTGGTGACGCGGTTTTCGCCCATGGGCGTGCGGCCGAATTCGCCGCCCCAAATCACCAGCGTATCCTTGAGGAGCCCGCGCGCTTTCAAGTCCTGCACGAGGGCGGCCTGGGCTTGGTCCACCTCGCGGCAGCGTTCCTCGAAATCGCTTTGGAGATTTTCTTTCGGGCCGCCATGGCTGTCCCAATTCGTGTGATACAGCTGCACAAACCGGGAGCCGCGCTCGACGAGGCGGCGCGCGAGGAGGCAGTTCCGGCCGAAGGAGGGCCGGTCGTTTTCGATACCGTAGAGTTTGAGGGTGGCGGCGCTTTCCATACCGAGGTCGATGAGCTCCGGGGCGCTCGACTGCATGCGGCTCGCCATCTCGTAGGAGGCGATGCGGGTGGCGATCTCGGGGTCGCCGGTCTCGACGGCGCGAGAGAGGTTGAGGTCGCGGATGGCGTCGATGGCCTGGCGCTGGCGGCCGGCCGTGATGCCGGCGGGATTGGTCAGGTTAAGGATTGGGTCGCCGCTGCCGCGCAGGGGCACGCCCTGAAACGTCGTGGGCAGAAAACCGCTGCCCCAGTTCACGCCGCCGCCGCGGGGACCGCGCGAACCGGATTGCAAGACGACGAAGCCGGGAAGGTCCTGCGACTCGCTACCGAGGCCGTAGGTGACCCAAGAGCCCATGCTCGGGCGGCCGAACTGGCCGGAGCCGGTGTTCATGAAAAGTTTCGCCGGCGCATGATTAAAGAGCTCGGCGGCGCAGGATTTGACGATTGTCAGGTCGTCGACGATGCCGGCGGTGTAAGGGAAAAGGTCGGACACCCACGCTCCGCTCTTGCCGTGTTGTTTGAACTCGCGCCGTGAGCCGAGGAGCTTGGTGCCATGGCTCGTGTCCATGAACGCGAAACGTTTGCCCTCGATGAGGGATGGCGGGACGGGCTGGCCGTTGAGCTCGATGAGGCGCGGCTTGTAGTCGAAAAGATCGATCTGGCTGGGGCCACCGGCCATGAAGAGGAAGATGACGTTCTTGGCCTTGGGGGCGAACATGGGCGCGCGGGGTGCCATGGGATTCGGCGGGGCAGCGGCGGCGGAGAGCCGGCGCTCGCCGAGCATCGAAGCGAGGGCGATGCCGCCGAGGCCCATCGTGCAGCGACTGAAAAAATGGCGGCGCGTGAGGTGGTCCGGCGAAAACGGGTGCGCGGGGTCGAGGGGCGGGAGGGACGGCATGGGAAGGAGAGAGGGCAGGGAAGCCTGTGCGGGCTGGTGATTTTCCGGGAGCGCGACCGCCTTCGGTCGCAAGGCGATCAGCGACGGAGGGCGGTCGTGTTCCCGAGCGGCGTCATTCGCGGGTGATGGTTTCGTCGAGGTTTAGGAGCACGCGGGCGACGGTGGTCCAGACCTCTTGTTCGGAGGCTGCGGGATCTTTCGCGTCGAGCGTGCGGAGGTCGGCCAAGAGCGCGAGGAGGCGGGTGCGTTCTTGCGCCGCCGGCGGCCGCGCGACGCAGAGGCGGAAGGCGTGGTCGAGGCGGGCGGAGTCGTCGGGACCGCCGTCGCGGAGGACGCGTTGGGCCAGCGCGCCGGCCATCTCAAAAAACTGTTGGTCGTTGAGGAGAGTGAGAGCTTGGAGCGGAGTGTTGGAGCGCAGGCGGCGGGTGCAGGCGCTGAAGCTGTCGGCGGCGTCGAACACGGCGACGGCGGGATGCGGCGTGGCGCGCCAGTAATGGGTGTAGAGGCCGCGGCGGTAACGGTCGGGGCCCGCGCTGGCGGTCCAAGGCCGGCTCGATTGGCCGAGGTTCATGACGCCGTCGGGTTGGGGAGGAAAGACCGGGGGGCCGCCGAGTTTCGGCGTGAGGAGGCCGCTCGCGGCGAGGGCGACGTCGCGGACGATCTCGGCGTCGAGGCGCAGGCGGGATTGGTGGGCGAGGAGTTTGTTGACGGGATCGACGACGTGGAGGTCCGGCCGGGCGTGCGCCGATTGGCGATAAGTGGCGGAGGTGACGATCAGACGGTGGAGGGCCTTCATGCTCCATTGCTGCGCGATGAATTCGGTGGCGAGAAAGTCGAGGAGTTCGGGATGCGAAGGCGCGGTACCCTGGGTGCCGAAGTCGTTTTCCGTTTCAACGAGGCCGGTGCCGAAATACTGCTGCCAAATGCGGTTCACCATCACACGGGCGGTGAGGGGGTGGTCGGGTTGGAAAAGCCAGCGCGCGAGATCGAGGCGGTTGGGCGTGGCGATGGCGAGGGGTGGGAGGATGGCGGGAGTGCCGGGCTGCACCGGATCGCCGCGGCGCGTGAAGTCGCCCTTGATGAAGATCACGCTCTCGCGGGGTTTCTTCAGTTCGGACATAACGAGCGTGGTGAGTCTTCGGGACGGGCGCCGTTCCAGGCTGGAATGTTTGAGTTGGCGGGCCTTGAAGTCGGCGTCCACCTGTGGATAGGCGGCAAAGACGGCGCGCTTTTGCGCGAAGGTAAGATTGGCCCAAGGAACATCCAGGGCTTCGCGGGCGGTGCCGCCGAGATTGGTTTTGCCCATGCCGTCGAGGGCGGCGAACCACGCCACCACCGGTCCCTTGTGCTCATCGAGAAATTTTTCGAAGTCGGCCTGTTGAGTCTCGAGTTCGCGCAGGGCCGTTTCGTCAGCCGAATTTTCACTGGCGAACGCGAGCGTGCCGCCGGGGGTGCTCTTGCCGTGACCGTCGTCGACGGTGTTGTTGAAGATCGCGTAGAGCTGGTAGAATTCGCGCTGCGTGATCGGGTCGAACTTGTGATCGTGGCACTGTGCGCAGCCGACGGTCAGACCGAGAAAAGCGGTGCCAAATGTGCCCACGCGATCGAGCACGGCTTCGATTCGGAACTGCTCGGGATCGATGCCGCCCTCTTGGTTGATCTGCGTGTTGCGGTTGAAGCCCGTGGCAACTTTTTGGTCGACGGTGGCATTCGGCAGGAGGTCGCCGCCGAGTTGTTCGATCACGAACTGGTCGTAGGGCAGATCGCGGTTGAGGGCGGCGACCACCCAGTCGCGGTATTTCCAAATCTGGCGGGGGGCGTCGATCGAGTAGCCGTTGGAATCGGCATAGCGCGCGACGTCGAGCCACGGGCGCGCCCAGCGTTCGCCGTGGTGCGGCGAGGCGAGCAGGCGCGTGACGACGCGGCCAAACGCGGCTTCGCGGCGAGTCGAAGCTAAAGCGGAGGAAGTTGAAGAGGTGGTCGCAGGGTAGTCGGCGAGGAACTCCGCGACCTCGGCGGGCGTGGGCGGGAGACCGATGAGATCGAGGCTGACGCGGCGGAGAAGGGTGACGCGGTCGGCCTCGGGGGAAGGGGCGATCGGCGTTTTTTCGTTTTCGAGCCGCGCGAAAATGAAGGCGTCGATGGGGTTTTGTGACCAACCCTGGCGGGTCACGGCCGGAACATCGGCACGCACCGGGGCGGCGAAGGCCCAGTGAATATTTTTCTCGGGCTCTTCGTTGGCGGGTGCGACGGCGCCCTCGTTGATCCACGCGCGCAAGACCTCGATCTTCGCCTCGGCGAGCGGCGGCTTTTTGTAGGGCATCTGCGCGATGTCGTCGTGTGTCCCGAGGATGGTCTTGATGAGGAGACTCTCGTTGGCCTTGCCCGCGACCAAGGACGGGCCGCTGTCTCCGCCGGTCCGCAGAAACGCCGCCGTGTCGGCGCGCATGCCAGACTTTTGCTGCGAAGCGCCATGGCAGCGGTAGCAGTGTTGGGCCAGAATCGGCTTCACATCCTTGACGTAGTCCACCGGGGCGGCGAACAACGGGGTGATCAGGGCGACTGAGGCGACGGCCGCGATATTCCTCGAAAGCATGAAGCCAAGGGAGCGGATTCGGGCTCCTCCGCAAAATAAAAATGGTGGCGAGCGGGCGGCCGCGTGTGCCGGCTCATTTTGCCGAAAATTGATCCTGACTTGGCTGGACCGAGTCGCTTTGTTGCCTCGATGTCGTTTTCGCCCGCTGCTCTCGCTCCCACCATCTCGCTCGCCGACGGCGGCTTGTTTCCCTCCGTCGGCCTTGGCTTCTGGAAAATGCCCAAGCCCGCCGCGCCCAGACTGGTGCCCGAGGCGATCCGCGCCGGCTACCGCCACCTCGACTGCGCGTGCGACTACGGCAACGAAGCCCAAGCCGGCGAAGGTATCGCCGCTGCGTTGAAAGCCGGCCTCTGCCGTCGCGAAGACCTTTGGGTGTCCTCGAAACTGTGGAATACCTACCACGAGCCCCAGCACGTGCGCGCGGCCTGCGAGCGGTCGTTGCGCGACCTCCGCCTCGATTACCTCGACCTCTATCTCATTCATTTTCCGGTCGCGCTCGCCTACGTGCCGTTCGATGTGCGCTATCCGCCGGAGTGGATTCACGACCCCCAGGCGGCCTCGCCCGCGATGAAGCCGATTAACGTGCCGTACGCCGAGACGTGGGCGGCCATGGAAGCGCTGCACCGCGCCGGCCTCGTGAAGCACATCGGCGTCTCCAACCTCAACATATCGATGCTGCGCGAGCTGCTCGGCACTTGCTCGATCCGCCCGACGGTGCACCAGATCGAACTGCACCCGTATCTCAGCCAGCCGCGCCAATTGCGTTTCTGTGCGCAGGAGAAAATCGCGGTCACCGCGTTTTCCCCGCTCGGCTCGCCGTCCTACGAATCCATCGGCATGGCGCGGCCCGACGAAAATGTGCTCAAAGATCCCGTTGTCACCGCGATTGCAGCCGCGCATCGGAAAACTCCCGCGCAGATCACGCTCCGCTGGGGTGTGCAGCGCGGTTGCGCCGTGATTCCGAGGACGCAGACGCCGGCGCGTCTCGCCGAAAATCTCGCGCTCTTCGATTTCGCGCTCACCGGCACCGAGATGGCCGCGATCGATGCCCTCGACCGCCGCCGGCGTTTCAACGACCCCGGCCACTTCGGCGAAGTTGCCTTCAACACGTTTTTCCCGATTTTTGACTGAGTTTCCCTCTCACCCCTCCGTCTCGTTTCCCTAACCACCATGTCCTCCTCGCTACGCCGCCTTGCCCTCATCGTCACCTTCGCGCTTCCCGGTCTCGCTTTCGCGGCTGCTGCGCCCAAGCCCCTAAAGCTGCTGCTCCTCACCGGTGGCTGCTGCCATGATTACGCGGCGCAAAAGGATCTTTTGAAGAACGGCCTTGAGGCCCGCGCCAATGTCGTGGTCGACCACATGCACACGGCCGACAAAACCACGCGCCCGGTTTTTCCCGCTCACACTAATCCGGATTATGCGAAGGGCTACGACGTCGTGATCCACGACGAGTGTGCCGCCGATATTTCCGATCCTGAGATGGTGAAAAACGTGCTCGCGCCGCACGCGGCGGGTCTTCCCGGCGTAAATCTCCACTGCGCCATGCACAGCTACCGCGTCACGAAAGACTACGCCCGCCCGATGACGCCAGGATCCGCTGATGCGCTGTGGTTCGACTTCCTCGGCCTGCAATCGAGCCGGCACGGTCCCAAAGAGCCTATCAAGATTTCCTTCACCCAGTCTGGCAGTCCGATCACCAAGGGCCTCGGCGACTGGGTTACTGGCAACGAGGAGCTCTATAACAACGTGCAGGATCCGAAGGTGTATGCCGCTCACCGTTCGCTCGCGACGGGATTCCAGACCACAACCGACAAGAAGGGCACGAAGACGGACAACACCGCGGTGGTCGTGTGGACCAACCTCTACGGCCCGAAGCAGGCACGCGTGTTTAGCACGACCATCGGGCACATGAACGAAACCGTGGCGGATGCCCGCTACCTCGAACTTGTCACGCGAGGTGTGCTCTGGGCCGCCGGCAAACTCGGGGACGACGGACGCCCGGTGGCCGGTTACGGCCCGCAGGGAAAGTAACGCAGCGGGGGGCAGGTTGGCCGAAGCGCGGCGAGCGCCAGTGAGCTGACGTCCGAAGCCCAGAGACGCAGCCCCAGCGCTTTTGGGTTATCGTCGGCGAAAAATAGTTTCGTAACGGGGTTTTGGCCGAAAATCCCCTCGACAGACCGGGGGACGGGGAGGATGCATTTTCCACGCACCGCCTCATGCCTCCTTCTGAACAAGCCCGTTGGTTTACCGAGGAAGTGCAGCCCCATGAACCGGCGCTGCGGGCTTACTTGCAGGCGCGTTTTCCAACCCTTGAAGAGCACGATGACATCGTGCAGGAAACTTACGCCCGCCTGCTCCGCGCGCAGAGCAACGGTGGCGTGCGTTACCCGAAAGCATTTCTCTTCACCGCCGCGCGCAACGTTGCCTTCGATCTCTTTCGCCGTAGAGGTGCGAAGCCGACCGAGGCTGTGACGGATTTGGTTGAGCTCACGGTCTTGGAGGATCGGCCCGGGGTTGGGGAGCAACTCGATCAAACCTACGAACTCGAAGTGCTCGCCGACGCCGTGCGCGCGCTGCCCGACCGCTGCCGCCAGGTCATCATGCTCCGCTATCTCGATGGACTCGCTTACAAGGAAATCGCCGTGCAGCTCGGTATCTCGGCTGAAACCGTGAAAGTGCACATGGCGAAAGGCATGCGGCGCTGCGCCGCGTTTTTCGCGGAGCGCGGGCTCCTGGAGATCGCGCCGCCGACGACAGGGGAGGCTACGCCATGAGCGACTCACTCGACCACGACGATCCGATCGAAGAAGTCGCCTCGGACTGGCTCACGCAGCGCGACGAAGGCTTTTCGATCGCGCAGAAGCGCGACTTCGAGCGCTGGTGTCGTGCCGACCCCCGTCACGCCGCCGCCGTCGTGCGCCTTGAGGCCGCATGTGCCTTGCTCGAAAAAATGCCGCTCGTGCGCGCCGAGCTGCAGCCCGTGGTGGAGTTTCCGGTGAAGCCGCGCGTGGCCGCTCCGGCGAAAAAATTTCCTATCCTGCGTCTCGTCGTCGCTCTCGCCGCTGTTGTGGCACTCACCGCGCTGGGTTGGTGGCAATGGCCGCGGACGTCCTCTTCCTCACAGCTCTACGCCACTTCCACCGGAGGCTACGAGCGCGTCGTCCTCGCCGATGGCTCCGTCGTCGAGCTGAATGCGAACACCGAGCTGCGCGTCGACCTTGCACCGGCCGAGCGCCGCGTCGCCCTCCTGCGGGGCGAGGCGCACTTCACGGTCGCGCACGATACGTCGCGGCCCTTCATTGTCTCCGCCCACGGCGTCGCCGTGCGGGCGGTCGGCACCGCGTTCAACGTCCGACTTGCGGCCACCTCTGTTGAGGTGCTCGTGACTGAGGGGAAAGTGGCTGTCTCCGATTCGGCCGCGCCGTCGACCGCCGTCGTGACGCCCACGTTGCTCGCCGCGAACGAACGCACGCGGATCGCCACGCAGCCCGCACTTTCCATCACTGCGCCGACTGGCTCGCTCGCGCCCGCGCCCGTCGTGGAGCAAGTCACGTCCGAAGCACTGCGCGAAGCCCTCTCCTGGCAGGAGCGTAAACTCGTCTTTTCCGAAACGCCGCTCCGCGACGTCGTCGCGCAATTCAATCGCCGCAACCGCACGCAACTCCTCCTCGGCGACCCCGCGCTCGCCGGGCGCCCCGTCGGCGGCACCTTCGCCGCCGACAACGTCGAGGGCTTTGTCCGCCTGCTCGAAGGCAGCGGCAGCATCACTGTCGAGCGCCGCGATGAAACGACGGTGATTCTGCGCGCGGCGCGGTAAAGTCGCCCTGCGCGCGGTGGGCGAAAAAATCATGCGAGCGTGGATAACCCGTTTCGTCCGGCGCTGCGTCTCAGGGGCGTTCCCACTGTTCCTGTTGATGAAACCCCTGAGTCCCCACGGCTCGGCCGCGGCCTTCGCCGTGTGTTCTCTGGTGTGCGCGATCGTGCCCGTGCAGGCCGGTGAGTCTGCGCGCAAGAGCTACGACATCGCCCGAGGCGATGCCGCGAGCACGCTGAAGCGTTTCGCGGACGAATCAGGTCGGCAGGTGTTGTTTTTGGTCGATGCCGTCCGCGGCGTGACGACCAATTCAGTGCGGGGCGAGTATACTGTGCGGGAGGCGCTGCAACGCCTCGTCGCCGACACCGGACTGGTCGTCGCCGAGGACGCCAAGTCCGGGGCTTTGATGGTGAACCGGCTCGCATCGCGCGAGCCACCGCCGTCGCAACCCAAACCCACACCCAAGACCCAACCCATGAAATCCCCTCGCACAGTCCTCGCCGCATTTGCCGGCTGGCTCGCCGCCTCGACCGCGGTCAACGCCCAGTCGCCCGCTCCCGCCGGCGAAGTCGTCAAACTCTCCGCCTTCGAAGTCTCCGGACAGGCCCCCAATCGCTACCAGGCCGCCGAGGCCACCAGCGGCGGCCGTCTGCGCACGTCCATCTTCGACTCGCCGCAGGCCATCAGCGTAGTGCCGGAGGCCCTCATGAAAGACGTCGGAGCGGTCCGAACCGTCGACGCCCTGAAGTATATCTCCGGGGTAACGGAATCCACCCTCCCTAACGGCTTGGACCGCGTCACCGTGCGCGGCTTCCAGTGGGACGGACAAACCGTGGATGGCTTCTACTCGAATTCCTACAACAACTTGGACCCGTTCTTGCTCGATCGCATCGAGGTCGTCAAAGGGCCGAACGCCATCATCTCGCCCTCAGGTAATCCCGGCGGCACGGTCAACCACGTGACCAAGAAGCCGCTATTCGTCAGTCCCCGCCACAGCGTGCGATTCGAATACGGCGCCTTCGATGCAGGCGGCGTGGAGCTCGACTCCACCGGACGACTGGGGGACTCGAGCGGCAAATTCGCCTACCGCCTCTTGGCCACCTATCGCGATTACGACGCGTACTATGACAAGACCGGCACACGGCGTCACAGCATCTCTCCCTCCCTTTCCTACCAGCTTGCGCCCAACACCAAGCTCACTGTTCAGGCAGAGTTCTTGAAGTGGAAGGCGGGGACTTACCTCGGCTTTCCGATCGACCCTTCGGCCGGCTCGACCAACGAAGCGCGGATGCTCGCCGGTGTCTCGCCCACCACCGCCTTCTACAACGACGATGTCTACCGCACGGATCGGCGCACGTCTTTCCAGGCCTTCCTCACGAGCGAACTGACCGACCACCTGTCCGTCCGCGTGGCCGCACGCCAGGTCAACTACGCGATGCGCACGTACCAGCTCAACTTCGCCTCAACCAATGGTGACGGCGGCGCACGCGATCCCAACACAGGTCTGTACGTTCCCTTCACGGTGTTCGGTCCTGGGCCGGCCTTCGCTCCGTCGCCTGCAGCCGCGCAGAACCGCACCTTCAACCAAACAGGTTCGACCGCAGATATCATTGAGAAGCGGCAGAACTTCCAAAACGACTGGGTCTACGAGCGCACTGTGGCGGGTGTGAAGTCCACGACCAGCGCCGGCTTCGCCTATACGCGACGCCTGCCCGATGCGGACGCGTCTGTCTTTGTCGTCGGCAGTGAAGGCGTGCCGATCAACATGGATCGAGTCGTGCTGGGCCAATACCGGAGCACGGGAGTGACGCTCGACAAATTTGATATCCTCGAGCTCACCCGCCAGTACTACCTCAACCAGAGCGTGACCGCCTTTGACGGCCGCGCCATCTTCTCCGCTGGCGTTTCGAAAATCGAGTCGCGCAACGGAACCAGGCAATTGCTGCCCGGCCGCACCAGTTCCACGATCAACTCCGATGCAACCACGGTCAACTACGGTGTGGTCGTGAAACCGGCTCCGAACGTCTCGCTCTTCTACGGCCATGCAGAGAACGCGTCGCCCATTGCCAGCAGCATCTCCCCGCCCGGTACCCCGGCGTTCTCCGAAGGCGTTCAGGATGAATTCGGTGGTCGCGTTCGTCTGGCCGATAACCGCCTCCAGCTTGCGGTCACCTACTTCAAGATTAACCAAAACGCGTTTTCCGTCGCCAACCCGGGCAATCTTGTGAGCCCGCCCCCGAATCCCCGCCTTCCGAATCTGTTCTCCGACCGAGTTGCGAAGGGCTGGGAACTCGAGGGAACGTTCGAGATCCAGAAGGGGCTGACCGTCATCGGCCACTATACCGCCTTTACCAACCGCGACCCATTCAACGTTCCGTTCCGCGGCACGGCCGAGAAATCCGCCGCCGCTTGGGCTCGGTATGAGTTCCAGGGTTCCGCTCTGAAGGGCTTCAGTGTGTCCGCGGGAGCCAATTGGCTGGACAAGCGCCCGGGTGATGCCGCTTCCGGAGTCACGGCCGCCAGCACGCCCACCCGGCTGATTCCGAATCTGCCGACCTTTTATCTCCCCGCCCGCACGCTCGTGGATCTCTCGGCCAGCTATACCCGCGGCGCTTGGACGTATCAGGCGAACATCGACAACATATTCGACAAGGAGTACATCCTCGCCTCGATCTCCCGCATGTTGGTGGTTCCCGGCAGCGGCATTAACTTCCGCGCCTCCGCGACCTATCGATTCTAAGGACAAAGGCTCCAACCCGGTTAGAACCGACGGCGCCCGGGCTTGAATGATGGGCGGCTTGGCTGAGTCCAAGCCGCCCATTCCGTCATCGCACAGCCGTCCTCGCCGATGTCCCGATTCCTCCTCCGCTCGCTGCTGGTGCTCGGGTTCCTGCCGTGTCTGCACGGCGCGCCGTCGACCCCCGCCCCGATCTCCTTCAACCGTGACATCCGACCCATCATGTCGGACACGTGCTTCCACTGTCATGGCTTCGATGCCACGACCCGCGAAGCCGGGATGCGGCTCGACCTCCCCGAGGAGGCACTGAAGCCGACCAAGAACGGCCTGCTCCCGATCGTCCCCGGCAAGCCCGAGGAGAGCGAAATCATCCTGCGCATCATGGACGAAGGCGACCCCATGCCGCCGGAGACCATGCACAAGGCCCTGACGCCGGAACAAAAGGAGCTGTTCCGTCGCTGGGTCGTCGAGGGCGCCGTCTACGAGCCGCACTGGGCCTACACGCCGCTCGTGAAGCCCGCCGTGCCGGGCGTCTCCGACGTTACCCACCCGATCGACGCTTTCATCCGGACCCGTCTCGGGGAGAAGGGGTTCTCGCCTTCCGCCGAGGCCGAAAAGACCCGGCTGTTGCGACGGGTTTCGCTGGATCTCACCGGGCTGCCGCCGACCGCGGCGGAGACGGCGGAAGCGATCCGAGAGGGTCAGGTTTTAACTCTTTCAGTCAAACTGCTCGCGGCAGGCTCGGCGAGGGAGGCTTGATGCTGGCTGGCAGAAAACCGCCCCTGATTGCCCGAATACTCAGATGCGTCGGCATCACCCTGCCCTCATCCTGAAAACCCCAAAACCTTGTATCTTGAACGTTAAGGATGGGTGGCGGCTTCCGAGAATGGGTGACTAACTCGTCGGAGGAAGCCGCCACCAATCCGGGTGTGCGACTACCTTTCCGCGTCAGACCGAAT
>SYGN01000294.1 GCA_005799525.1 Opitutaceae bacterium | reverse complement strand
TCGCGAGCGCCTCGGTGCGGACGCCGGCGCGCAGGCCGTGCGCGCGGATGACGAGCGGCGTGCGCAGGCCGAGGTCGTGGAGCGTCATCTTGCCGTGCGGAAACGTCGGGCCGTGATCGCCGAGGAAGACGACGACCGTGCGCGCCTCCTCGCCGGAATCGCGGAGCGCGGCGAGCGCCACGCCGACGGCGTCGTCGGCCTCCTCGATGGCGGCGAGATACTCGGCCCAATCCTGCCGCACGACGGGCGTGTCAGGCAGGAACGAGGGCAGCTTCACCTCCGCGGGGTTCACGCGGATTTTTTTCGTGTCGCTGTCCGGATAGGGCCGGTGCGAGGGCGAGACATTGCAAAACAAGTGCCACGGCTTGCCGGCCTGCCGGGCGCGCGCGATGAAGGCGGCGACATCGACCGGCGCAGAGCCCCGACCGATGAATTCGTCGTAGGGGAATTTCTCGTTGGGCAGGACGTGCAGCTTGCTCGTCACGCCTTGGTGGTAGCCCGCCGCATGCAACCGCTCGACGAGGGTGGGAATGTCGTCGCGGATGCGATTGGCGCGGTGGAGCGGGTGGATGCGCTCGGCGGCGGTGACGGCCGAGGCGGGTTTGTGCAGGTTGATCGTGTTGTTGAGGATCCCGTTGGTGTGGTTGTGGAGGCCGGTGTAGATGGCGGCCTTTGACGCGGAGCAGACGGGATAGACGACAAACGCGTTGGTGAAATAGACGCCGCTGCGCGCGAGCGCGTCCATGTGCGGCGTGCGCACGCCGGGCGTGCCGACAAAGCCAAGCTGCGCACCCTGATCTTCGGTGAGGATGAAGAGGAGATTGGGGCGCGGCTCCGCCGGTGTAGCAGCGAGCGCGGCAGCGGCAGCCGCCCCGGCGAGGGCGGCGAAAAGAAACGTGCGCAGGGGCCGTGTGATCATGCGCGGAAGCGGACTACTTGGCTTTGCGTTTGGCCTTCGCCTTGGGCTCTGCGGCGGAGGCGGGTTGCTCGGAGAGTGTCTTGTCGATGTGGGTGGAAAAGAAAATCTGATCCTGCGGATTGATTTGGGTGGGCAGGCCGGGCGTTTGCAGCGTGGCGTCCCACGACTGGAGGCGAGCGAGGAGGCGGGCGGCGATGTCGGGGTGCTGGGTGGCGAGGTTGCGCGTCTCGCCGTCGGGAGCGGCGGTGTCGAAGAGGTAGCGTTGGGTCGGGCCGAGGAGGACGAGTTTCCAGCGGCCGTCGTGGACGGCGGCTTGCGAGCGCCAGCGCCAGAAGAGGTGGTCGTGCGGCGCGCCGGATTTTTCGCCGGTGAGAAACGGCACGAGGTTCACGCCGTCGAGTGCGGATGCGGCGGGCAAGCCGGCCGCAGCGACCGCGGTGGCGGCGACATCGAGCGCGCTCACGATCGGTTCGTAGATTTTTCCGGCGGGGAGTGTGCCGGGCCACGCTGCGAGAAACGGGACGCGCACGCCGCCGTCGGTGAGCATGCCTTTTTCGCCGGCTAGCGGGAGATTCAGCGAGCCGTTCCAAGCGGTGGGGCGGAGCGGCGCGCCGTTGTCGCCGATGAAGAAGATGAGCGTGTTTTGATCGAGGGCGAGTTCGCGCAGGCGCGCGCGGATCTGGCCGATGCCCTCGTCCATCGCGGCGATCATCGCGAGGGCTTGGCGGCGCACGAGCGGGAGGTGGGTGGGCGTCTTTGAGAACCACGGCTCGGGCGACTGGAGCGGCACGTGCGGCGTGAAGTAGGCGAGGTAGAGGAAAAACGGATCGCGGGCGTGGCCGTTGATGAAGCCGAGCGCGGCCTCGGTCTGCCATACGCAGCGGAAACGCGGATCGGTGAGGCGCTGGGGCGGGTTGGCGAGCGGCGTGCCCTTCAGGTCGTGCGAGGCCATGAAGGTGTTCATCGGGCCGCACCAGTATTCGTCGAAGCCTTGGCCGCCGGGGAGAAACGCGTGGGCGTCGGCGGGCGACGCCTGGTCCTCGCTGCGCGGCGTGGGCTCGAGGTGCCACTTGCCGACCTGCGCGGAGACGTAGCCGGCGGGCTTGAGGCGCTCGGCGATGGTGAGCTCGGCGAGCGGGAGCGGGCCCTTGAGGTTGTCGTCCACGCCGAAGCGCTGCTGATAGCGGCCGGTGAGCACGCCGGCGCGCGACGGCACGCATTGCGGCGCGGTCACGTAGCCCCTCGTGAAGCGCACGCCGTCGCGTGCGAGGGCGTCGAGGTGGGGCGTGCGGATGTCCTTGTCCACGCCTTGCGCGCCGAGATCGGCCCAGCCGTGGTCGTCGCTGTAGACGAGGATGATGTTGGGCTTGGCGGTCGCAGCCGCGGTGAGCCACGTGACGAAGGAGAGGGAGAGCGCGAGAGTAACGAGGCTCCGTCGGAGAAGAGTGGAGGGCATGGAGCGGTGGGACTAGTCCGGAACGATCACACGAAAAAAGGTCACGGCATGGGCCACAGAGCAAGACAGGGTGCTCGGCTCCGTGAACTCTGTGTCGTAGCTCTGTGCGCTCTGTGGCAAAAAAAGAAGCCGCGGAAAGTGTGATGCATGGGGACTAGGGTTCGGTGAGCTGGGCGCGTTCGGCGGAGTATTTCCTCCAAAGGTCATCGAGGCGCGCAGCGAGCTGGGGCTCCCGGCCGACGACGAGCCAGTAGCGATAGCGATAGGTGGAACGTGGTCCCAGATTCACCCGATCGATGGGCGCGACGTGCATGCAAGGGCCGGCGGCGGGATCGGCGCTCGCGCCGCCGCCGTGCGGGCCAAAGTTCCAATGCTGCGTCGAGGCGGGGCTGAAGACCGTGACGCCCGCGCCGTCGGGCGTGAAGAACGCCATCGCGCGGCGCGGCGGGTGCGCCTTGCCCCAGGGCGGGCCGGGTCGCTGCGTCTCTTCGCGCCACACGCCGTCGCCGAGGTAGGATTTCATCACGGAAAAATTGCGCGTGAAGTAGCACGCGGGGATTTCCTGATGCCGCGGCAGCGCGGGCCCCCAGCGATCGCCGGGCTCGCGCTGCGCGACGAACTCGCAGCGCACGACGACCACATTGGGCATCGCGGGCTCGAAGGCGGTCCACTGGCGCATGATCGCGGCCGCGGGCTCGCTCGGCATGTCCCAGAGGTTGGGTATGGTTTCAGCGTAGAGTGTGTGATCGTCGTGTCGCCGGAACTCCGTGACGCGCGCCCACGAGCCGACGCCGCCGCCTTGGATGGGGTTCCACGACCACGGGCTCCACGCCTTGCTCTGACCCTCGGCTTTCCGATCGAGGAGGAGGCCGGCGTAGTAGGATTGCTGGATGAGGCGGCCGGGGTCGGCGGAATTGACGAGGTTCTTCGGGTAGTCGGCCGACGACAGCCACGTGATCGCGGCGCCTTTCGCGCGGTCGATGCCGACCTTGACGGTGCCACTGTCGAGCGTGAGCAGCTCCTCGCCGCGCGACGCGATATTCTGGGTCGCGGCCGTGGTGCTGGCCACCGCCACGAGTGTGAGAAGCACAAGGCTTAGGCCGGCCCGTTTCATCGGGAGAACTATTTCGCCGCTGCAGGCGGCGTCCACCACGCGTCGAGTTTCTTGGCGACTTCGCGCACGCGCGCGGGCTGCTGTGCGGCGAGATCGGTTTTTTCCCACGGATCGGATTTCAGGTCGTAGAGCTCGGGTTTGCCAGCGGAGACGTTGCGGGCGTCGGGCACGATGAGCTTGGTCCAGCCGTCGATGATCCAGCGGTGCTCGAGGCTGCGGGTGGGGGCGGCGACGTCGGCGAGGTTGTGCGCGTATTGTTCGCCAAAGATCGCGGTGCGGGCGGCGACGGCTTTGGTGTCGGTGAGATTGACGCCGGGGAGATTTTTCGGGAGCGGGGTTTTCAGGAGGGCGGCGAGCGTGGGCCAGAGGTCGATGTTGCTCGCGAGATGATCGCGGCTCATCTGCGGCGTCACACGGCCTGGCCACGAGATCATGATGGGCGTGCGGTTGCCGCCCTCGTAGGGCGTGAGCTTGGAGCGCGGGGCGAAGCGGTGGGCGACGGCGGGATTTTGGATCCAGCCGTTGGCGGGCGTGTAGACGAGGATGGTGTTGTCGCGCTGGCCGATTTTTTCGAGGTGGGCGAAGAGTTCGCCGCAGGTGCGGTCAAACCACTCCACGCAGGCCCAGTAGCGCGCGTCGGGTTCGGTGGGTGCGAGTTTCAGATACTTCGCCAACAGCTCCGGCGGCGGCGTGTGCGGGGTATGCGGCAGCATCGGCGCATACCACACGAGCCACGGCTGCGCGCCGCTGCGCGCGATGAAGTTGGTGATGGGCGCGAGTCCCTGGCGACCGATCTCCAGGCCGATGCCACCGTGGCGGTCGCCTTTGGAGGTGCCGACGGTCATGGCTTCGGTGAAGCCGGCGGTCTTCACCGGGTCGCCTTCCCACCACTTGCCAGTCTCGAAGCTCCGGTAGCCGCGGCTGGTGAGATCGCGGACGAAATTCGGTCGCGAGCGAAATTGCTCGATGATGGCTTCGTAGTATCGCGTGTATTTTGGGTTTTGCCGGCCGGTCTGCGCGTTGACGCCGGCGTCGGGGAGCGTGGGGTCGGTGCCGGTCACGCCGTGCTGGTGCGGGTAGAGGCCGGTCGCGATCGTGGCAAGCGAGGGCCGGCAGAGCGGCACGGGCGTGTAGCCGCGCGTGAACGTGAGCGACTGCGTGGCGAGTTTGTCGAGCGCGGGCGTGGCGATATGCGGGTGGCCCATGAACCCGTAGTCCGCCCAAGCTTGGTCGTCGGAGATGATGACGAGGATGTTGGGCTGCGCGGCGCTGAGAGATGCGACAAGCAAACCAAGCGCGGCGAGGAGCGGAACGAGACGGAGGGGAAATGACAGAGGGGATTTCATAATAGTGAGGCGCTACGCGGGGCAGGGGGAGGGCCGGCTGCGGAGCGGTGTCAAAGCACCCGCGATTGGGGTTGTGCTCAAGGCCTATTCCCATCGCATCGTATCGCGACGCCGTCCAGAACCGCTGCTCCTCGAGTGACTATGCTTGCCGCACGCGGGATCGACTGGAACGACTTTCTCACCGCCATGAAAATTCTCCGATTGCCGGTCCTTGTCGCCCTGTTCCTGGTCGCTGCTCGACCGACACTCGCCCAGCCGGCTTTCGCGCCCGTCGCGCTGCGCACCGAATATCTCGTCGCGCTGGATGCCATCGAGTCGTCTGCGCCGCGGCTTTCGTGGCGCCTCGAGTCGCCGCGCCGCGGCGCGGCGAGGGCGAGCGCGGCATGGCGACGAACCAGATCGCCTAAGCGGGGCGCGCGCTGGCCTCGCGCGCGGAATGTTTCTGGTAGGTGCGGGTGTGGGACGAGGCGGGCAAGTCTTCCGGCTGGAGCGCGGTGGCGCGCTGGTCGATGGGCCTGCTGAAAAGCTAGGATTGGAAGGGCGCGTGGATCTCGCATCGCGACGAAGCGCCTTGGCACACGGAGCGCGCGAAGCTCCACCTGCCCGCGCCGCGCACCTTCCGCAAAGAGTTCACCGCCGCGAAACCGATCCGGCGGGCGACGGTCTACGCGCCGGCCCTCGGCATCTATGATCTCTATTGCAACGGCCAGCGGGTGGCCGACGCGTTCTTCCAGCCCGGTTGGTCGGACTATCTGCAATGCGCCTACTACCGCAGCCACGATGTCACGGCGCTGGTGCGCGCGGGCGGCGCGAATGCGCTCGGCGCCATCGTCGCCGAGGGCTGGTATTCCGGCTACGTCGGCTACGGGCTGCTCGTCGGCTAGGGGCCGAACAAGGTCGGCCGCCATTTCTACGGCAAGGTCCCCGCCTTCCGCGCACAGCTCGAGGTCGACTACGCCGACGGCTCGCGCGAGACGATCGCCACCGACGAATCGTGGCGCGTGACCAACCGCGGCCCGACGCGCGAGGCCGATCTCATTATGGGCGAGAGCTACGATGCGCGCGCGGAACTCGGCAACTGGTCCGCGCCGGGCTACGATACGAAAACCTGGGCCACCGCCGTGCGCGCCGAGACGAATCCGCGCGTGAAGGCCGTCTATTCCGACGCCGCCGGCCAGCGCGACATCGACCTCGGTTTCGTCGCGCCGCCCAAAATGCAGGCCTACTCCGCCCCGCCGATTATCGTGACGCAGGAACTCGCCACCAAAAGCGTGGCCGAGCCGAAGCCGGGCGTGTTTGTGTTCGATCTCGGGCAGAATTTTGCGGGCCTCGTGCGCCTGAAAATCAAGCGCGCCGCCGGCACGCAGGTGCGCCTCCGTTTCGGCAAGATGCTGCACAAGGACGGCTCGATCATGACGGAGAATCTCCGCCAGGCGCGCGCGACTGATTTCGACACGCTGCGCGGCGATCCCGCCGTCGAGACGACGCCAGTCGAATTCATCGACACCTACTTCCTCGCGCTCGACTGCATGCTCATGGCCGAGATGGCAACCGCGCTCGGCCGTCCGCTCGAAGCCGCGACCTACCGCGCGCGCCGCGCGAAAACCCACGCGGCGTTCACCAAGACCTACGCGAAGCCCGAGGGCACGCTCACCGTTGAAACGCAGTCGGCCTACGTGCTCGCGCTCGAGGCCGGGCTCATCGCGGAAAAACAAATCCCCGCCACCGTCGCCACCCTCGTCGCGAAGATCGCCAAGAACGACTATCGCATGGCGACGGGCTTCCTCGGCACAAAATCATTGCTCCCGGTTCTCTCCAACTACGGCCAGCACGATCTCGCGGTGCGGCTTTTCCAGAGCCGGAAATTCCCGAGCTGGGGCTACGAGGTGTCCAATGGTGCGAATTCGGTCTGGGAGCGCTGGGACAGCTACACCGTCGAGCACGGCTTCAACGGCGCGAACGGAAAACAAAACTCCGCGATGAACAGTTTCAGCCACTACGCCTTCGGTGCTGTGATGGAGTGGGGCTACCGTGTGCTGGCTGGCATCGACACCGAGCGAGCCGGTTACCGCAACATCGTCATTATGCCGCGTCCGCCCACGCCCGGGAGCAATCCCGACCAGACGCCGATCAACTGGGTGAAGGCGCACTACGACTCGATCAACGGCCGCATCGCGAGCGCGTGGAAACCGGAGAAAGGCGTCTTCACGCTCGACGTGACCATCCCGGCAAATACCACGGCGAGTATTTTCCTCCCCAACGCCACTGCCGCCCGCACAACCGAGGGCGGAGCGCCACTCGGTGCCATCGCCACCGCGAAGATCGCGGGCATCCGCGCGGTGGAGACGGCGGGCGATTCGTTGGCGGTTTCCGTCGGCGCGGGCACCTATCGCTTCGCGGTGCGCGGCGCCGGACCGTGACGGAAACGCCGGCAACTCCGCGGCAGCGCGCTCAGGGCAGCGTCTTCAGATAGACGTTCTTGAACTGAACGGTCATCGGCGGGCCGATGTGAAGCTGGAGGGCGATGACGCCGGACTTGGCGATGTTGGCGTCGGTCTCGGTGGCCTCGGCGGTGACGACGCCGTTGACGGTGTGGCGGAGCTGGTTGTCGTTGGCGGTGATCACCATCTCGTTCCACTCGCCGAGTTTGTAGGCGGCGGCGATGTCGGCGGCGGGTGTGGCGCCGGGAAGTTTTTCGACGGCGGTTTGCTTACGCTTGCCATCCTTCTTCTTGGTGTCGGGTACCTCCGTGGTGGCGCCGATGCGGATTTTTTCTCCGGCAACCATCAGGATGCCGCGGCCTTTTTCCTCGTAGAGCATGCCGGTGTAGCGGAACGGAATGTCGATGTCGGCCTGATAGCCGCCGACGGCGAACGTCGCGGCATCAAGCACGCGGCTGCGGTATTGCACGCCGGAATTGGCGCGGCCCTCGGGGTTTTGGCCGGTGATCTTGAACTGGAGGCGCAGCTCGAAGTTGGCGGGCTGCGCGTCCTTGAGGACGAGGAACGTGTTCGCTTTGATGCCTTTCTCGGGAGTGGTGACGCCGGTGAGCGCGCCGTCGCGGACGGACCAGACGTCTTTGTTGCCGTCCCAGCCGGCGAGGGTTTTGCCGTCGAAGATCTCTTTAAAGCCGGCGGGTGCGGCGGCGAAGGCGGAGGAAGCGAGCGCGGTGAGCGCGGCGAGGGCGAGGGCGGGGAGGAGGCGGTTTTTCATGGGAAGAGGGATCGAGATGGGTAGACGGACAGAACGATGACGAGAACGAGGAACGCGAACGATGGGGCGGGGTTTCGCGGATCTTGCTCTTTCTTCTTTCTCTTACTCTTTCATCAGGGTGTGGCGAAGACGGAGAGGCGGTTGAGCCAACGTGGACGGATTGGGAGAGAGATTAAGAGAAAGAGGAAAGAGAAAGAGGGGGCGTGTTAGTGTTTGTGGGCGGCGGGGGTGGTGGCGGGCGTGAGCGGGTTGGCTTTGAGGTAGGCTTCGACGTCTTTGGTGACGACGAGTTGACCCCACATAATGCCCGCGTGACCGGGGAAGGTGCAGACGTATTCGTAGGTGCCCTCGGTCCGGATGGCGGCCAGCTTGAGGGTCTCGCTTTGAGCGGGCTCGAGCAGCTTGGTGGCGGCGATGATGGCGCGGTCTTCGGTGACCCAGGCGCGGCCTTGGCGGTCGGTGTGGCCGGCGGGCAGCTCCATCGCGGCAAGGCCGACTTTTTCGCGGCTGCCGGCGGTGACGATGACAAGGTTGTGAGGCATGACATCGGGGTTTTCGAAAATGATTTCGAACGCGCGACCGACAGGGACAACGAGACGGGTGACATCGTAGCGCATCTGTTCGTGGACGGCGCGGACGACGAAGACGGGGACGCGGAGGGTGGTGAGCTTCGAGCGGAGTGCGTCGGCTTCGGCGGCAGGGAGTGAGCCGGCGAGTTCGTCGGCGACCTGGATGGTTTCCACGTAGTCGCGGCTGGTGCGCTCGCTGGGGTGGGTCTTGGCGGCCCAGGCGATGAGCGCGCTGGCAGCGGGCGCGGTGGCGAGGGCGGTCCACGCGGAACGGGGTAGGTCGCGGATGCCCTTCGCGGCGGTAGGGACTTGTTCGTTACGGGCGATGAGGGCGTTGAGGGCGGCGAAGACTGTTTCGGGTTCACGTTTCGAAGCGACGGCGCTGCGCATCGCGTCGCGCTGGATGGCGGCGACGATGTTGTCCGGGCCCGAGATGTCGGTGATCCGCAGCGCGAGGATGGGCATCACGCGGTCGTAGGCGGTGGCGCGAAGTTTGGCGTCGGGGATGAAGGGGAGTCCGCCCAGGAGACTGGCCTGTGAGAGCGGAGATTTGAGCGACTCGGTCCACACTGTATCGAGCGTGCCATCACCGATGGCGACGGCGGCCCACGCGTAGGTGCGGCCTTCGGCGGCGTCGGCTTGGGCGAGCTTAAGGAGGGCGGTGCGGTGGACGAGGAGGTCGGCGGCGGGCTGAGCGACGAGGAGCCGGCCGACGGACTTCGTGTCGACTTCGGCGGGCGAGTTAAGGACGTCGAGGAGGAGGCTGACGCGGGTGACGTTGCGGGCTTTGGCGAGACCGGTGAGGGCGTCGGCGCGGGCGGCGTCGCCGATACCGGAGCGGCCGAGGATATTTTCCAGCACATCGGGCGTGGGGGCCATTTTGGTGAGTTCGGCGACACTGAGACTGCGTAAGAGGTAGCGGATGCTGGCGGGATCTCCGCCGCCGACTTTGGTGCCGTCCTCGATGCCCTTGCGCCAGAAGGGGCGGAGCTGACGGAGGGTTTCGCCGATGGTGTAATCGAGGTAGTAGTCGATGGGCTTCTTCGTCGCGGCGAGGGCGACTTCGACGGATTCGAGGGATGGGAAGAAGCTCGCGGCGCGGGCGGCGTGAAGACGGACGCGGGGGCTGTCATCGTTGGCACGCTCGCCGAGGAGGGCGAGGGCGTTGGGGACGCGCTCGCGCCAGTAGGAAATCACGCGAGTGGCGGCGGCGCGGGCATCGGCATTTGGCGAACGCAGGACGCGGCCGAGCAGATCGACGTCGACGACGTCGTGCCACTGGTGGAGCCAAAGAGCTTCGGTGAGATGGTGGGCGTAGTCGGGGCCGGTGGTGTCGAGCTCGGCGGCCCATTTTTTCGTGGCGGCGATGACGGAGGCGGACGGATGTTTGCCCAGTTCGATTTTGGCGAGGTTGCGGATCTGGTCCTCGCGGCGCTTGAGCAACTCGAGCAGGGCGGCGATGGGCTGGCCGTCGATTTTCGGCGCAACGGCGAGCGGGCGGCCCTCGTGGGTGATGCGGTAAATGCGGCCGTGGACGTGGTCACGGTTGGAATCGCGGAGGTGGCTCTGGAGGTGACCGATGAGGGGATTATGCCAATCGACGACGTAGAGCGCGCCGTCGGGCCCGATATTGGTGTCGATGGGGCGGAAATTTTTGTCGGACGATTGGACGATGTCGGTTTGGCGGAGGCCTTTGATGCCGGCGCCGTCATCGGAGAGTTTCACGCGGTAGATGCCCTGGAAACCGATGCAGTTCGGGTTGAGATAATTTCCCCAATATTCTTCGGGGAAATGGGTGCTGGTGATGATCGTGCTGCCGGCGCTGGGGCGCGAGGGGCGGTCCCAAATGGTTTTCAGGCGGGGGTGTTTGCCGGGGTAGTCGAGTTTGCCGGAGAACGCGGCGGCGAAGTAGGTGTTGTTGCCGGTGGCGTCGGTGACGATGTCGTTGCCCCAATAGTCGAAGGCGCGGCCGTGGGGATTGGCGAAGCCGTAGGCGACGTAGGTCTCGAAGCGGCCGGTGAGGGGCTCGTAACGGTAGAGGGCGCCGTCGACGTTGCGCACGGGGCCGAACGCGGTCTCGACCTGCGTGCGGTGGAAAACGCCGTCGCTGAGAATGATCGCGCCGCCCGGTTCATAGACGAGGGAGTTGGCGGTGAGGTGGGAGTCGGCGGAGTCGAGACCCATGAGGACGCGTTCACGCTTATCAGCTTTGCCGTCGCCGTCGGTGTCGCGGACAAACCAGAGATCGGGGGCCTGCATGACGAGGACGCCGTCTTTGAAAAATTGGAAACCGGTGGGGCAATTCAGGCCGTCGAGGAAGGTGGTACATTTGTCGGCTTTGCCGTCGCCGTCGGTGTCTTCGAGGATAACGAGCTTGTCCTTGATGGTGGCGGTGGGGGTGAGCTCGGGGTAGCTGGGCCAGACGGAGACCCAGAGGCGGCCCTTGGCGTCCCAGGCGAACTGGAGGGCTTTGGCGAGTTCGGGGAATTCCTTCTCGCTGGCGAAGACGTTGGCTTTGAGCCCGGGCGCGAGGGTCATGAGCTTGATGGCGTCGGCGGGATCTTCGAAGACGTAGGTGCCGTCGGCGTTGGAGCCGGGCTTGTTGGTGCCGAAGGGCGTCACCATCGGGATCGAGACGAGGTCGACAGGGCCGGTCTTACCGGCGGCGAGGGCCCAGGTCTTGCGCTCGTAATTGGTGGTGATCGCATCGCGCTGCGCCATCTCCTCCATCATGATCTGGTTGTTGGTGATTTTGGGCTGATCCTTGACGGACTCGTAGGCGATCTTGGAGCGGTCGCCGTAGACGTTATAACCGTCGACGGTGCGGTAGTGGGAGTGCCACCACGCGTTTTTCTGGGTGATGAGCGTGCGGAGTTTTTGGGCGGCGGGCGTGTCGAGGGCGGGGGCGGCTTCGTTGAAGAGGGTCTTGAAGATTTCGGGGGCGAGCAGGGCGTCGCCGGACTCGCTGAGGTGAATGCCGTTGATGGTGAGGGAGCGGCCGGCGCGGGCGGCTTCGGCGGAGAGTTTTTGCGACGGAGCGAAGAGATCGACGAAGGTTACGCCGGCCTTGTCGCCGGCGACCTCGGCCATGGCGGCGGCGTAGAGGGCGAGGTTACGGTTGTTCGTGGCGGGCACGGCGAATTCGGTGCCGGGGAGTTGCTCGTTGGCGATCGGGGAGAAGAGGACGATGCGGGGTGGCGCGATGCCGTTGTAAGATTTTGAGCGGACGTTGCGGAGGTAATCTTCGAGTTCCTGTTTGAACTTGGGCAGGCCCTCGGGGCCGGCGAAGGATTCGTTGTAGCCGAAGAAGGCGAAGACGACGTTGGGCTGGACCTTGGTGAGCCACTCGTCGGGCGTGCCGAAATCTTTCGAACGCGCGCGGGTGACGAGCTCATCGCCAGCGGCGGCGAGGTTGCGGAAGGAGAGGTTGTGTTGCGGGAATTTTTGCGTGATGAGCGTCTCCAGATTGTTGTGATGCTGGATGCGGTCGGCGAGGGTGTTGCCGACGATGGCGATGCGTTCGCCGGGATTGAGGGTCATGGGCGTGTTGATCGCGGAGGGGGAAGTCGGAGAAGGAGAGGGGGAGACGGCCGAGGCGACGGTGGTGGGCGCGACTCTAGTGGAGGAGGCGGATTTTTTTTGTTTGGGGTTGGGTGGCGGCGTCGGGGCGGGGGGCGGGTTGGTGCCGATGGGGACGGTTTGGCCGAGCGCGTAGACGGCGGGGGTGAGTTGGTAGCGGTAGCCGTTGAAGCCGTATTTGCGCGGGGTGTACGGATCGACGAGCGTGACGTTGGCCTTGGTGGGAACGGGGAGATTGACGGACCAGAAGACGGCGTTGACGACGAGGCGGCGGAGCGACTCGTTTTCGAGGTCGGTGGCGGCGCCCATCGTGGTGGTGAAGATTTTGTTTTCCTTGCCGCTCTCGTGCTTGAAGGTGCGGGTCCAGGCGATGGGCATCGCGGGAGCGTTGAGTGGCTGCTCCTGTTTATCGGTGGAGCGCTTCTTGATGGTCTCGGCGGGGGCGTCGGCGGGGTTCATGCCCTTGAGCACGAGGCCGCGGAGGAGAATCTTGGCGTCGGCGGGCGGATAGGCTTCGTAGACATCGCTGTCACCGAAGACGTCGGTGACGCCGCGAAGGAGGGCGTCGGAGGCGGCGGAAGGCTCGGTGACGCCGCGGGTGGCCTCGGACTTGTGTTTGCCCCAGTGGGAAAGCCACGTTTCGCCGAGGACGTGTTTGCCGAAACCGCCTGGCCAAGGGGCTTTGCTGTTCCAGCTGTATTTCGCCCACTTACTATCGGCGGAAATATTGAAGGGATGGGTCGACGTGCGGAGGGCGATGAGCGGGACGCCGCGTTCGAAGGCGGAGACGAAGCGCTGCATGTCGGCATCGAGCCAGTTGCGGAAACGCAGGCCAAAAATGATCGCGTCGGCGGAGTCGAGGGCGGTGGAGTCGGCGAGGGATTTTTGGTTGTTGGGGTTGATCGTACCGTCGGGGTCGAGGGCGAAGAGCACGGTGCATTTGAAGCCGTGACGCTGGCTCAGGATTTTCGCGAGCATGGGCATCGCTTCCTCGCTGCGGTATTCTTCATCGCCCGAGAGGAGGACGACGTGTTTGCCCTGGGCTTTGACGCTGGCGGGGGGCGTGAAGACGAGGCTGGTCGGGGCGGCGGCGCGGAGGAGCGAGGCGGAGAGGAGGGCGAGGAGGGCGAGGGTACGGAGGAGCATGGGAAAAGAGAGGACGCTCAACGCCCGACGTTGAACTCTGTACGCTGACGTGCAGAGACGCGGGGATGGACGTTGAGGGTTGAGCGTTCGCGCGGGAGGCGCGGTCAGGTCTGTTTTACTTTTTGCCACCGGCGGGACTGGGCGGACTTGAGCACGGCGTCGGTGACGTAGTCGGTGGCGAGGCCGTCCTTGAAGTCTGGTTTGCAGCCCTTGCCGTTTTCGAGGCCGCGCACGAATTCGACCATCGCGTGGACGAAACTGTGTTCGTAGCCGAGTTGGAGACCGGGCACCCACCAGTTGCCGCAGTAGGGATGGTCGCCGTCGGAGACGTGGATGCTCTTCCAGCCGCGTTCGGGGCCTTCGTCGCTGTAGTCGAACACTTGCAGGCGATGGAGGTCGTGGAGATCCCACTTGAGCGACATGTTCGCGCCGTTGATTTCAAGCGTGTAGAGTGCCTTGTGGCCGCGGGCGTAACGGGTCGACTCGAAGAGACCGAGGGAGCCGTTGTTGAAGTGACAGTGGAACAAACACGCGTCGTCGATGCTCACCTTCTCGACCTTGCCGGTGAGGGTGTGTTTACGCTCTTTGACGAACGTCTCGGTCATCGCGCTCACGTCCTTGATGCCACCGTTGAGCCACATGGCGGTGTCGATACAGTGGGCGAGGAGATCACCGGTGACGCCGGAGCCGGCGACCTTGGCGTCGAGGCGCCAGAGGCCGGTGCCGCCTTGGGGCAAGTCGGCATTGATGGTCCAATCTTGGAGGAAGTTCGCGCGGTAGTGATAGACGCGGCCGAGCTTGCCGGCGTCGATGAATTGTTTTGCGAGGACGACGGCGGGGCAACGGCGGTAGTTATACCAGACCATGTTGGGCACGCCGGCCATCTCGACTGCCTTGAGCATTTTTTCGGCTTCCTTGCCGTTGAGGCCGAGGGGCTTTTCGCAGAGGATCATCTTGCCGGCTTTGGCGGCGGCGATGACCTGTTCGGCGTGGAGATTGTTGGGGGTGGCGATGTCGACGACGTCGATATCATCGCGGGCGATGAGTTTTTTCCAATCGGTCTCGATGGATTTGTAGCTCCACTTGTTGGCGAACTCCTGCGTCTTCGCGGCGTCGCGGCCGCAGACGGCTTGCGGGACGAGTTCGTAGCTGGAGGGGAAGAAGTGGTTGACCTGATGGAAGGCGTTGCTGTGGGCGCGGCCCATGAAGCTGTAGCCGATGAGACCGATGCGGAGTTGTTTTTTGGGCATGGCAGGAGGGGATGGTGGGTAAAGTAGTGGGTAGCGAGTAGCGGGTAGCGGGTAGAAGAAGGCCGATAGCGTGATGCTCGCTAGTCGCTACCCACTACTCGCTACTGCGCGCGTAGCGCGTTCAGCCGACCCAGCCGTGGTTGGTGCGGACCTCGATCATGGCGGCGAGGATGTCGTTCCAGGTTTGCTGCTTCATGAGCACTTCGTTCGAGAACATGCAGCCGTCCCAGCAGATGTGTTGCATTTTTTTCGTGACCTTGCCCTTGCCGTCGCGGAGCCAGTAGCCGGAGTCGCGAGTGATGTTGAGTTTGCCCTTCGGATCGGTGGCGAGGCAGTGCTTGCCGGTCTTCTCGTGGCTGCCGGTGCCGTAGGCGGTGCCGTCGTTCTGCGCGACATGGAAGTCGATCGTCCACGGGCGCAGCGCGTCAGTCATCTTCTTCATCGCTTTGTGGAACGTCTCGGGCTCCCAGTGGAAATCTTTCGGCACGATGCGATGCTGCTCGGCGTTGGCACCGAGGATGTAGAGGTGGGTATGCGACATGTCGGCCTGGAAGCCGACGGTCTTCGGCATGTTCACTTCCTCGAGGAGGTTCACCATGTTCTTCCAAGAGTGCATGCCGCCCCAGCAGATTTCACCTTCGGCGGCCAGGCGCTCGCCTTCTCCCTTGGCGATCTTGCCGGCTTCGCGAAAGGTCTGGGCGATCTGCTTCGTGTTGGCTTTGGGATCGGCGTCCCAAGCGGTCACTCCGGTCGCAGTGTCGATGCGGACGACGCCATAGGGGCGCACGCCTAGTTCGCGGAGCTTGGCGGCGACCCGCACGGTTTTGCGCACGCAACTCACCCAACCGTCGCGTTTCGCCTGCTCGCCCATGGCGGTGCCGAAGAACCAGACCGGCGCAACGACCGATCCAACCACCAAACCCTTGCGCTGGATTTTTTCGGCGAGCGTCTTGATGCCGTCGTCGGAAATATCGAGTTCCATGTGCGGCGTGTAAATAAAGAGATCGACGCCGTCGAACTTCACGCCGCCGACGTCGGCTTTTGCAGTGAGGTCGAGCATCGTGTCGAGGCTGAGATCGGCTTCGGTACCGCCCATCGACTTTTTGCCGACGAGACCGGGCCACATGGAATTGTGGAGTTTGGGGAAGTTATTGGCGGGCATGTTGGGAGGGGGATGAGTTGAGGGTTGAGAGATGAGCGGAGAGGGCGGACGTTGGAGGGCTACCAGAAAATCGTTCTCGTTGCTCGTTCTCGTAATCTTTCCCTCGGTCGGTCGCTCTGCGAAAAAAGAGAACGAGAACGATTACGAGGAACGAGAAAGAGGCGGAGACGTTAGAACTTATTGTGGCGATAGGCGCCCATCTTGGGGGCGGTGGGATTCACTTCGGGGCCGAAGTAGCGGAGGCAGACCATCGGCTCGGTGCTGCTCGTGTTTTCGAAGGTGACGCCGGCCTTCGCGCCGTCTTCGGTGCAGAAATACTCGTCTTCGGTGAGCTCGTGGAAACGGATGAGCTTCGGGCTGACGAGCGGCTGGCCGTTGATTTTGCCGCTGCCCTGCACGCAGATGAGGCCATAGGCGCCGGTGTCTTTCACGGTGCACTTGGTGCCGGGATCGATGGTGAGTTCCTTCGCGGTGAAGAGCTGTTCGCCATCGACCTTGCCGTAAACGATCCAGCGGTCGACGTAGCCCTCGCTGCGGGTATCGGCGACGGGGACGGGCTCGAGGTAGTGGTTGTCCTTGAAGTTCGGGTCCACGTTTTTCTCCCAATCGAGCTGGTCGACGATGAAGTCGACGTCCTGATGCTTCGACTTGGGCATGTCCTTCACGAGGAGGGACCACGGAACCTCGCGGCCCTCGACGAGGTTTTGATACATGCCGAAGACGTCGGAGCCCCATTGCGGCTCGTAGGTGCAGAGGGAGCCGGGCGCGTGCAAAATGCACGGATCGATGAGCCAGCCGGAGCCGACTTTGAGGCGGTAGGCTTTC
>SYGN01000293.1 GCA_005799525.1 Opitutaceae bacterium | reverse complement strand
TGGGCCTGCGCCACCGCACGCTGCCCGTCTGGGGCGTGCAATTTCACCCCGAATCCATCGCCACCGAGGGCGGGATGATGATTCTTCAAAACTTTCTCTCGCTGAACTAGTCTTCCTCTCATGCGCTGTCCCAAATGCACCTCTATCGAGGACAAAGTGATCGACTCCCGCATCAGCAAGGAGGGCTCAACCATTCGCCGCCGACGCGAGTGCCTCGAATGCAGCCATCGCTACACCACGACTGAGACCGTCGTCCGCGACGGTGTGGTTGTCATCAAGCGCGACGGTCGCCGCGAAGAATTCGATCCAGAAAAGCTCGTCCATGCCGTCCGCGCCGCCTGCCACAAACGCCCCGTCGATCTTGAGCAGATCACCATGCTGGTCGAAGACGTCGTCGATGCCCTCGAAGCCCAGTTTGAGAGCGAAATTCCTTCCCGGGCCATCGGCGAAGGTGTCATGCAACGCCTCCGTCACGTCGACCAAGTCGCTTACGTCCGCTTCGCGAGCATCTACAAACAATTCCGCGACGTCGCCGAATTCGTCGACGAAGTGAGCGCCCTCGGAAAATCGAAATCTCCGGCCACGAATTAAACCGCTCATCCGTGCTCATCTTCGCTCCTTCGTTGCCGAACGGTAACGCCGATGAGCGACGATGAGCCGTTCAACTCGACGGCTCCCCGCGATGCCCCCCTCCTCCCGCGACGACCTGCGCCGTCTGCATTTCATCGACGCCCTCTTCGCGCACGTCACCGGCCACGACCTCTACCTCGCGAACCAAATCAAAGGCGCGATCACCTTCAGCCTCGCCGAGCTCGAGACCCAGACCGCCGCGCACCCCGAGTTCGCCGCCACCTTCGACGCCGCGTTCAACGCCGCCGCCGCCGACCTCCTCGCGAAACTTTTTACGGGCCTCCCCCGCCAAGGTTTTTTTCATTGGGACGCCTCGCTCACGCTCGCCGCCGCAACCCCGCTCTTCACTCGGGCCGAAATCATGACGGGCCTGAAACACCTCGCGCCCTACCGCGAGTCCACACTCCTCGTCACCAACCTCCGCCCCGCCTTGATCCCGCCCCACCGCCGCGTGACGCCTCACCGCCAACGCGACTACGAAGAAGCCCTCGGCTTCATCCGCGCCCTCACCGCCGCCCGTACCGTCCGCGGCACCAATCTGCAACTCCTGCTCTTGTAGTCGCGAGCCTCCGGATCTCCTCCCGAACGCGGCGATTGCCGGCCGCTCGCTACCCGCTACTCACTATCCGTTCCTCTCCGATGAAAACCATCTTCCAACTCATCATCGACCGCGAAATCCCCGCCAAGATCGAACACGAAGACGACCTCTGCGTCGTCCTCCACGACATCCAGCCGCAGGCCCCCGTGCACCTGCTGATCGTACCCAAAAAGCTGATTCCACGCCTCTCCGCAGCCACGCCCGCTGACGAACCCATCCTCGGCCACCTGCTCTCGATCGCGAACGTCGTCGCAAAAAAACTCCACCTTGCCGCCGGCTTCCGCCTCGTGATCAACAACGGCCCCCACGCCTGCGAATCCGTTCCTCACCTCCACGTACACCTGCTCGCCCAACGGCAGATGACGTGGCCGCCAGGCTGAAGTCGCACGCGCTTTCCGCCCCGCCCGCGGCGCTGCGAGTCGGGGTTCTCCCGTGGGACCTTCGTTTGCGCGCCACCCGGGGGGTCCGTCGGCCCGATCCCGAACCGCTTCGCGCCCGACACCAGAGCCGCATTTTCTCGCTTGAATCCGCAGCTCGTCCCCGCCGCCAAAAAACGCCCCCGCGACCCTCGTTTTAGCTGTCGGCACCCACATCCCCGAGCGACGCCTGCCAGTTTTCCCACATATCCAGGACTCCGCAGTTCACGAAGTCAGATGCGTGTAGCCCCTGAGAAAGACACCGAATCATTCACGCAAAAAACTAAACACCCCGCAAAACCGAGGCATGACAACCGAAGCATTGAGTGCTACAGAACCATCACGATGAGCGACCAGCCTACCCCACAGCGGAACCCCAGCGAGCCAACCGCCAGCTCGGTCGCAACAACGCCAGCGTCGGCTCTGACGCCCCTGCCCGCCGCCCCCAACCCTGACGCAGTCGCGGCCCACCCATCGGCCACTGCAAACGCCCTGACCCCCGACGAGCAAATGGCCCTCTTCGCCAAAGATCTCCAAGAAAACGACTGGGGCCATCAGCCCTGTTGATCCGCCGCCGTCACGCGTCGACGTTCCGACCCGACGGAGGAAGCGAATCGCTCACCCCGACGCTCCTGTGAGTGTGGCGCATCGCCGCCCGCCCGTCCGTTTCGTAAATAATCCGGCCATCCACTCCGCGCACCCTCTCGAGCCACGGCACGTTCGTGGTGGCAGGTGCTCGGGTGGCGCCAGAATGCTCACGCTCGCTGCCCGGCTGTGGGCCCCTCGCCGGTCCAATTGTTTTTTGGCTAACTCGATCTCTCGTCATTGGAAGCCACCTTGCGGAGTGCCTAGCCTTGCTGCCACAGAATTTATCCTCGGGGTCAAAGCCATCGCATCCTCCCATCGGTATCGTAGCCCCCAGCTGTCCGACCCAAAATCCCGCAACGAATCCTCGCCCGCCGCGTTTGGCCATCCACGTGCTTTCCATGAAAATTCTTCGCCCTTGGCTTCTGCTGCTCGCCCCGCTCACCCGCGCCGCCACCCCCGCTCCGCGCCAAATGGAAAACCTCGGTCACGGCGTCGTCGCGCTCAAATCCGAGGAGCATAAAATTTTCATCTCCTAGCGTGTCCTGGGCACCGACGCCAGTGCCCTCGCCTTTAGTCCCAGTAACACCTATAGACATACTGACCCGGGCGTCTGGTCAGCTGAATCTGTGGGTGAACTCGGGTTCGGGTAGGTGCCCAAGATTGTGATATAGGGCGACCTCCATCGCCCGGTAGGTGCGAAAGCCATAGGAGCGTCTGGTGACCACGCGGATTTTATTGTTCAGACCCTCGACTGCGCCGCTCGACAACTCGCCCTTCGCTCTAAACCAATGTAAGAGCAGCGCTTCATGGCGACGGAGCA
>SYGN01000292.1 GCA_005799525.1 Opitutaceae bacterium | reverse complement strand
GTTGCCGATGCCGTGCTCGCCGCTGAGCGTGCCGCCGACGGCGATGACGCGCCGCATCAGCCGTTCGCTGATGAGTTCGATCTTCTCCAGTTCGCCGGGCACGCGCGAGTCGAAGAGGACGTTGGGATGCAGATTCCCGTCACCCGCGTGGAAGACATTCACCGCGCGGATGCCCGCCGCGTCCGCCTCGTCATAGACCAGCTGCAGGACCTCGGCGAGCGCGCGCTTGGGAATCACCGCATCCTGCACGACGTAATCGGGACTGAGCTGGCCGAGCAGACCGCCGGACGCCTTGCGCGCCTTCCAGAGCTTTTGCCGCATCGCGTCCTCATCGCTGAAGGTGACGTCGCCCGACCCGGCGCGGCGCAGCACGTCCGCGACCGACTCGACGCGCGCATCGACGAGCGCGGCGGGGCCATCAATCTCCGTGAGCAGCATGAACGAGCCCTTGGGCAGGCCGACGGCCATCTGACTGCTCTCGACCATCTCCACGCCGCGCGGGTCGAGCATTTCGATGGCGGCGGGAAACGACGCATGCGCCACGAGTGCGTGAATCGCGGCCTCGATGGAGCGCAGGTCGGGATACGTCGCGCGGAAGGTCCACACTTTCTCCGGCAGCGGCAGCAGGCGCAGCCAGAAGCGCGTGAAGGCGCCGAGCGTGCCCTCGGAGCCGATCATGAAACGCTTCCAATCCTCGCGCCACGGACCGCGCCCGCCCGCCGGTCCGCCGAAGCGATGCACGCTGCCATCGAGCAGAATCACCTCGACGCCGAGCACGTAATTGCTCGTCACGCCGTAGCGGAAGCAGTGTGCGCCGCCCGCATTGGACGCGACATTACCACCGAGCGTGCAGACCGGCCCGCTCGACGGGTCCGGCGGATAAAACACGCCATGCGGTTTCAACGCGGCGTCGAGGTCATTGAGCGCGACGCCGCTTTCCACCTCGCACCAAAAGCCGTCCACGTTGATTTCGCGGACGCGTTTCAACGCCGACGTGTGAACGATCACCCCACCCTGGGCCGCCACCGGCCCGCCACAGAGCGACGTGCCCGCGCCGCGAAAAATCACCGGCACCGCGAGCTGCCGCGCGCCTTTCATGAACTCGACCAGCTCCTCCGCATCCGCGGGAATCACCACCGCATCCGGCCGGAAGCTCTTGTAGCCGAGGGCATCGGCCGCATAGCCCGCCAGCTGCGCCGGCGAGGCGAGCACGCGACCGCGCGGAAGCAGGCGTTGGAGTTGGGAAGTGAGGGCGGAGTGGCTCATCGATCGGGATTGGCGCTTTCAGCGAGTGGCGAAGCGAGAATCGCGAGGGTGCGAGGGGTCCCGGGTGCGCGGCGGCGGATGAGTTTCACGGTGAGTGGAGTTGGTTCGGCCAGGAGGTCGGAGGTCATACCAGTGTGGCCCGACAGGTCAATGACCGGAATAAGTGAGCGCAGTGCGTCGCACAGGTTCGGCGCCAGCAGTGGGGCCGTCATGAATTTCTCGCGTGCGACCGGTCTTGACCGGCCGCCATTTTGTCAGCACTTTTATGACAAAAGTACACATACTCATGACAAAAACACTACAAGTGCGGATTGAAGAAGACCTCCGGACGGAGGCAGACGAGGTGCTTCACGAAATCGGCCTCGACGTTCCCTCTGCCGTCCGGCTGTTCCTCACCAAGGTCGTACAGACTCGGAGCATCCCCTTCGAGCTCAAGGCCCCAGGATTCCGCGTCGTGGAACTTGCCGTCGATCCCACCACCCAAGCCCGGATGGACGAGATCGGATCCCTTTGGGCCAAGAAGAAACCTCAAAGGGATTGATTTGTGGCGCTCTTCATCGCCGAGCGCATCCGCAAGCGCGAGTTCGGCCGGGAGATTTCTTCTGCCGACAAGGAAATACTCCTTGAGGGCGCGCGCGTCTGCCTGACGGCGAGCATTGCTGGCCACGGCCTGCCCAAAGGCACCCGCTTGCTCAAGGCCTACGCCACGACGAAACAAGGCCCGCGCCGGATCCTCTATCTCCTCGTGTTCCAGGAAAGAGACCTATTCGTCCTCTTTTGCCGCACCAAAGGAGACGACGTCGGTGCGAACATGAGCCCGAAGAATCCGGCGTTCAACAGCGCGCTCACGAAGCATCTCGATCTGCTTCGCGACGACTTGGCGGCCGGCAGAATAGAGGAGATCACGCCCGAACCTGGCGCACCGGTTTGATTCGCTTCAAGAGTTCGTGGAGGACACGAAACGGGGGTCAACCCGCTGGTCGCTGGTTGGCTCGATTGTGTCGCTGGCCCGCTCGCGAGCGCTGCAGCAACCAGCGGATTGACCCCGTCGGATTAGCCTCGCTTCTCCGCTTGTCGTGGAGCCAGCTCGTTGAGCTTCTCGCCATCAATGACCCTTGGAAACGCGCCTTTTTTGAGAACGAGTGCATCAAAGCCAACTGGTCGGTTCGTTAGCTCCGCCGCCAGATCGGCTCACTGCTTTACGAGCGCACCAGGCTCTCCACGAAGAAGCACGCCGTCATCACCCGCGCCCGGAAGCAGGAACCGCCGGCCACCTTCGCCGACCTCATCCGGGACCCCTACGTGCTCGAATTCACTGGCCTCGCGGAGCGTCCGGAATACCTCGAGTCCGACCTCGAAAGTGCGCTGCTCACTCATCTCCAGTCGTTCCTACTCGAACTCGGCGCGGGCTTCTGTTTCGAGGCTCGGCAGCGGCGCATCACGGTGGGACGCCAGCACGGTTGCGGTTTCGCACGGCAGCGGAGCTTTCGTGGGAAGGTGGCGAGAAGTTGTTTCAAGCGGGGCCCCGCTCGGTCGGGCTTCGCCCAACGCGTTGCGTTGTCCATCTCAGTCGCCCCACCTGGCTGCTTCGGTTCCAAGCTGAGTCTGAACGCTGCCGAGCTGCCGAAGCCCGACGCGGAGTTTGAAGAAATCACCGAAGGCGAGGAGCTGATGAGGAAGGAAAAGCTCAAGACGAAGTGGGCCGCGCTGGAGGCGCTGGTGGGCGATCCGAAACGCATCGCGCTGGTGGCCGCCGATCTGGTGGCGCATTTCGAGAAGCGCGTAGAGCCGATGGACGGCAAGGCGATGATCGTCTGCATGAGTCGGGCCGGAGCGGGCAGCGGGGTCGAGGGGATCGGACGTGTGGGTGCGGAGATCCCGTTACCGCGGGCGGCGGGAAAATTGGACATCTTGTTTGGCCGGTTGCATCGGAAACCGCTATGCGTTGGCGGTCCCGGTGCGGCCGGCAGGGTATCCGGCAAACGCACCGCCTCGCAGCGCGTTGCGAAGGCATGATCCGCGGCCTCGCGGTGGAGCTGGCGAGGCCGCGCGTGGAGCCGCGCTGAAGACGTCCCGGTTACGCGAGGAGCGGCTTGATCACGTGGCCGTGCACGTCGGTGAGGCGGCGGTCGATACCGTTGTGGCGGAAGGCGAGGCGCTCGTGGTCGAGTCCGAGTTGGTGCAGGATCGTGGCGTGGATGTCGTAGACCGTGGTCGGGCGGGTGCGGTCGAGCGGCTTGTAGCCCCAGATGTCGCTCTCGCCGTGGGTCACGCCGCCCTTGATGCCGCCGCCGCAGAGCCAGTTCGTGAAGACGAACGGATTGTGGTCGCGGCCCTTGCCGCCTTGGGACGAAGGCATGCGGCCAAACTCGGTCGTCCAGAGAATCAGCGTGTCCTCGAGCAGGCCGCGTTGCTTGAGATCCCTGATGAAGGCGGCGGCGCCGCGGGCCATGCCGAGGGCGAGCGGGCCGTGGTCGCGCTGCACGTTTTCATGTGAGTCCCAGTTGCGGCGCGGGTGGCTGTTGTCATTGCCGCTCCAGATTTGGACGAAGCGCACGCCGCGCTCGAGCAGCCGCCGCGCGGCGAGGCACTTTTGCGAGAAGTGGAAGGCTTCCTCGTCGGCGTTGATCTCCTTCGGCCAGGTCTGCGGTCCGCCGTCGAGGCCGTAGAGTTTCAGGACGTGGGCGGGCTCAGCCTTGAGGTTGAGCGCCTCGGGGGCGGCGAGTTGCATGCGCGCGGCGAGTTCGTAGCTGCGGATGCGCGCGTCGAGCCGCTGGTCGCCTTCGCGCGCGGCGGAGTGCTGGCGGTTGAGGTCGGCCATCAGCCGATGCGCCGCGGCCTCGCCGGCGGGCGTGATGAACTTGCCGGAGGCGTGGGGAAAAAGATCGGCGACCGGCGCAGCGGTGCCGGGAAAGATGATCGTGCCGCTGTGCTGCGAGGGAAGAAACGCGGCGTCCCAATTCTTCACGCCGTTGGACGCGAAGCCGCGGTGATCGGGCAGCACGACAAACGTCGGGAGATTTTCGTTCAACGAGCCGAGGCCGTAGCTGGCCCAGCAGCCCGCGCCGGGAAAGCCGGGCAGTTGAAACCCCGTGGACTGCAGCAGCGTCGCGGCGCTGTGCACGCCGGATTTGCCAACCATGTTGTGAACGAACGCAAGATCGTCGACGACGCCACCGAGCGGAGCCACGACTTCGCTGAGCATCTTGCCGGACTGGCCGTAGGGTTGGAAATCCCAGACGGGCCGCAGCCACGGGCCGAGGCCGTTTTGAAACGCCTCCACCGGTTCGCCGAAATCGCTCGGCTGCCCGTGGCGTTTGATCAGCTCGGGCTTGTAGTCGAAGAGATCGATGTGGCTGGCGGCGCCGGCCATGAAGAACTGCACGACGCGTTTCGCCTTCGCGGGATGGTGCAGCGGGCGCGAGGCCGGCGCCGGGCCGCCGGCGGCGAGGGCGCGGTCCTGGCCGAGCATCGCGGCGAGCGCGAGACCGCCGAGACCGCCGCCGGATTGCCAGAGGAAATCGCGGCGCGAGATCGGGCGCGTCGCCGCGGGGCGATGGAAAGGAGAGTCGTGGGCCATGGTCAGTCGACGAACGTGAATTCGTTCAGGTTGAGCAGGAGCCGGCAGAGCGCGGGCAGGCCCTCGGCCTCCGCGAAGGCGACGAGGCGAGCGCCGGCCGCCGCCTCCGGCGCCCGGCCGAACGCGAGCGCGTGAGCGCGCGCGACCTGTGCGGGCAGATCGGCGGGGCGCTCGGCCTGCACGCGCGCGGCGAGGTGCTGCGCCTGCGAGACGACGAAGCCGTTGTTGAGCATCGCGAGCGCCTGCAGTGGCGAGAGGCTCTCGTTGCGCTTGTCCACGCGCATCGACGGATCGGCGCAGTCCATCGACGTCATCCACGGCTGCGTCTGCGAGCGCACGACGAAGCGGTAGATGGAGCGGCGCCAGGTCTTCGCATCCTCGGGATTTGCGAGCTCGTATTTGAAATGCGGCGAGTGCTCGGGCCGCTCGATCACGAAGTCCTGCCAGCCCGGCCCACCCATCGTGAGATCGAGTTTGCCGCTGACGGCGAGGACGGCGTCGCGCAACGCCTCGGCCTCGAGCTTGCGGCGGTTCTGGCGCCAGAGGAGCGTGTTGCCGGAATCGCTTTTCTCCGCCGCGGGATTGGCGGCGACAGCCTGCCGGTAGGTCGCGCTCGTGACGATCCGGCGGTGGAGGGATTTGAGGGAGCCGCCGCGGTCGCGGAAATCGGCGGCGAGCCAGTCGAGCAACTCGGGGTGGCTGGGACGGCTGCCGTTGCGACCGAAATCATTGGGCGTGTCGACGAGGCCGCGGCCGAAATGATACTGCCAGACGCGGTTCACGAGGCTGCGCCACGTGAGCGGGTTTTTCGGATCCGTGAGCCACTGCGCGAGGGCGGCGCGGCGCTCGCCCTCGCCGGCGTCCGGTGGCAGCGCGAAACGCGCCGGGGCAAATTGCAGCGCGGACAAGGTGCCGGGACCGACGAGTTTTCCGGGCGTGGTGACCTGACCACGGGCGAGCACGTTTATCGGCCGCGGCCGTCCGCCGTCGGCTCCCGTGCCCTTGAAATTGCTGCTGCCCGTGTGGACGCCGCCCGCATAAACGAGGTCGAGTTTGGGCAACGCTTTCAGCTCGGCGGCGATCCGCGAGGACTCGGCGAGGAGCGCGGCGCGGCGGGATTTCGTGGGTTCGTCGGCGAAGCCCAGTAGGAGGGCGTCGCGGGCGCGCTCGAGTTCCGATTTTTCCTCGGCGGAAAGGGTGGCGGGCGCGATGCCGTCCGTGAGGTTGGATTTCCGCCAGCGCTCGCCACTCTCGATCGTGTCGAGGGCCGAGACGGGCCGGCCCGCAGCGACATTTTTCCCGGCGCGGTCGGTGACGCGCAGCTCGGCGAGCGCGAACATGTAGTCGTCTTTCCGCGGCGCGAGTTTCGTCACGGTCACGCGGACGTAGCGGCCAATGATGCCGTCGCCGGCGCCGCCGCCGGTCGTGAAGGCGTCGCGACCGGGATTGGGAAAATCGGCCATGAACGTCTGATCGTAGCGTTGCCAGAGGAGCTTCACGCCGGTTTGGAACTCCGGGTCATCGCTCGCCTCGACCTTGAAACGCACGGGGAAACCGAAGCCGGCGCCGATGCCGTTGAAGGTGTCGTGGGCGGGCACGAGCGTGGCGCGGTTGATCTCGATGGATTCGCCGAGGTCGACCTGCACCCATTTCGTCGCATCGGGCGTGGGCGACAACGCGCTGTGGTAGCCGCGGCTCGGACTCGGCTGGCCGGGATTCGCGGGATCAGTTTGCGGCGGCAGCTCGAGGCGGCGCGTGACCTCGGCGTAGGCTTCGCCGGCTTGCGCGCGCAGCGGGGCCTCGAGGGTGGCGAGCGCGGCGGCGGTCTCGCGTTGTTCACGGCGGAGCGTTTGGAAGCGGGCGTGGCGGGCGTCGTCGCGGTAGTATTCGCGATCGGTGCGATCGAGCGCGGCGAAGACGGCCTGCAGGCTGTAGTAATCCTCCGCCGGGATCGGATCAAACTTGTGGTTGTGGCACTGGGCGCAGTGGACGGTGACGCTGGAAAACGTGCCGATGGTGTTTGCGACCATGTCGTCGCGGTCGAGGTGACGGGCGATTTTTCCGTCGATCTTGGACTCCGGCACTTCCGCGTGGCCGATGAAATCCCACGGGCCGGCGGAGATGAACCCCAGCGCCTCGATGCCGTCGGCGGTGTCGGGAAACAGCACATCGCCCGCAATCTGCTCCTGCACGAAGCGCGCGTAGGGTTTGTCGGAATTGAAGGCGCGCACGGCGTAGTCGCGGTAGGGCCAGGCGTTGGGGCGGAGCTTGTCTTTGTCGTAGCCGTGCGTGTCGCCGTAGTGGACGACATCGAGCCAGTGCCGGGCCCAACGCTCGCCGTAGCGCGGCGAGGCGAGCAGTTGATCCACCAGTCGCTCGTAGGCCCCGGGCGCGGTGTCAGCGACGAAGGCAGCGATCGCTTCGGGCGTCGGCGGCACGCCGGTGAGATCGAAATAAAGCCGCCGGATCAGCGTGCGCGCGTCGGCGGCAGGGGCCGGCGCGAGGCCGCGCGCGGTGAGCTGGGCGCGGATGAATGCGTCGATGGGATTTCCGGTCGAGGCCGGCGGCGTGACGGACGCGAGCGGTTTGAGCGACCACCAATCAAGCGGGTCGGCGACGGCGGCGCTCGCGGAGTCGGGCCAGACCGCGCCGGCGTCGATCCACGCCTTGATCGTGGCGATTTCCGCGGCGGAAAGCGATTCGCCCTCGGGCGGCATCTTCATGTCGGCATCCTCGCCGGTGATCGCCTTCACCAACGGGCTCGCGGCGCCGCGGCCGGGGAGGATGTTCGGTGCGCTGCCCTCGCCGCCAGTCAGCGCGATGGACTTCACGTCGAGGCGGTAGCCGCTCTTTTGTTTGTCGGGGCCGTGGCACTTGAAGCAGTGCGCCTCGAGGATCGGACGCACCTCGCGCACGAAGTCCGGCGCGGCCACGGCGAAGGCCGGCGCGAGCAACCAGGCGCCAAGCGCTGCCAGGCGACCGATCGGAAACGGGATATTGCGGAGGTTGAATCGGGAAAGGATTGAGGCCTGACCGCGGGACCGGAGGCCACCAAGCGCGGGCGCGGCGGCAGCGCGGCGGAGGAAGGTGCGGCAAAGGAAAGTATGGCCGGCGGGCATGGCGGCAGGAAGAGCGAGAGACCGGGAGAGGGGGAAGGTCAACAAAGGTCTCGTTGCTCAGCGCGTGGTGAACTGATGCACGGTCGTGGTGCGATACGTCTGGCCGGGGCGGAGGATGGTGTTGGGGAAGGCGGCGTGGTGCACCGAGTCGGGGTGATGCTGGGTCTCCAGGCAGAAGCCATGGAAGCGGTCGTAGCTTGTGCCGCGCTTGCCCTTGAGCGGCGTGGTGTAGGTGGCGGTGTAGAGCTGCACGCCGGGCTCGTTGGTGAGGACGCGCATCAGGCGGCCGCTCTTTGGCTCGTGCACCTCGGCGGCGAGGACGGGCTTGGGCCGGGGTTTGTCAGCGAGCACGTAGGCGTGGTCGTAGCCGCCGATCGCGATCTGCGCGGTGCGGCGGCCGATGACTTCGCCCTTCGTGAAATCAAACGCGGTGCCGGCCACGGGCAGCATTTTGCCGGTGGGCACCATGTCGGCATCGGTTTCGAGGTAACGTTGCGCCTGCAAGGTGAGCCGGTGGTCGAGCACGGTGCCGCTGCCGGCGCCGGCGAGGTTGAAGTAGGTGTGGTTCGTGAGATTGACGGGCGTGGCTTTGTCGGTCGTCGCCACATACTCGATGACGAGCGCGCCGTCCTCGGTGAGCACATGGGTGACCGCCGTGGCGAGATTGCCGGGGAAACCCTGGTCACCGTCCTTGCTGAGGTAGGTCAAGCGCAAGGCGGGGCCGCGGGGGTCGGTGATGATTTCTGCTTTCCAGATGACCTTGCTGAAGCCTTTCAGGCCGCCGTGGAGGTGAAAGGTCGTCTTCGGATGCAGATCGAGCGTGTAGGACTTGCCGTCGAGGTCGAACTTGCCGCCCGCGATGCGATTGGCGACGCGCCCGGTGATGCAGCCGAAATACACGGTGCCGTTGTGCTCCTCGTATTCGGCGACGGTGTCGAAACCGAGCGCGATGTCGGCGAGCTGGCCCGCGCGGTCCGGCACATGCAGCTCGGTGATGATGCCGCCGAGCGTGATGATCTTGGCGACGAGGCCTTGCTTGTTCTTCAGCGTGTAGCGCTCGACGGACGCGCCGTCGCGCGTGGCGCCGAAGTTGTCCTTGGTCACGCCGGCGCGGGCTTGGGTGGCGAGGAGGCCGAGGGCGGTCAGGAGGAGAATGAGAGGTTTCATGGAGGCGGGGAGTGGAGTGATGGAGTGGCGGAGCAACGGAATCGTGGCTGGATGGAGTAGTAGAGTCGTCGAGTATTGGGGTAACGAGTGGCGGAGGGTCGTTTTCCACAGCTCCATCAATCCATTACTCCATCACTCCTTCACTCCTTCACTCCTTCACTCCTTCACTCCATCCCCACGCTTCAGCACCAATGCGCGCCGAGGGCCTCGGAGTGCACGGCGTAAAGCGAGCGGCTGCCGGTCATGAAGAGGCGGTTGCGGCGTGGGCCGCCGAAGCAGACGTTGCTGCAGATTTCCGGCAGCAGCACCTGCCCGATGCGCTGGCCGCCGGGCGAGAAGACATGCACGCCGTCGTAGCCGGCGCCCACCCAGCCGGCGCTGGCCCAGATGTTGCCGTCCCGGTCGCAACGGATGCCATCGGCGAGCCCGGCGACCTCCTTGCCATTGAGGTTCATCTTCATCGAGGCGAACTCGCGACCGTTCTTCAATTTCGTCCCGTCGACGTCCCAGACTTTGATGTTCTTCGGCGCATCCGGGTAGTGCGACGCGCCGGTGTCGGCCACGTAGAGCTTCTTGTAGTCGGC
>SYGN01000291.1 GCA_005799525.1 Opitutaceae bacterium | reverse complement strand
CGGGCCGTAGTTGTTCGAGCAGTTCGTCGTGAGGGTCGGGAAATGGTAGGTGTGCTGGAACGAGCGGACGAGGTGGTCGCTGGAGGCTTTCGAGGCGGCGTAGGGGGAGTTGGGGGCGAAGGGCGTTTCCTCGGTGAAGGCCGGATCGGTGAGCGAGAGGGTGCCGTAAACTTCGTCGGTGGAGACGTGGAGGAAACGGAAGGCGGCTTTGCGGGGCTCGGGGAGTTTGGCCCAGTAGAGACGGGCGCAGTTGAGAAGGCGGAGCGTGCCGACAACGTTCGTTTGGATGAAGGGCTCGGGGGAATCGATGGAGCGGTCGACGTGGGACTCGGCGGCGAAATTCACGACGGCGTCGATGTGATGTTCGGCGAGGAGGCGGGTGACGAGGGCGGTGTCGCCGATATCGCCGTGCGCGAAAACGTAGCGCGGGTCGTTCGCGAGGTCGGCGAGGTTAGCTGGGTTGCCGGCGTAGGTGAGCGCGTCGAGGTTGACGAGCTTGGTCAGCGGTGAGCCTTTTTCAGTGAGGCGCTGACGGATGAAGTTGCTGCCAATAAAGCCGGCGCCGCCGGTGACGAGGAGGTTCATGGAAGGGGAGTTATTTCCGTCACGCGGATGCTTTGAGCGGCATGGTCAGCGTGATAGCAGACGAGGTGGCCCTCGTTTTCGACGACGGCCAAGGGCAGTCCGTCGTCGTCTTGCAGGGTGAAAAGCGAGGGCTGAAACGGGAGGAGGGCAAGCGCCTCGATCGCGCGTTCGAGTTGCTTGCGGCGGCGCTTCGATAGGCCGGACAAATAATAATACGCGGCACCTTCAACCGACCAGGAATAGTCGAGATTCACGCGGCCTTGCGTTTCCGTACCTTGCTTTGATCGAGCGCGCGGACGCGCCGGTAATATTCCTCCGACGTGATTTCGTTGCCCGCCTGCATGGTCCGGCGTCGCCGTGTCATCTCGGACCTCCATACGGAATTGCTGGCGCGATCTTTCGCGAACAGATACGCTTTCATCCAAGCTCGCTCCTTGGCGGTCAATTTGTCCGCAGTCTGCTTGAGTTCGGCGGTCGACATGGGGGCACGTTACGGCTCAGGCCGCTCTTTTCCAGTTTTTTAGGTCGCGGGCGACGGCCTCGTGGACCTCTGTCATGACGATGCCGACGGAGGCGAGCTTGGCGGAGGTCATGACGCAGTTGGAGCGGGGGGTCTTGGCGGCGGTGTGCATGAACTCGTTTTCGTCTTTGAAGAAGACGTAGTTTTTAGGGTAGACTCCGCTCTTCAGAATGAGGTCGACGACCTCGTGGGTGGTGACGTGGCCGGGATTGGTGACGTTGTAGGTGCCGAACGGGACGCGTTTTTCCCAACAGGCGAAGGTGGCAGCGACAAATTCCTCGAGTTGCGAAATGGAGTTTTCCGCGGCGAGGAGCGTCTGGTAGCGCATCAGCTTGGTGAGGTAGTTGCGCGGGTTTTCCTCGTGGTTGAAGGGGATGCGGAGGCGCCACGTGTAGACGTGGGGCGTGCCGGCGAGGACTTCTTCACCGAGGGCTTTGGTGCCGCTGTAGAAAGAGCAGTTGTCGGTGCGGAACGTGAAATTAGGTGTGTCGGTCTCGCTGAACCCGGTGCCGTCGGGACGGGAGCCGGTGTAGATACAGCCGGAGGAAACGTGTCCCCACGGGACGCCGGCGTCGGTGCAGGCAGAGGCGACGATGCCGGGAAAGACGCCGTTGCCGAAGAGGCACTCCGAGCGGTGGAGTTCGCAGGCGTCGACGTTGGGCTTGCCGGTGTAGCCGGCGGCGTTGATGAGAAACTTGGGCCGGTCGCGGAGGAGGGCGTCGCGGAGGGTGGCGGGGTTGGTGTAATCCACGTCGGCGCGGCGCAGATTGCGAAAGGGGATGCCTTTGCGCGCGAGCAGCGACTGATAAGCTTGGCCGACGTAACCGGAACCACCGAGCAGATAAATCATTGAAATCTGAAGGAAACGGCGGGAGGAAGGGAGAACAAGGGTTTTTTCGGGGGTACTTCGCGTAGGTGGGGTGAGACAAATTTCCTCCATTGGTCTCATGCCGCTCGGGAGTCGTAAAAGGACGGCGGGCTCGGCCGCCGAAATACAACCCTCGGAAGGGTTGAACCGCTAATCTGCGCTAATTTTTTGGCATCAAGGGTCGTTCGATTCCGTGCGGGCCCCGCCTAATCGGCGAAGCGCGAGCCTCCAGCCGGTGGTTTGAATTAGCGATGATCAGCGCAGATTAGCGGTTAACCCGATAAGAGAAAGTCCTGCGGCGGTTGGCACCGGTCGTAGCGTGTGGTCGCGCGATGGACGTGGTGAAAACACTCCCTTTGCTTTCGATGCAGCAGGATTTTGGCTCACACCTCGCGGAGGTGGGCTCATCTGCCGGTGGGGGGTCTTTGCCGGCAGCTCGTGTCTGATTGAACGGCGACTTTCCAGTTGCGCTGCGTGCGCGGCTGAAAAGCCGCCCCTCCGCGCGAAGCACCAACCGGGTGATGTGCACTTCGCGGGGGTGATTCAACGCCGCCGGTAGTCGCCGCGGCTGAAGTATTTCTCCAGCCAGACATACATGCAGATGAAAAAATAGCGGCTGCCCATTTCCTTGATCTTGAGCTTGGCGACGCCGTGTTTGCGGTTTTCCCACGAGATCGGAGTCAAGGTCCACGAGTAGCCGCGGACGATGGCCTTGAGGGGGAGTTCGACGGTAAGGTTAAAATGCGGGGCGATGAGCGGGCGGCAACCTTCGATGACGTGGCGACGGTAGGCCTTGAAGGCGTTGGTAGTGTCGTTGAGGCCGTGGCGGAAGAGGACGCGGATGAAAAGATTTGCGAGGCGGTTGACGAAGAGTTTGACGCGCGGGTAGTCGCGGACTTGGCCGCCGCGAATAAAACGGCTGCCGAAGGCGCACTCGTAGCCCTCATGGAGGAGGTGCCAGTAACGTACGGCGTCGGCGGGCGAGTCCGAAGCGTCGGCCATCATGACGACGACGGCGTCACCGCGCATGTGATTTAGACCGTAAACAATCGCGCGGCCGAAGCCGTGGAGGCCGAGGTTTTGGACGGGGGCGAGCGTGGGGATCTCGGAGCGGAGGGATTGGAGGACGGACCACGTGGTGTCCTTGCTGCCATCGTCGACGACGATGAGTTCGTGGGGGATACCGGCGCGGGTGAACTCGGCGTAAATGGCGCGGAGGGTGGGCGGGAGCGAAGCTTCTTCGTCGCGGGCGGGAATGACGACGGAGAACAGAGTGAGCGGGGTGGGTGGCGCGGAAGCGGGCGCGGACATGGGACGAGGGGGAAAGAAGAAACAGAAAGAGAAAAGAGAAAGATGCGGGTCAGAGGGGGGCGCTGAGGTCGAGCCAGGTGGGGTGTGCGCGGGCGTGGGTCGCAATTTCCTCGAGGATGGCGGCGGTGGGTGTTTGCGGGCGCCATTTCCAGAGGCGCGCGGCTTTGGCGGAGTCGAGGACCAGCCACGGAATATCAAAGGGACGAGGGGTGGGGTCGGCGGCGATGGGGTGGGGGCCGAAGGCGGCATCACACCAAGCGGTGAGTTGGCGGAGCGACCGGGCGGAGGCGGCACCGCCGGAGAAATTGGCGATGCGGTCGGAGGCGGGGAGTGCGGGCGCGGTGAACTGTTTCGCGAGGAGCGGGGCGAGGTCTCGGGGATGGAGACAATCGCGGACCTGATGCCCGTGGCCACCGAAGCCGATGTAGCGGAGCGGGTGTTGGCGGAGGTGAGCGTTCAACCAGTAGGCGAAGATGCCTTGGTCGGCGCGGCCGAATTGACCGGCCCCAGCGAGGACGCCGCAGCGGTTGATGAAGACGGGGAAGTCGAATGTTGCGCCGTATTCGAGGGCGAGGGCTTCGCTGGCGAGTTTGGTGGAGCCGTAGAGCGAGACCGGGGCGGCGGTGGAAAACTCTTCGGCGACGCCGGCGGGGCCGATGCCGCGGGGGTGGGAAACCCGGAGCGCGGGACGAAAGGCCTGTTGGTGGACTTCGACGGCGAGGGCGGCGAGGGGCAGGATGGAGTAGACGCGGCTGGTGGAGAGGAGAATGAAGCCGGCGCGATGGGTTTTGCAGAACTCGAGCATGTTCACCGTGCCGCCGAGGTTGTGCTCGATGAGCTGGCGGGAGCTGGTTTTACCGTCGACGCCGGCGAGGACGCTCGGGTTGGCGGCGGCGTCGATGACCCAGTCGACGGCGGGGAGCGTTTCGAGATCGCTCGGGGCGCGGAGATCGCCGTGGAAGAGTTTGACGCCGAGTTTTTTCAGGGCGTCGCGATTGGACTCGCTGCCGGGGCGGATGAAATTGTCGAAACCGACGAGGGTGTGGCCAGCATCGGATTCAGCGAGCGCGCGTGCGAGGGTGCTGCCAACAAAGCCGCACACACCGGAGATCAAGATTCGCATGGGATGAGTGAAAGTGACCGTGAGGGGGAAAGTGAAGAGCCGATTACGGAGAAAGTGGCGGCGGAGGGGCGTCGGGGATGGGCGCGGCCAAAATCTTCACCCTTCCCTTTCCCCGTCACTTTCACTTTCACTGCTCTGCATGAGTGAAATTCGCGGCGACTACAAATCGGTCTGGACGGCGCTCTCGGGCAGCAAAGAGGATGCCTACATGGTGGTGTCCGGCTACACGGACGAGGAGAAGTTTCACGCGGACGCGGAAGACACGTTGTATATTTTGGGCGAGACGACGGGGATCCGGCCAACGGACACGTTTTTGGAGATCGGGTGCGGGGTCGCGCGCGTGGGGCGGGTGTTGTCGCCGTTTGTGAAAGAGTGGATCGGCTGCGATGTGTCGCCGAACATGATCAAGCTCGCGAGCCGGCGGTTGCTTGGGCTGACGAACACGCGGCTGCAGGAAATTTCCGGCTACGATTTGCAGCCGATTCCGGACAACTCGGTCGACGTGGTGTACACGACGGTGGTGTTTATGCACCTCGAAGAATGGGATCGTTACACGTATGTGCTCGAGGCAATGCGGGTACTGAAGCCGGGAGGGCGTTTTTATTGTGACAACGCGAACATCGCGTCGCCGGAAGGGTGGGCGATGTTTGAGGCGAGCCGCACGCAGTTTCCGCCGCAGAAACGGCCGGCGCAGATTTCAAAATGTTCCTCGGTGCCAGAGTTCGAGGCGTTTTTCACGCATGCGGGCTTTGTCGACTGGCAGGTGAAGACGCGGCCGATGTGGGTCTACGGATGGGGTACGAAGCCGGCGGCGAAGTGAGGGGTTGGCCGAAGTGCCGAGATAGGGGTGGAAAAAAGACGGAGGCCACTGGCCTCCGTCTTGGAGTGGTCCGGACTGACTTCAGCCCGGGGTCAGAATTTCAGCGTGTTGCGCAAGATCCAATTGCGGGCGGGGGACTGCACGAACGAGCCTTCGGAGTAGCTCTTGTCGGTCACATTATAGAGACCGAAATTCGAGTGGATCCGGTAGCCGAGGATTTCCCACGGGTAGCTGGCCGTGAGATCAAACACGAGGTAGTCGCCGGCTTGGTAGCCGCCCGCGAGGGGATTCCAGTCAACGGCGCGAGAGACGACAGTTTCGGAAGAGTAGCGAGCCCCGAGCCCGACGGTGGCGCCGCGCCCCTGACCGTTGAACAAGCCGTCGGTGAAGGTGTATTTCCCGAAGAAGTTGAAGCGAAACTCGGGGACGTTCTCGATCCGGGCTTTGTAGTAGATGTCCGACGCGACTTTGCCCGCGGGAGCGAGCGCGTTGTAGGCGGTCGTGCCGGGAGCGGCGCGGGTTTTGTCGAAGACCGTCTTGGCCGTGTAAAGCCACGAGCCGTTGATGACGGCTTGGAAGTTGCGACGAGGAGTCCAGATAACCTCGGCTTCGGTGCCTTCCATGCGGTTCTTGAGGTCGGTTGTGCGCCAGCGGAGGAGTCGGGTATTGCGGAACGGCGAGCCCACCGGGAAGAGATCGGTGCTGTAATTCAGCGGCTCCTCGAGGTTGGACTGCTTGGCTCCGTCATCGAGCATTTGATTTTCACGTTCGCCGCGGAAGATCGAGAGCGTGCCAACGATCTTGCCGTCGAGCTTCGACATCTTGGCGCCAACTTCCCAATTCATGCCCTCTTCGTTCTTGATGAGGTCATAGACTCCGCGACTGCCGAGGAGAGTCTGGAACTGCTGCACCGAGGTGATGGTCTGGCCGAGGTAGCGGAAGGATTGTCCGGGTGTGCCGCCGAAGCCGAAGGCGCGCGCGGCGTCATACCACATGGTCTCGTCACCTACGAAGAGGCCGCCAACGCGACCGCTGTTGAACTTGAATGTCTTCGAGTTCGAAGCGTAGATGCTGATTTCTTTGGTGAGGGCGAACGAGAGGCCTCCCATCCACGAATCACCCTTTTGATCGGTGGAAAGACCGCGCTGGTAGTTGATGGAGTGGCCCCAGACATCTTCCGGAAAGGCGACCGGATTGAGATGCATATCCGGGAAGTAAATGAACCACGGATAATTGTTTGGTTGATACTGGCCGCGGGCCCAGCGTTTTTCGCGGCGGAAACCGGCGAGGAGGGTGAGGCGATCATCGAGCATAGAGGCCTGGTAGTTTAGGTAGGCCGAATGCTGCTTGTCCTTGTAGCCGTCGAGGGCGTTACGATCCGACTGATGGTAGACGCTGATGTCGGGATAGATTTCGGCACCCGGGTCAAAGTTCGAATAAATCTGGCGGACGGGCTTAATGTTGCCGGCGCGGTCCTTGATGACCTGATTGAAAGGGACATTGCCGTGGTTGTAGATGCCGACGTTGGTGCCGCGGTAGTCGGGGTTCGAGGTAGTGTTGCGCGCGCCGGGCAAGAAAGCCCATTGGGCTTCCGTGGCGAGCTGGCCGCCGAGGAACTGTTGGTAGGGGGTAATGCGCTGGAAACCGGTAAGCAGTTTGCTTTTCACGCCGAATTTCTCGAATTTGAGCACGGCATCGATGTTGTGGGTTTGGGCATAACGATAATAACCGGAGAGATTGCCGGTGGCCATGTTCCAATTAACGCCGTTGGCATACGGCTGAAGAATCGCTCCGCCTTGGCCAACCGAGTAGTTCTCCGACTTTTCGTTAAAATAGTTATAGCGTACATCAAGCCAGCTGAATGGACTGATGTCGGCGGTCAGAGAAAGGTTGTCGATTGTGTTCTGGAAGTTCGCACCCCGGCTGGTGTAGTTAAATGCTTTGTCGCGCACGGACTGACCTGCGGAATTGGTGATGTAGGCACCACGTTCCACGCTCGTGTAGGCAGGGAGACTGAAGTTTCCCGTAGAGATGCGCTTGTTGTTCATGTAGGCCGCGTAGGTGAGCGTGGGGGTCGACGTGCCTTGGACGACGTTGGCCGTGAGACCGTTGCCGGTGTTGGCGAGGATGGTGTTGGCGAGCGTCGCCGTCGACGAACCAAATTGACCGGTCGCGGCGGCATTTTTCCAACCGGCGAAATCGCTGAAGATCCAGTCAAAATCGTTCCAACTGAACTTCTCTCGGATGAATTCCGCTTCGGCCGTGATCTTCACCTTCCCGGAAGCGAAGGGAACGAACGCAAAGGACGGATTGATGCTATTGGAACGTCGGAACTCGAAGCGGCGTTCACCTTGGGTATCCTCCCAGTTTGCGACGACCCGCAGGGCGGCTTTGTCCGAGAGAATCGCGTTATGGTCGAGATTCACCTTTTCGCCCGAGTTGTCATTGATCTGGTGACTCACCGAGGTCGCATTCTTGCCGAAATCGGGCAGCTTGCTGATGTAGTTGATCACGCCACCGGGGTAGCCTTGGCCGAAGAAGACGGCGGCCGGACCTTTGACGACTTCCACGCGCTCGATGTTTTCGAGGTTGTAGGAGGTGTAGCGGAAAATGCCGTTACGCATTAGGCTATTCACGACGAATCCGCGCATCGTAAACGAGCCTTGCGGAGTTGCGGAATTGGCCGGGACGCGCATGGCAAACCGGGTGTCGCCCGAGGCGGCGGCCGAATAGCGGAACAAATCAGTGAGGGACCGGCTATTGGTGTCGTCGAGGAACTCGCGCGAAATCACCTGCACATTGAGCGGGATCTTTTGGATCTCCATGCCGATGCGCGTGGCGGTGGCGGAGTTCGTCTTTAGGTAGCCGTAGTCCTTGTCAGAGCGAACCTCGAACGGCGTGAGTGCTTGCACGCCTTCGTCGGTTTTCAGCGTTGCGGGGGCCTTGGCTGCTGGCGCTTTGGCGGTCGTCGGCGCAGCAGCCGGGGCCGGAGCAGCGGGGGCGGCTTTGCCCTCGAGCTCGGCGAGGCGTTTGCGCAGGGCGGCGTTTTCGTCCTGCAGGCGCCGCATGGAGTCGGCCGTGGGGGCTTGAGCGAAGCCCGTGCTGGCGGCGATGGACGCTGCGAGGCACAGGCTCACGAGTTTTTTGGCTCGGTCGAGTGAGCTCGACGGATTTGTTGTTGGTATCATGGTTTTGTGGTGGGGATTTCGGGTTTCCACCGGCAGAGGCCGGCGGAGGTTAGACCTGAAAAGTGATGGGAAAGCGAGGATGTTGATACAAAGCGTGCCGGTGCAGCGAACTGAAAAATGAGTGGGTGGCGGATCAGGACCCGTTCGTGGGTTTGAGCTCGATCAGAGTGGGGGATATCGTGACGCCCACGCGGCCGGTGGCACCGGGGTTTTCAATGCGCCACATGAGGTGGTCGACGACTTTGCGCACGAGGGTGGGTAAATTGATATCGATCGTGGCGGGGAGGTGATCGAGGTTGTGGTAAATGACGGGATTAAAGTTTCCGAGGACGGCATCGAAGTCGCGGCCGGCTTGTTGACCGGCTTCGCGCAGGGCGCGAAAGAAGGAGCCGCAGAAATGATCAACGGGGATGTAGAGCCCGCTGGGGCGCGGTTTGGCAGCGAGGAAACGGCGGACCAGCGTGTCACTTTCGGCGTTGGCGTTGGTCTGGTCGAGGTAACTCACACCGGGATTCGATTGGCCCAAGATCGTGTGGACGTGGAGGCCGATTTCACCGGCGTGTTGCACGAAGGCGCGGACGCGACGGGTGATGGCGCTGTAGTCGGGGTCGGTCGAAATGACGGCGACGGATTTGTGGCCGCGACGCTTGAGATACTCGGCGGCGATCTGGCCGTTTTCCTCGTTGTTGGGTTCGACGAAATCTCCGGGAAAGGTGGTCGAGCGGCGCGTCATGAACCACACGTGAGGGAGACTGCCGAGGCGGGCGAGGCAGGCGGCGGAGGGCTCCATACCCTGGATAATGATCCCGTCGAGCTTGGCCTGGGCGAGGCGGCCGGGGAGTTCGTTGGGAGTATTGGAAAAGAGGACGCTGAGATCGACGCGATAAAGGGGATTTCCGGACTGGATTTGGAGGAGCTGGTCTTGAAACCAATTGAGGCTGGGATTGTTGGCTTTGGCCCCAACGAACCAGACGCCGACCCTGCGCAGGCCGGGCTTGCGGAACTTGGGGCCGCGGCGGCGATCGAGCGGGGTGGGGCTGTAGTTGTGCTGCCGCATCACGGCCTGAATCCGGGCCAGACTCTCGGGGGCCACGATGGCAGGTTGATTGATGGCACGGGAAACCGTGGCCGGGGAGACCTTCGCTTTTTTGGCGATCTCAGCAATCAACATGGGGTGGGGCAGGGCGACAGAATGAAACTTTCAGAACGAAGGGTGAAAAGGGATGAAAAGGGATGAAAGGCGTCAAGCGTTTTGACGGCTGGGCGGAGCGATTGTGGGGAGTGTGCAGCATTGCGGAGCGGGAGCCCTACGGCGGTTGGAAAACCGCCGCTCGCTCTCGCGGGTCAAGCGCGGCGACAGGAGTGTCGCCGGTCCGTTGGGGTCAGCGGAGGAGGGCGCGTTGCCAGGCCCCGAGGAGTTCGGTGCGGGCGCGGACGGCGTCGGGCCAGGCGTGGGGATCGGTGCTGACGTGGTAGCCGTGGCTCATGCCGAGTTCAGGGCAGACCCAGAGTGCGTTGCCGGGGCGGGGGCCGGCGAGCCAGCAGGCGAAGAGATTTTCGGCGAACACGAGGTATTCGCGGAATTCCGGGGTGGGAGTGCCGCGACCGTTGGTGACCGGGACTTGGCAGTGTTGGCTGTTGAAAGGGCGCAGGTGGAACATCTGCGAGTGCTGGATGAGCTTCGGCCAGACGAGCAGGCGGACGGAATAATCGGCCGGCAGCATGTGCTTCGAGACGGCGAAGTGAGAGTGATCCCAGGTGACGGGTAGGAGCTCGCCGGTGGCGCGGCGGTAGCGGCGGGCGATTTCGTCGAATTTCTCCGGGGTCTCGGTCGAGGTGTCGCGGTGGGTCTCGATGTGGACGGAGACGCCGAGCTTGCGGGACTCGCGGATGAGTTGCACCGCGACGCGGGCGGCGGTGGCGGGAGGGGTGTCGTGGTTGAGGAGCTGGATGTTGATGAAACGCACGCCGAGATCGCGCTGGGCGATGAGGCGGGGGACGGCATCGGCGACGCTCTTGGCGTCGAAGCCGCTCATAAGGCAGAGGTCGAGGCGGTCGGCGACGAGCTTCATCTCCGGGGTGATGAAAGCGCACACGCCGTCGAAGCCGGCGGCCTTTATGGCGCGGAGTTTTTGCGCAGGGGACCATTCGCGCCGAGGGGTGGGCCAGCCGATCATCGACCAAGTGGTCGCGCACATGACGAGGGTGGGGGGCGGGGATTTGGCTTTCATGAATGGACTGAAAAAAGATGAAAACGGTTATTGAATTTCATGACAGCGCCAGCTTATTCCCGAGAGCGCGTCGTTCGGCAGTGTTGTCGGTGTGGTGCGCCCTGAGTATGTCTGACTCCCCCTTCACCCAACGAGCCTCGTGGATTTGGTCCGCGGAGGCGACCCATGCCACGCCGGCTCCGGATGCGGCCACGCCCTCGCACTACCAAGTGCGGATGTTTCGAAGGACGTTTGCAGTCGTGGACGCGAAGGCGGCGCAGCTGGAGGTGCATGTGTCGGGGGACAGCCGGTATCTGTTTTTCTGTAACGGGGAATTGGTCGGACGCGGTCCGGCGAAGGGAGACGTGAATCACCAGTTCTACGAGACCCTCGAACTGACGGCGCGGCTGCGGGAGGGGCGCAACGTCCTTGCGGCGCTCGTGCTCGACATGTCGCGGGTGGCGCATCGGCCGGCGCAACTCGGCGCGCCGTGTTCGGTGATGACGTCTGCGGGCGGGTTTGTGTTGGATGGGGTATTGCGGGGCGACGGGGCGGCGGGTGGCGGCGAACGCGGCGCAGCCGTGGTGGGCGATGACGTGTCGACGGACGCGAAATGGAACGTCGCGGTGGACACGGCGCATCGATTTCAAAATGAGGGCACGACCTTCGAGGGGTATCAGGGGTATTTTGAGCACCGCGTGTCGAAATTGATTCCGGAGGGGTGGACGACCGCGGAGTTCGACGACTCCGGGTGGCCGGCGGCGACGGTGCTCTATCGGGCGGAGTTGCTGGTGAATCGGCGCGATCCGACGAGCCCGTATGGGCTGGTGCCGCGCATGATTCCGGCGCTGGAGGAGAGTGCGCTGGGCACGGCGTTTAAAGACGTGTTTTTGCCGGGTGGCGGCGAGCCGCCGGTGGCGTGGAGGACTGGGGTTGCGCAAGGGAAGACCGTGACGGTGCCGCCGTGCACGACCGTGGAGGTGATCGTCGATGTGGGCGAGTTGACGACGGGGTTTCCGCAAATCGAGACGACGGGTGGGGCGGGGAGCACGGTGCTCCTCACGTATGCGGAGGCGTTGAGGCTGCCCTGGGGCACGCCGCGGGCGAAATTGCTGGGGCGGCAGCAACCGCTGGCGAATCTGGCCTCGCATTTTGCGGACGAGAGCACGGGCTGGACGTTTGACCGGCGCGGGAAAATTTCGGGTTGGCGCGACCGCTGGGAGCCGGCGGGGAATCAGGCGGACGGGGTGGGCGTGGTGAGCGAAAGGGCAACGGGCGAGGTGTTCGAGCCGCTGCATTGGCGGGCGTTTCGGTATATCGGGATTACGGTTACGACGGGTCACGAGCCGCTCACGATTTGTGGGCTGCGGTATCGGTTCACGGCCTATCCTTATCGGGTGGCGGCGGAGTTTGCATGCTCGGACCCGCGCCTAGAGAAAATTTGGCGGGCGGCGCTGCGCACGATGCGGCTGTGTTCGCACGAGACGTTTGAGGACTGTCCTTACTACGAGCAGATGCAGTATGCGGGCGATACGATGATCACGTCGAAGATCGCGATGCTCACGACGGGCGACTATCGGCTCACGAAGCAGGCGCTGTATCACTTCGACTGGTCGCGGCTGTCGGATGGGCTCACGCAGAGCCGGTTTCCGTCGCGGCTGGTGCAGGTCATCCCCTCGTGGTCGTTGCACTGGATCACGTGCGCGCGCGACTACGTGGCGTGCTCGGGGGATGTCGCGGTGTTACGGGATTTGTTGCCGGGGTTTCGGGCGGTGCTCGATTGGTTTCGACGGCACGGTGACGTCGATGGGTTGCCGGAAAAATTGCCGTATTGGAATATCACCGACTGGTGTCCGTGGTGGCCGCGCGGGGTGGTGCCGGGCTCCGCGACGGGGCCGACCTGCATTATTTCGGCGCAGTATATCGTGGCGCTGGACGAGACCGCGGGGCTGTGCCGGTTGGTCGGACGAGAGCGGGAGGCGGGGGAGCTGACTGCGGAAGCGGACGCGCTACGCGGGAAACTTCACGCGCGGTTTTGGTCGGAGGCGGCAGGGCTTTATTTTGACCGGCCGGGCGGACCGGAGATCAGTCAATATGGGAATGCGTGGGCGGTGGTGTGCGGCGCGGCGGGAGCGCGGGAGCGGGAGATCTTGCTGCGCCGCTTTCCGCACGACGAGAAATTAGCGCCGGGGTCGTTCTTTTGGTGGCACATCGGGTTCCGCGCTCTAGCGATGGCAGGCGACTACGACCGGATGCCGGAATTTCTCGGACCGTGGCACGAGTCGGTCGAGGCGGGGCTCGATACGTTTGTGGAGGAGAACAGTTATTGGCGGTCATTGTGCCATGCTTGGAGCGCGCATCCGGCGTTGGAATTCTTGACGCGCGTGCTCGGAGTGACGCCGGCGGCGCCGGGGTTTTCGGAAATCGCGATCGAGCCGCGGATGTGCGGCCTGACGCACGCGAATGGAAAATTGTGCACGCCGCGCGGGCCGATCACGGTGGCGTGGCGTCGGGAGGGCGGACGGTTGTTCGTGGAGATTGATGCGCCGCGGGAAACGCCTGTGCACGTTACCTTCCCCGACGGTACGAAACGTGAATTTGCTGGTGGGCGGTGGGCGGAAAGCAGGTTGCTGCCATGAGCACGGAGCCACGACTCGAACACGAAGGCGGGGGGGTGTTGCGCGTGCTGCGGGCGGATGGCGGGCTGTTGTGGCGTTATGTGTTTGGCGGCGGCACGCCGGCGAACGAGTCGCCGCGGCCGTATGCCCATCCGGTTTGTTCGCTCGCGGGCGACGTCTTGACGAATTTTCGCCCGCACGACCACCCGTGGCATCACGGGCTCAGCCTGACGATCACGAGCGTGGGTGGGACCAATTTCTGGGGGGGGCCGTCGCACCGGGTGGCGGACGGTTATCAGTGGCGGGATGATCACGGTGTGCAGATTCACCGTGCGTGGAAAGTCTGTACAGCGGAGCGATTGGAGCACGCGGTCTACTGGTGTGAACCGCGGTCCGGGCGTGAGCTGCTGCACGAGCAGCGCACCTTGCTGACGAGCGTAGGGCAGGCGGAGTGGTCGTTGCGCTGGACGAGCGAACTGTCCAATGCGGCGGGGCAAGATCTGGCGCTCGACCATTACGAATCGCGGGGCGGTCTGGCGGGTTCGCACTATTCGGGGCTGCAATTTCGCGGGGCGCGCGACCTGCTCGACGAGCATGGTGATGGGCGCATCGGGATCACGGCGGACGGTGGACTGGTCGGTGAGGCGGCGGTGCAGGGAGCGGAGACCGCCGGGATGGAGTGGAATTGTCAGCACGACGGCACGCTGCGGCGCACGCGGATCCGGTTTGAAAATCTGGATGGACCGATCCCGTGGTTCGTGCGCGCGAAAAATCCGTTGGCGGCGTTTTCGTTTTCCCGGGGCACCCGCGTGCTGTCCGCTGGTGCGACCTTGCGCCTCGATCATCGTTTGGTTTTCTCTCACGCATGAACCTCGATCGGAAAACGTTTTTGCGGCGGTTGAGTGCGGGCGTGGTGGGCTTGGCGGCGGTGGGGTCGGTGCGGGGAGAGCAACGCGCGACGCTGGTGTTGCCGGGGTATTCCGAACGCGACCCCGAACCCTTTTGGGCGGCGATCCGCGCGCAGTATCTGCTCACGCCGGGCTTTGCCTACCTCAACACGGGGGGACTCGGGCCGGCGGCGGGGCCGGTGCTGGATGTTTTCGAAAAGACGTCGCGGCGGTTGCAGGAAAAGTCGGAGACGGGTTACGCCTTGTTTGCGGAGGCCAGGAAGGTGCTCGCCCGGTTTCTTGGTGCGGAACCCGCGGAAATTTCCTTTGTGCGCAATGCCACCGAGGGCAACGGAATCATCGCAGCGGGGTTGGCGCTGAAGGCGGGCGACGAAGTGATTTTTGACAATCACGCGCATCCGGGCGGCGCGTTTCCTTGGATCAACCAAGCCAAACAGCGCGGAGTGGTGGTGCGCATGTTCGAGCCGAGTGTGGCCGCTGCGGCGGAAAATTTGGCGCGTATTGTGGCCCTCATTACGCCGCGCACGCGCGTCGTGCAGGTGTCGCACGTGACGGCACCGACCGGCATTGTGCTGCCCGTGGTGGCGATCGCGAAGCTCTGCCGGGAGCGGGGGATTTGGTTTCACATCGACGGAGCGCAGTCAGCGGGGATGTTTCCGTTTGAGCTGCGCGCGATCGGCTGCGATTCGTTTGCCACGAGTGGACACAAGTGGATCGGGGGACCGCATGAGACGGGCGTGCTGTTTATCCGGCGTGAAAAATTGGACGAGGTCACCCCGACCATAGTGGGAGCTTATTCGAGTGACCAAGCGGATCTATCGATGGCGATGGCCTTCGTGGCCGGAACGCAGCGGCACGAATATGGCACGCGCAACGCGGCGGCGGTCGTGGCGCTGGTGGCGGCGGCGGAGACGCAGGAGCGCATCGGGCGCGAACGGATCGCGGCACGCGGTCGCGCGATGGTCGCGCGGGTGCGGGCGGGAATCGCGGTGCTGCCGGATGTCGAAATTCTCACGCCGGCGAATTCCGAGCTCAGCGCGGCGATGATCGCGTTTCGCACGCCGCGGATCGCTTACGACAAATTACTCGGGCGGTTGCTCGGGGAGCATCGCCTGCGGTGCCGGCCGGTGTCGGAGCAGAAATTGGATGCGGTGCGCGTCTCGCTGCACCTGTGCAATGGGCTGGACGAGTGTGACCGACTCGTGGCGGCGATGACGGCGATTTTGAAAAAAACGTGATGCGCGCGTTACTGGACTTCCACGATCATCTCGATCTCGACGACGGCACCGCGCGGGAGCGAGGCCATGCCGAGGGCGGCGCGGGCGTGTTTACCGCGTTCGCCGAAGACGGCGACGAGCAGATCGGAGCAGCCGTTGATGACGGCAGACTGCGAGGTAAATTCAGGGGTGCCGTTGACGAAGCCGGTGACCTTCACGATGCGTTTCACTTTGGAGAGTTCGCCGATCTCTTTTTTGAGCGAAGCGAGGAGGGCGAGCGCAGTGGTGCGCGCGGCGGCGTTGGCCATTTTTTCGTCGGCGTCCTTGCCAACCTTGCCCGCGATGACTTTGCCGTCTGGGCCAAACGGCAGATGGCCGGAGAGGAAGACGAGATTTCCCGTGCGGACGGTGGGCACGTAGTTCGCGATGGGCGTGTTGGTCGCGGGCAGGGTGAGACCGAGTGCGGCGAGTTTCGCCTCGGGAGTGGCGGGCGTTTCGGCGGCGCCGAGCGACGTGAACGAGACGAGGGAAAGGCACAGGGTGGGAATAAGGAAAAGACGCATAATCCGGACAGGTTAAATTTATGATCATCGCACGACGACTCTATTTTTTCGCGCTGGTGTTTTTGAGTGTGAGGGTCGGGGCGGCCGAGTTGAAACATGATCTCTATGTGTGCGTGAATCTGAGTGGGCAGGGGAGCGTGATGGGACGCAGCGGACCGTTGTTGAGCGGGCTTTACCGGTCGGCAGATCGCGAAAACTTTGAACACCTGGGGCCGCACCACATCCGCACGTTTTCGGTGACGCACGACCCGAGTGATCCGGCCCGGCTTTACATTGCGCTGCTCGATGGCGTGCTGCGGACGCCGGATCGCGGGAAAACGTTTCGCATCGTGACGAGTTGGGACATGACGGAGGCGAAGTCTATCTCCGTGGACCGCAATCACCCCGAGCACGTCTACGCGGGAATCCCCGATGGCATCGCGGTTTCGCATGATCGCGGGCAGACGTGGCAACGGATGAACGCGGGTATTCGCCGCGCCTATACCGAGGCGATCCTCGTCGATCGCACCGCGGGGGGCCGCGTGCTCGCGGGCACTGAAAAAGGTCTCTACCTCACCGAGGATGGCGCCCGCACGTGGCGGCGCGTGCACGGGACCGAAAAAGTCACGCATAGCCTGCGGCAATCACCGCACGACCCGACGGTATTTTTTGCCGCAACCGGTGGCGATGGGGCGCTGTGGTCGTCGGACCGTGGCCTCACGTGGACGCGCCTGGCAGGAGTTTCGACGGAGAGAACATTGCACAACGGCGAGTTTGATCCGCGCGATGCGCGCCGATTGGTTTATTGTGGCTGGGGCGCGGGGGTACAGGTGTCGGAGGATGGCGGGAAAACGTGGGTCGACCGCACGGCGGGCCTGCCGAAGCGCGAGGTGTGGAAATTGGCGATCGATCCGGACATGCCGGACCGCCTCTATGCGGCGCCGTATATGGAGCCATTGTTCGCGTCAGATGATTTCGGCCGCACTTGGCGGAAGCTCCAGTGGGAAAAGGCGAATGTCTTCGACCTCGTGTTTGTGCCCCGGAAATGATCATGAAAACTCCGTCGCGCGTCGGCGCTTTTTTTTCCGTCCCACCTCTCACGAGGCGGGCTACCACGTTCTGCACTCTTCTATTGTTCGGAGTGGTGGCGGTCGGACTTGAGGCGCAACCGTCCTTCACGGCTCCGCCGCCGTCGACCGCGCCGGTGGAAGATCCGGCGCTGCGGCGCGACCAGTATCTGGCGCGCCGCATGGAGGCACTGCGGTGGCGGGTGGCGATGGCGACGCCGGGTGATCTCACGAAACTCGGACTCGCCGAGATTGCGGCGAAACTTGCCTTGCGCGAAGACGCTGCGGCGTGTTCGGAGCGTTTGATTGAACTAATGAAGAAGCCTGCGGCGGACATGTTCTGGATGTTTCCCGTGACCTGCATTTCGTATCTCGGTCGAGACCAGCTCACGGGCGAAGCCAAGGCGGCGATTCGCGAAGCGTGGCGTACGTATTATCCGCTGCGCGGCGACACCGAGAATCACTGGGTGATGTATTACACGACGATGCATCTCATGGCCCAGCTCTGGCCGGGTGAGGGCGAAGACCGTTGGTTCAACGGCAAAACATCAGCGGAGATTTCGGCGGAATCGCGCGCCTGGTTGCTGCACTGGATGGAGCTGACGACGACGATCGGGCAGGGCGAATACGACTGCACCCACTACCTGGGGGAATATTCGATTCCGATGTTATTTCTCGCCACCTGGGCGCAGGACCCGGAGATGCGCCAGCGCGGAAAGATGATGCTCGACTGGGTGATCGCGGATTTTGCCGTGGAGACGCTCAATGGAATCTACATCGGTTCGCATGCGCGCACGGACGACACGACGGTGTTGGAGAAATGGAACGCGCTCTCCTCGTATTTTGCGTGGCAGCTGCTCGGGAATTGTCCGCCCCAGGCGAGCTACGGCGGCTGGGGTATTTATTTCGCCACGGTGGCGGACCACTACGAGTTGCCGGAGGTGATCTATCGCATCGGCACGGATCGCAGCGGAGCCTACACGCATCTGGAGCGCAAACGCACGCGGCACCGTTGGCGCAATAGTGACGTCCGTAATGCGCCGGTTTACAAAACGAGTTACGTGACGAAGGACTACGCGCTCGGCTCTGACCAAGGCGGCCTGCTCCAGCCGATTCAGCAGCACTCGTGGGATCTCACGTGGGCGGTGCCGGATCCGCGCGGGGTGCACAACACGATCTTCTCCGTGCAGCCGTTCTATGGGGCGGAAGAGTTGATGATGTATTTCACGGAGATGCCCGACTACATGCCCGCGGCGGTGACGTTTCAGGGGAAGCCGACCTACATTGCGGAGAGCAAACTTCTCGGGGGTTCGCCGTATGAGCAGATTTTCCAGCAGGAGGACACGTTGATATCGTTGAGCGATGTGCCGGCGAGTGCGCCTTGGAAACAAGTGAACGGTTTTTTCTCCAAAGATCTCGCGTCGATTGAGGAGGACACGTCGGGCTGGATATTTGCGCAGGGCGGCAACACCTATATCGCCTATCGTCCGCTCGCGGGCTACGAGTGGCGTCCCTTGGAGAAAGGCGGGAAGCGCCTCTCCTCGCCGCACGCGAAAAACGGGACGCTTTTGCAGGCAGCGGCGGCGAGTGAATTCAAGAGCTGGGATGCGTTCAAGGCGGCGATCCGCGGACTGCCGCTTGCGATCACGTTGGCGCCGACCCCACGCGTGAAATTCACCACGCTGCGCGGGAGGAAAATCGAGGTCGCTTACGGTGCCGCGCCCCGCGTCGATGGGCGGGTGGTGGATTACGCGGAGCAGTGGAAACTGTTCGCCGGGCCGTATCTCAATGCGGAGGTCGGCGGTCGCACACTCACGATGACGCATGGCCGCTTGAAGCGCGTGCTCGATTTCAACACGCTCACGATTACCGATGCCGTGGTACCTTGAAGAGGGGCGGACTGCGGTTCGCATTGTGAGTGGACTGAGCTGGGTAAGGCGGACGGGAGTCCGCCCTCATTGGCGGCGCGCGATGCTGGTGGTTTGCGTCGGGGTTGCGTTGGGAGCGGCCGAACCGGCGACGCCGCATGCTTTCCTCGAAAAACTCTGCGACGATTTCGGCGGGCGGCTGACGGGCAGTGTGGCTAACGCCGGCGCGATGGAGCGGCTCGCGACGGAGCTGCGCGCGCTCGGTTATACGCCGGAAAAAATTCCGTTCACGATGCCTGGTTGGGAGCGCGGAGACGACCGCGTGGAGGTGCTCGCGCCGTTTGCGCGACGGCTGCGGGTGGCGGCGCTCGGGTATGCGGAGGCGCACGCGGCCTTCGACGCGGACATCGTCGACTTGGGTAATGCGAAGGATGCCGATTTGGATAAGCTGGCAACGCGCGGATGCATCGGCGTGCTCTCGTCGACCACGGCGTTGCAGACGAGTGACATTGTGGCGATGGCGGTGGCGCGAGGGCTGCGGGCCGTGCTGTTTACTAACCGCGAGGGCGGCGGGCAATTGCTGGCGCGCACGGGGAGTTTTTCGGGTACGCCGCTGCCGATACCGATTTATTCGCTCGCACAGGAGGAAGGGCGATGGTTGCAGCGGCTCTTGGCGCGCGGTACGCCGGTGCGTTTACGGATGGAAACGAAGTCGCGCTGTCGCGAGGTGGCTACGGCGAATCTGCGACTCATCGTGCCGGGTCGCGTCGTTTCGCGGCTCGTGATCGGTGCGCATTTCGACAGCTGGGATCTCGGGCAGGGTGCGATGGACAACGGCATCGGGATTGCGCAGCTCTACGCGCTGGCGGTGGCCCTGCGCGGTGCGACCCTTCATCACACGGTTGAGCTGATCTGGTTTAACGGCGAGGAGCAGGGCCTCGCCGGATCGCGTTTGGCGGCGGCGCAGCTCGGGACGACGCCGGTCGTGGCGATGATGAATCTGGACATGGTCGGCGTGCCCATCGGCGTGAACGCGCTCGGGGACGATTCGCTCGTGCCGGCATTGTCACGGTGGCAGGCGGCGCGGCAAGAAACGGCGCGGCTGGCGAAGGGGGTGGAGAATATCAACTGGGTCGGCAGCGACCATACACCCTACCAACTCGCCGGCGTGCGCGCGCTGGCCTTCAACGGTCCCATTCCGCGCGAGTCGGTGCGGCACTATCATGATATGGCGGATACGATCGACAAGGTGTCGCCGCAGTTGATCGAGGATTCGGCGGCCGTGATCGTCGATGGCGTGCGCGCCCTGGCGGCGGATGAAACCTTGCGGGCGGAGCGGCGGTCGCCGTCGGAAACGGAAAAGCTTTTCACGCGCTTTGGCTTGGAAAAACGGATGAAGGCGATGGGGCTGTGGGCGTTTGGGCCGTGAGGTGGGTGGCCGGTGGTCAGACGCGCGAAGTCGGCGCGGTCTGGGATCGCGTTTCCGGGCTGCGATCGGCTGGCCGGAGGCGGTGGGAAGCCGCCGATCTGTGGCTCACAGCTTCCGATTCGAGAGCACGACGTCGTCGACGAACAGGGTTTGCGCGCTGGTCCGCCCGGTATTCGCCGTGACGCCGACTTGGATACGATCGTAAACTGTCTTCGCCCGCGGCAGGGTCTTACCCGCTTCGTCGAGCACCTTTACCCGGTCCTGCCAAACTTGCATCCGGCCATCGGCACCATCGGAAAGGTAGAGGTGGATTTTTACTTCCACCCAGCGGTCTTTGGGGAATTTTGGCGCGCCAGTGGCCGCACGAAATTTTTTAGATGTCCACCATTTTCCCAAGTCGGAGGCGACCATTTCGCCGTCTTGTAAAAAGAGTCGGCGTCCGGGGGTGTTGCGCAGAGCGGTGGACTCGAGATCCCACAGGAAGACGTTCGATGCTTCCGACGTACCTTCCAGCCAATACCAAGCGCTGAACCACACGTCGTCGCCCTTCACGAAGCGGAGTCCCTCGCGTTCGATGTCGGCCTCGGAGGCTTTTTTCCCATCGAAGGGTGCCGCGATAAATTTCAACGCGCTGCGGCCCGAATGGGCGCGTTCGGTCGTCACCGCCACGGTATTGCCCTCGGAGACCGTGGGGGCTTGTAGCGGTGCCTTTTTGGGTTGGGTGGCGTCGCCGGGAAACAGATCGTCGGTTTTCGTCGGGTCTTCGAAGCCGTCGCGAAAAACAAAGGGCGGGGAGGGCGGGGGCGGGGGACGTGCCACCCACAACCACCACGCGGCGCCGGCACTGGCGGCCAAGGCTGCCACGGCGGTCAAACAGCGCAGCGAGCGAGGAGAGGCGTCCGAGAAAGGCGAGAGTGACTGCGGCATGAGGGGCTGTCGGGAGAAAAAGGACAGCCCGGAAAATCGCAATAAGAGTTCGGCGGGGGTGCGGAAAGCGCGGAATCGGAGCGAAATTAGAAAATTCGGGCTGGGAATTGTGAGGAAGGTGTGGCCGTCGGCGGCGTGCGCACCGAACCAGTGAGGGCGACCTCCACCCGGAAGGCTCCGCGCACAGATTTCCTAGAGTGCGGGTGGGAGCGCAGGTTTCATATCCCCAAGAAGCACTCTAGCCGCTTCGGTAAACCCCTGCGCGACCTCGTTGGCGTAGCTCTCTCGGATCGGGCGCGGTGACGGGCAGGTCAGGGTCATGGCTTCTTTTGGTCGCCGCCGAAGAGGCTCTTGAGTCCTTCGACGGCTTTCTTTACGCCCTCGGCGGTCGCAGCGCCCCCGGTTTTGCTGATGTCGCCAGCCGCTTTGACCGTGGCAACGACGACGTTTCCGGCAACGTGTTTAACGATTGTGGCCACAACCTGGTCGGGGCTGAGTCCGCCTTCCTTGGTGCCGAGGTCGTTGAGTTCGATGTCGGGCATCGGGATCGTCATGCCGGCGCCGCCAGCGCCGAGGCGGACGCGGGCATTGGTGAGGCGAAACTTTTTCACCGCTACCTTGATGGGCTTGCCATCCTTGGTGGTTGCGAGGGAAGCGGTATTTTTGCCACTGCGGAGCGCCGACTCAACGCTCTTGAGGAGGTCGTTGACGTTACTCGCGACGATCTTCGTCTCGTAGTTGATCTCGGGCGCATCGACGATGATCTCGTTGACGACGATGTGGTCGCCGAGCAGGGAAAACGGCGCGACGTCAATGTGGACCTTGCCGAGGGTGCAGAGGGGGGTCTCGCCCCAGCCCTGGGGATTGCCGATGACAAGGCCGGTGAGCGTGCCGCTGCCGGTGAGCGGGGAAATGGAGGCACCCTGGAGAACAACGCTGGTTTGCGTGAGCTTGGGGGCGAAGTGATTGACGCCGGCCGTGACGGCGGAGCCGAGGAAGAATTGGAGAGCGATCACGGCGGCGACGCCGAGAGCGGCGAGCACGCCGAGGACAATGAGGAGGTTCTTCATGGGGGAGAGACTGAAGCTTGGGTCGTGGGGGCGCGGCGGCAAGCGCCGCAAACGCGCTTGTCAGTCAGACCCATAGACATCCTGACCCAGGCAAATCGGATGCAAACCCAAAGACCAAAATGATCGAATTGCGTGTACTCGGAAGCCGAGGGGTGAAGTGGGTGAGACAGCAGATGAAGG
>SYGN01000290.1 GCA_005799525.1 Opitutaceae bacterium | reverse complement strand
ATCGACGCGCAGGACGTCGAGGTGATAGCGCTCGAGCCACGCGAGCGCATTAGCGATCAGGAAACAGCGGACTTCATTGCGGCCGTAGTTAAAAATCAGCGTTCCCCAATCCATGTGGGCACCTTGGCGGGGATCCGCGTGTTCGTAGAGATGCGTGCCGTCAAATTCCGCGAGGGCAAAACTGTCGCGGGGAAAATGGGCGGGCACCCAGTCGAGAATCACCCCAAGCCCGCGGCTGTGCAGGTGGTCGACAAACCACGCGAAATCCTCGGGCGTCCCAAAGCGGTGGGTGGGCGCGTAAAAGCCCGTGACCTGATAACCCCACGAACCGTCGAACGGATGTTCCGCCAACGGCATCACCTCAATATGCGTGAAGCCCATGTCGACGGCGTAGTCGGCGAGTTGCACCGCCAATTCCCGATACGTCAGGGGGCGGTCAGCATCCTCGGGTTTACGTTTCCACGAGCCGAGGTGACCTTCGTAAATCGACATCGGCCGGTCGAGCTGACCGGCCTGCGCGCGACGCTGATCCATCCACGCGCCATCGCTCCACTGAAATTTCGCGGTGTTGCAGACGATCGCGGCGTTGTTCGGTGGCGGCTCAAAGCAAGTGCCATACGGATCCGTCTTGGTCAAAAGACCGCCACGCTGATCGCGGATTTCAAATTTGTAGAGCTCGCCCTCGCCGAGGCCCGGCACAAACAACTCCCACACCCCCGACGCGCCGAGCGCGCGCATCGGATGAAAGCGACCATCCCAGCGATTGAAACTGCCGACGACCGAAACCCTCGACGCCGACGGTGCCCACACGGCAAACGAAACTCCGGGCACGCCACCAAGGGTGCGCAGGTGAGAACCGAGTTTGTCGTAGACCCGATGTTCATTACCCTCATTGAACAGGAACAGATCCTGATCCCCGAGCGTCGGCAGAAAGCAGTAGGGATCGAAGAACTGCCAGATTTCGCCGTTCGCGTAAGTAGCCCGTAGTTGGTAGCGGAAGACCGTCGGTCGCTTGGCGATGAAGACCTCGAAAACGCCTTCCGCAGCCACCGACTTCATCGGGTGCGCCTGCGGCGGCTGGGCGTCGAGCTCCACCACTTCACAGGCCGCGACGCCGCTCAAAAACGCCCGCACCACGACACCTTGGCTCCGGTTCCGCGTCAGGGGATGCATGCCGAGCACAGAGTGGGGCGTGGCATGTTTCGCCTGGAGCAGGGCGGAGAGGTCGGCTTTGGAAATAATCACGCGGTCGAAAGTGTTGGGCGAATAGACCTAGCTTAACGTGTGACGCGAGCAAGGTGTGGTCTAGCCCGTATTTCGAGCCGCCAGAAATATCCCCCGCGGCAACTGCCCGACCACGCGCCGCGCCGCCGCGGAAGCTTGCTTGCCCCAGAAGCGCCACCTTTGCTGCGCGCGTGATTCGCCGTCTCGTACTTTTCGTCCTCATCGCTCTCGCCGCGCCCTGGCTTCAGGCGCAGCAGGAACTCGTCCTGACCGCGGAAACATCCGAGTTCGACGGCAAGACCAAAGAAAACGTCTTGCGGGGAAAAGCCCGCGCTACCGACGGGATTACGCTCATCACCGCCGACGAGATCCGCCACAACTCCGAGACGGCGACCATCACCGCAATCGGTCACGCCGTCTTCACCCGTCTCGAAATCCGCCTGCTCGCCGATAAAATCGTCATCCGACGACGCGATCAGAGTTTCACGGCCGAGCGCGTCCGGTTCGGCGCACATCCCTACTACGCCGAGGCCGACGCCGCCTCCGGCACCCTCAAAGAGATTATCCTGACCCATGCGACCGTCACCTACGGCGAACCCGGCCCGTGGCAGCCGACCTTTCGCGCCGACGAGATCATCTACGCCCCAGGTCAACGCCTCCGGAGCGAAAACATCCGCGTCGGCATCGGCCACGCGCAGCCCCTGCCCTTCCCGCGTTTCCAGCAGGACCTCAAACAACCCTTCGTCGCTTTCACGACGTTCAACGGCGGCTACCGCTCGTCGCTTGGCGCGTTCGCCGAAGCCGGACTTCAGCTACCGACGGCGACCCCTGTGCGCCTCGGGGGCGACCTCGGAGTTTATTCGGCCCGCGGAGTGATATTCGGCCCATCCGGGAGCTACGGCCGCGTCCCCGGCGCCACGAGCGACCCCGTTCTTCGCGGCTTCTTTCGGACCGGCTACATCAACGACCATGGCGACAAGAAATTCGACACGCTGGGCCACCCGGTGCCGGAAAACCGCGGCTACGTGGAATGGCAGCACGAACAAAAACTCGCTGAAAACCTCTCGCTCACCGCGCAACTCAATTGGTGGAAAGACTCCGAAATCCTCCGCGACTTCCGCCCCCGCGCATTTTTTCCCGTGCAGGAACCCGACACCTTCGTCGAAGCCACTTACGCGGGCGTCAACACCCTCGTCTCGCTCTTCGCGCGCTTCCAGCCGAATTCGTTTCAACGTGTGCAGGAGCGTCTGCCCGAACTGCGCTTCGACCTGCTGCCGCGGGCGGTAGGCAACGGCTTCTACGATCGCTTCAGTGCGAGCGTCGCCGTGTTGCGCGAGGCCCCATCCCTCGGCGGTCCACGGCTCAGCTCCAACCGGCTCGACGCCGATTACTCGCTGTCGCGACCGTTCACGCGCGGAGACTGGCTGTCGTTTAGCCCAGTCGCCGGCGCCCGCGTGACTCACTACGCCAATCCCACGGGCATCACCCCCATCGGCAACACCACCCGCACTCTCGGCGAAGTCGGCTTCGACGCAGCGCTCCGTTCCAGTGCGACGTGGGACTACAAAAATCCACGCTGGAAGATCGACGGCCTGCGCCATCTCCTCACCCCCCGGATGAGCTACCGCTATATTCCCGAGGCCGGCAAGGGCGCGGGCTACATCGCCGCGATCGACCGCCGCACTTTCGCCACCTACCTCCAACCCCTCGGCCTCGGTGACCAGCGCAACCTCGACGATCTCACGGCCACCAACACGCTTCGTATCGGTTTCGACAACACGCTCCAAACCCGCGACCCGGTCCACGGCTCCCGCGACCTCCTGACGTTCAACATCGCCAACGATTTTCGCTTTCAGCGCGCGCCCGGTGAGCGCGACGTCTCCGAAGTCCACACTGAACTCGCGCTGGCTCCCGCCGCCTGGGTCTCGATCGATGTTTACCAGAGCTTCGCGCCGCAGAACTTCACGCTCCGCGAATTCAATTCCGGCATCACCCTGCGCGACGGCGCAGTGTGGTCCGCGCGTTTCTCCAATAATTTTCTGCGCGGCGAAATCCAAGACTACCAACTCGACGCCCGGGTACGGCTCAATGAGACCTACGACAGCCTGACCCGACTCCACTACGACGCCCGCAAACGCCGCTTCAACGAGCAGGCCTACGGTCTCTCTCAAAATCTCGGCAACACTTGGCTGGTGTCCTACATCGTCAGCCTCTATTCGGGCCCCCGCCGCGAGAGCCATTTCGGCCTCAACGTGCAAATCCAAGCCCGAGGTTTCTGACCACCTATGAGTCTCACCGGCAGCCAGCAAAAAATCTTCCTCCGCCTTCTCGCCGCCCTGCGCCCCAACTGGCACACCGACACGAATCTTCCCGCGGGCATCTCCGAACTGTTTGCGGCCAATCGCTCCTTCGGTTCGCGCGACCGACGCCTTTACCGCGAGCTGATCTACACCACGTTGCGGTTCCTCCCGTGGATCGAACCTCTGCTCGACACCGACCCTGACCGCGCCGCCAAAGCCGTCGCTTGGCTCGCCGCCGATTTGCCCGCCACGCGGGCCTACCGTGCCGCACTCTGTGGCGACTGGCCGGTGTGCCCCGCCGCTGTATCCGCCAAAGCCAGCCACCTCGGTGCCAGCCCCGACACCTTGCTCCCCGCTTGGCTCACCCGCCACTGTGCCGAAGCGGCCGTGGTGCCCAACCTCGACACGTTGCACACGCGCGCTCCGCTCTGGCTCCGACTGCAAACAAAAGACGCCGCGCGCGTCGTCGCCGAATTCAACACGAAACAGTGGCCCACGCGCCGCTCGCCCGTTCTCTCCGGCGCCCTCGAAGTTCTCGCTGAAGCCGACGTCACCAAGTCCGATGCCTGGACTCAGGGGCTCTGCGAAGTCCAAGACCTCGGTTCCCAGCTCATCTTGGAATCGACTGGCATCGCCCCGGGCGGACGCTGGCTCGACGCCTGCGCCGGCGCCGGCGGAAAGACCCTCCAGCTCGCATCGTTACTCGGCCCAAAAGGGCACGTCGATGCGCATGACATCCGCGCCTCGGCGCTGCGCGAACTCGAAATCCGCGCCACCCGTGCCCGCGCTACGACAATCTCGGTCCTCCCCACCCTGCCCGCCACGGGTACTTACGACGGCGTCCTCGTCGACGCGCCGTGCAGTGGCACGGGCACGTGGCGCCGCGCACCGCATCTTAGGTGGACGACCAGTGCCGGCCAAGTCAGCACCGCCGCCGAAAAGCAGGTCGCGTTGCTCCATCAATTCTCGGCGCTCGTGCGCCCCGACGGTCGCCTCATCTACGCGACGTGCTCTCTGAGCCGCTTGGAGAATGAAGACGTGGTCACTGCATTTCTCGCGGCACACAGCGAGTTCACCCATGAACCGCCCGTGCGTCCCTTTGGGGCCGCGCCCCGCAGTGTCGGTCTGGCGATCTTGCCCGCCGCGCACAATACCGACGGTTTCTACGTCGCCGCGTTGCGTCGGGCCTAATTCCGTTTCCGCAACAATCCGGCCAGCCGCGTAAACGTGTCCTCGCCAAAACCGAGCGCGCGCTTGATCTGCGCGTCGCGCTCCACCGGGTTGGCCAGCCGCGCGGTCGCCCGCCACTCCCGCCAACTCAGCATGCCGAGCGCCCACAGGACGGCGCCGGTCACCGGCACGGGCACGTCGCTACCGTGCAGTATCCGCGCCGCCAGTTCGGGCTCCAGCAGGCGCTGCAACGCAATCGGCCGGAGCCGAAAGTTTGCCGCCGCCAGCGCACTGTTGTCCCCGTAAAGTCGTGAAAAGCGCCGCGTCATCTCCGCGAACACCTCGAAATAGTCGGGATCGACCAACATCATGCCGGTTCCGCTGTGCGCCGCAATGCAGGTGACGCCGATCTCCAGCGCCCGCGTCAGCACGCGCGGATCAGCGAGTCTCGGCGCAATCACGGGTAAGGTGCGTTCGCTCCCCGTGTGCGCGAGCAAGATCAGGCCGCTCTCCGCCATACGTTCGAGAAACCCCGAGTAGCGCCGGTCGTTCCAGTCGATGTTCTGGCAGTTCGGCAGACATTTCAACATGACCGCACCTTCACCGAGGCAGCGCTCCAGCTCATCCATCGCGTCACGCCTCGCCGGGTGGATCGATACCGCCGGTAGGAATTCAGGATGCTCCCGCGCGAGCCGCAGCACAAAACTGTTGGGCACGTAAAACGACCCCGCTCCCTCGATGATCGAGCCGTCGTCGCGGCGTGGCTCGTCCTGCGCAAGGATGACCGCGGCGTCGAGCGACGATGCCCGCACGAACCGCAGCAACTGCTCGGCGTAGAGCCCGTCGAGATCACCGGTGAGCGCACTCCGCGGCAGCCCAACACCACGCAGCATGAACGGCGCGCCGTAGCTCGTGACCCCGCGGGGATGATACCGGCAGCCCGTGCCCCCGGTGCCATTGCCGACGACGTGGACGTGACAATCGATCCGCACGATTCCAGAATTCTGAGGTTTCCTCGCTCAGGCTTTCGTAACGGCTAACGCCAGTTCGCGACAGCCCTTGAGATCCAGTTTTCCGGTTCCGAGCACCGGTATTTTCTCCACCCGCTCCACTATTTTTGGCACCCACAACCCCGGCAAGCCGGCGCCGAGCAATTTTTCGCGCACCTCCGTGGAGGTGAGGGCCAACGTCGTCAGCAACACCAGCGACTCCCCTTTGGCCGCATCGGGCACACCCATCACCACCGCGACGTAGCCCGCACTTTGGTCGAGATCGAAGAGCTCGATAATCCGATTCTCCACATTGCCGTGCGGCACCATTTCACCGCCAATTTTTGAAAAACGCGACAGTCGGCCTTCGATAAATAGAAACCCGTCATCGTCGAACCGTCCGAGATCGCCCGTGATAAACCATCCGTCGTGAAACGCCGCCCGCGTTTTCTCCGGGTCGTGCAGATAGCCTGCGAACACGTTGGCCCCACGGAAGAGCACCATGCCCGTCTCGGTCATCGGTAAATCGCGCCATGTCTCCGGATCGACAATCCGGGCCGTCATGCCCGGCATCATCCGGCCGACCGCTCCGGGACGCTTACCGACTTGCGGCTCGTTGGTTGCAACGACCACCGGTGGATGCGGCTGGTTGATGTTCGCCGCGGGGGTCGTTTCAGTGAGCCCGTAGCCCTGCATGATGTCGATGTGGAACGTTTCCAAGAACCCCCGGGCAAGATCGTCGGTTAACTTCTCCGCACCCGTGACCACCAAATCGAGACTGCGCAGCTCCGCCGGTAACGCTTTCTTCAGTACGGGGCGAATAAATGTCGGCGCACCCAAGAGCACCGTGGCTTTTTCCTCGGCGATCGCGTCGATGAGTTTCCTCGTGTCGAGCGGACTGGGCACCGTCACGACGTGGCAACCCCGCAGCAGCGGATACCACAGTGTGACTGTGAAACCAAAACTGTGAAACACCGGCAGGCACGCGAGGAGCGAACAGGTTGCGGGCAGAATGGAGAGCGATGAAATCTGCGCACAGTTCGCCAAAATATTGCGATGCGTGAGCACGACTCCCTTCGGTTCTCCCGAGCTTCCGCTCGTAAACAACAACCCTGCCTCGTCCCGATCGCCGCGCCGCGGCAAACGCAGGAGATCCGCGCACCATTGGTTCGGAAGCACCCACGCAGCCAGCAACCACGGCAGCAGCGCCCGCTTGCCGCCGCACGCTGCGATCTCGGCCTTGAGATCCAGCGTGCGCTCCGGCCACGGGAAATTGGGCAGCTTCGCCCGCACCGCATCGGCACTCAGCACCGTCACAATGCCCCCCAACTTGAGACTGGCTTCCAAAGCCACGCGGGCCGTCGTGAAATTCAAGTTAACGGGAATCTTGCCCGCCGCCATGACCGCCAGATTCGCGATAAATGCTCCAGCCCCGGGTGGCAGCACCACCCCGACCCGGTGCTCGGGCACCGTCGCGCGAATCCGCCCCGCCAGCGCTCCCACCACTGCATAGAGCTGGGCGCAGGTCAGCTCACGCCGCCCCACCGTGCGATCGATCACTTGCACTCGCCAGGGGTGTTTCGTGATCGCACGAACACACTCGCGACCGAGGTGGCGCTTCAGCACCGGACGTTCCTCAAACGCGATGCGCCCCAGATCCAGCAGTTCCCGCCTCGCCCAACTCAGGCTCACTTCCTCCGGAGGCGTGGCTCGGCCGAAGGCGATAAACGCAGGCGTCGGCAGCAGCCGCGGCGATTTCCAGAGGTATTTATTGCCTGCAAACGAAAACACCGAGCCCCACAAACCGTCGATGGCGGCCGCGACCACCGGGACATTCGCCTGCCGCGCCATCACCTCGAAACCGCGCTGAATCTTCATCAGCTGTCCCGTGCGCGAGATTTGGCCTTCCGGACACACGCACACCACTTCGCCGGCCGTGAGTGCGGCCACGGCCGCCTTCAGGCCCGAACGGGGCAGCTCAGACGAGATCGGAATGGAACCGCTGATTTCGAAGCACCAATTGAAAAACGGATTCCGTTTGAGTCCTTGGTGACCCACGAACCGGATCGGTCGCGGACACGACATCTGCAGAACGATCACATCGACATAGGAAATGTGATTGGCGATGAGGAGCACGCCTCCCGCGACCGGAATATTCTCCGCTCCGCTGCTGCGAACGCGATAGAGCGTGCGTGCCACTACGCTGGCGATGAGCTCGAGAAAATAGGGCAGCTGCGAACGCCGGCGAAAAATGGGGTAAGTCATGGTCGCAATCCCGTATGCCGGTGAATTCGGCGAATTTTCCAAGCTTTTTATGGGAGCGGAATATCCTGCCGACCCGGGCCACGACGCCGAAATCAGCCGACCCTTTTGCTCCATTCCCGCAAATCCGACGCTAGTTCCGCGAATCCGGGAAAATCATTCTCCAACCTGCGCGTATCCCGGCGGTGGCGCTCCAGCTCGTGTAACGAACAGCGGATCTCGTGCGCCAGGCTCGGCCGATCCGTGCCATACGCTCGCCATTTCAGTTCCGCCCGCGAATAGGGCTGCGCCCGCTGCTCTTGCCCAGCGATCCACAGCGCCTCGCTCACCTGCGGATCGCGGCCACAGAGGAGCCACGCTTCTAGGGCTGGCACCGCCACGCCGACGCCGCGGAGGACACGGGAGCGCCCCCGCGCCGCCGGAAATTTCTTGGTCGTGCGGTGAAATATCCCGCGCAACTGGCACATCCGGCAGTGCGGATGATAATAACCCGGGGCGTTGTGCGCCGCCGTATGCACCACCGTGTCGTCCGAGTCGCAACTGACGACGAGCGCATCGGTGTCGGTGTTGAAATGCAAATGGTGGATCACCGCCGGCAAGACTTGGGCGACATTCGGCCATCCCCGCGCCCGCAACCCCGGTGCCACGAATTTCGGGGGCGCTCCCAACACCGCCTCAACAAGCACGCGCAAGACCGCCTCATCGGCGGGCGATTCACTGAGCAACGCGACTTTCATCGCTCGTCCGGGACGCCCCCAAGAATACCGCTGAACCACATGTCGCCGAGGGAGCCTTCGATGAGCAGTTCCTTGATATCCGGACGATCCGCGAGCCGTTCGAAGCGCGCCACCGTTCCCTGCTTCTGCGCGATGACGATTTCCTCTGGATGGTCTCGGAACAAGTCGAGCAAGTAGGGCGAATGCGTCGTTGCAATCACCTGCACCGCCTGCCGCGCGAGTCCGAACGACTTTGGGTAACTCAGCCGGTAGAGCACATCGCGCACCTCGCGCAGCAAGCGCGGATGAATCCCGCGGTCGATCTCCTCGATACACAGCACCGCCGGCGGATCCGGTTCGAACGCGATGACGAGCATGGCTAGCAAATAGAGCGTGCCCTGCGAGAGATTCTCGGCCGAGACGAGCCCGCCATCCACCAGGCGCATGGAAAACTCCACCACGCCTCCGTCGCTCTCGGCCACCTCTAAGCCCACATACTCCGGCCACAGCCGCACCCCTTCCGCGACGAGTGCCGCAAACTCCACCGGCGCACGTCGGCGCAATCCTCCGAGGACCGCCGCCAGAGTCCCGCCGTTGGAGGAGAGTTCCGCACCGGTCTTTGCTGACGATGGTTCCGCCATCGCGTAATGATCAAAAAAATAACTGCGGATATGTCCCACGCGCTCCCGCAACGTCGGCCAATCGGGCGCATCAGGCGGGATCACTTGCAACAAATCGCACACCACCTCCGACCTGCACCCCAATCGCGCCTGCACCGAATCATGCGGCGGAAAAAAACGAAATTCTATTTCCGGTCCGTCCGTCCGCTGTTCCCCTTCCGCCAACGGCAGCTTCGAAAGTGTCCGCAACCGCAGCAGAGCTTGGATGAGACTCGTCTTACCGCTGCCATTGGGACCGATGACGAGGTTAAACGGCAGCAGCGTCAGGCTCGTTTCCCGCAGCGCTTTGAATTTTCGAAATGCGACGGAGGCGATCACGGTCGAACGTTCTCCACGACCGCGCGGAAAATCAACCTCCGTCGTTTCCCGGCAATGCGCCGCTGCGGACCATGCTGGAAACGAGGCAGCGAGCATGACTCCCCGCCTGCGGGGCGAAACAACGCGCAGAGCAAGCTGGCGGCGCCATCCGTACGCCGTAAGCCGCGAGGGACCAACCACAGCCGCCAGCCCCGATCTCACTACTTCCCGCCGCCAATCAGTTTATTGAAAAGCTCCGACGCTCTCTCGGTCACACCCGATTTCTCGAGCGCGAGAGCGGCCATCGCTTGATTGAGTTCAGTCGTGTCGGGCCGAGCCAACGTCCCGGCCACTTTCAACGGCAGCGTACACGGGGCGTAGCCGAGTTCGTCGGTCGTTGCTTCAAGTTTGCCAAGATATTTGAGCAAATCCGCCGTTCGGCCTCTGCCGCGCAAACTCAACTCTAGGTTGAGCGGTTGCTCTAGGATGCCCGTGCCGGGCTGGGCCATGATCGCTCCACCCCCAGAGAGCCGGAGTTCGGGCGCGATCAGGGAAAAGTCCTTGAGGGTCGTGTTCATCGCTTCGTCCCATGTAAAGACCAGATTGAGCTGGTCGTAGGGAATCGCTGTCAGCGTCTTGGAGATCTCAGCGACCGCTTGGGCCTTGTTCGCAATATCGGCGATGTCTTTTTTCCCGGTCACCGAGCCAAGGATACTACCAATCGCGGCGGCCCCGGCGGCAATTTTTCCGGCCGTCTCTACCTTGGCCGAGTAACTCATCGGCAGGCCACGAAACACGCCGCCCTTGCTCGCCAGTTGAAAATCTCCTTGCGTGGACGCGGCGAGGTCGCCCAGAGACGCCGCACGACCGACGAGCTGGCTCGCGACCGCAAATTTACCTTCGACCGTCGCGGGTTGCCCCGGGCTGAAGGTTCGAAAGAGCGAGCCCGGATTGAATTCGCGCAACGCGAGGTCGGCGGCCAGTGCATAGGGCGTGACTGATTTTGCGTCGAACGTCAGTGCGCCGTTCACTTTGGCTTCGGCGCCGTCCCCGAGCCCAGCGCGGAAATTCACTATTTTCGCACCGCCAGCCTCGAGGCTAACGGTGCCTGCAACGTCGCTGACCAGAAAAGTATCGGAGTAAACCACCTGTTTTAGTGCAAGCTGGACTTGGCCACGAATCCCCGCCCACGGCGGGGCGTTATCGCGAGAGGCCGTCACCGCTCCAACCGACGACGGCGTCGGCGGCGTGACCCTCAAGAGCACAGATAGAACCTGGGCATCGTCGATCACGAACCGCTCACTCGTGACACGGGCGTCAACCACGAGACTCGACTTTTCGGGTGTCGCGGTGCCCGCCAAGGTAAGATCTGATTTTCGTCCGTCCCGCTCGATGATCAGCGGCACCCGCAGGGACAAGACCCGATCGGCGGAGATATCCACCCGCAGGCCGGCACTCAGCGATGGAAGTTTTTGTTGCGATGTTTCCGCGTCAATTGCGAGGTTCGTAAGCGCGATATTCGCTTCGATTTCACTTTTCGCCGCGAGACTCACGATGAAGTCGCCGGCTGCGGTACCCGCCGTCAGCGTTATTTTCTCTGCCAGCGCCGGTTGTCGCAGTGCCTCAGAAAAATTAATCGAAAATCTCCCGGTAGACTTGATGGGCTGACCCTCACCCTGGAGCTGACCGACCTTGCCCTCGAGCGTCAAGACCCCCGCTGAACCGCTTGTGGCCGTGAGCGGTGACACCTCCGCTTGCCAGCCCTGCGGGGTGTACTCAAACGCCGCCGTGAGCGACATATCCAAACCGTTAAATATGGGTTTGCCGACTTGGGCTAACGAAACACCTGCGACCGTCAGCGGCGATTTCGAGCGAAGTGAAAATCCGCCGCCGCGCGCCTTGGCGACCAACTCACCCCGAAGGTCAGTTCTGGAAAAAGTAACATCCTTGAGAAACGGCTGGACCCACGCCAGCGGCAGGCCGTGCAACGCGAGTCCCAGCAGGTCGCCGGTCGGGTCCGCAACCTTGAGTTCGCCGCTCTTGGAATTGAACTCGAAGGGCTGGAGTGATTGTACACTGGCGACCGGTTGGACCCCGGCAAACGCAGCCCTGAGGCGCTCAACCCGCAGGCTATCACCGCCGTGGGACAAATCGAATTCCGCGGTCAACTTGACCGGACCGAGGGATGCTAGTTCGGCTTGGACGACACCGAGTTTGTCCGCCGAAGCGACCAACGTTCCCGTTGCCTGCACTTCGCTGGTGGTCGTTTCAACGTTGAGCCCTCCGGCTCCGGCCAACGTGAACAGGGGCAGCGATCGCCCGAGCGCGAAGGGAGAAAGATCGGTATCACGCAGGTCCAGTTTCCAAGTGCCCGAAAGGTGGCGGCTGCCAAAGGGGAGTTCTGCTTTGAGACCAGCGAGGAGGCGGGCACCGTCAGAGAGCGAGATCGCGTAGCTTTCCCCCGTGGAGGCGCGCGCGGCAGCAAGATCAGCTGCCAGCTTCACTCCATTGGGAAACTGAGCGCCCGTCGCAGCGGCCTCCACCTGGGTCGCTAGAAGGGCAAACGTGCGGGGCGTATCCATCGCCGCGATAAAACGCCCGGAAATCTTGAGCGCGTTGACCGTCACCTCGTCACCCTTGAGCTCCACGGCCAGATCAAAAACAAACGTGCCCTCGCGGCCCGAGCTCAAACCTCCGCCCTTCAGCACGACGTGCGCGCGACCGGCAGTCATCCCGGGCGCAGGTGGCAACCTGACGTCGCCTTCAAGTTCAACGCCATCGACCGTCAGATCAAAAGGTAATGCAGCTTGTGCAAACACACCTTGAAAAACGCGCACGGCAACCTCCGCCGATGCGGAAACCGATGCGACCGCAGGAGACGATTTCGCTGCGGTCGCAGCGAGTTTATAAGCGGTCAGATCCAGCTTCCAGCCCTTCGCCACCAGACGCCGGAGAGAAATCTTTTGATTCAAGCACGCATCCACGACCGATAGCTCGGCCGTGAGGGACGGTAGCACGATCACCGCGCCAGCTTGTTCCAATTCGAGATTGTTGACCACCACGGACTGGAATCCGACGGCAACTTCTCCCAACGTTCCTTTCAGTCCCGGCTGGCCAGCCAGTGCCTTACGGGCGGCCCAGGTTTGCACCCCTGAGGTAAGCGCAAGGACACCCACCAGCAGGACCACGACGACCAGCACAACACCAGCGATGAGGCGACGCCGGACCGATTTCTTCATGAACGGGGGACCATGACATCGCAGGCTGGCATGGGTTGCAGATTGGGTGCGAAGAAATTATTCGACGCCGGAATTCCGGCAAATTGCGCTGGCCTCGACCCACGGAGCCCCAGCGTCACGGCGTCGTCACAAATTCATCGGGCTGCCCCATTGCTTTGCGCACACTGGCGACAGCGACATTGTAGGTATAGTAAGCTTGCAGCTGATTCGTGCGGGCGGTGGTCAAATCAACTTGCGCGGAGAGCACGTCAAGTTGCGTCGCCGTGCCGGCGTTGTAACGAGCGGTCGCGAGGCGCACGGCTTCCTCGGCTTGCGCGACCACTTTTTTCGAGGCGTCGGCGAGTTCGACCGCCTGTTGCCATTGGGAAAACGCGCGACGCACCTCCACGTCGGCGGCTAGTTGGAACTCGGCGAGCGAGAGTTTGGTTTGCTCCAGCACGGAGCGCGCCTGCGCCACGCGACCGGCAGTCGCGCGCCCGTCGAAAATATTCCACTGCGATTGCACGCCAATCCGCCAGCCGTCGTGGGACTCCCGGAACGCGTTACCCGTGCCCTTGCGCAGTTCCCAGCCTCCAAATGCAGAAACGTGCGGGAGTGCGTTCGCCCCCGCCACCGTGAGCGTCTGCTCGCGCGAAGCGGCGAGCCTGGCCAGCCGTTGCAGCTCGGGACGTTTGGCGCGCGAGGCTTCGAGCGCGGCGACCAAGTCAAACGTCGTCGGCGAGAATTCAAGCGTGCCGAGGAAGACCGGCAGCTTGTCAATTTGGTCGGGGAGGTTGGTGGTGAAGCCGAGCGACTGGCGCAGTGACTCGACGGCGAGCCGGAAATCGTTTCCCGCAGTGATGAGTGGGAACTTGGCGTTGGCGACGGCGACCTCGGCGCGGAGGCGCTCGAAACTCGAAATAGTGCCGGCGTTGAAGCGATCGCTCGCGGTCTTCAACTGTTCCTGCAGGAGCTCGAGGTTCTTTTCTTGGACCGTGATTTTTTCCCGGGCGAGGAGGACGGCGTAATAGTTGGTGCGTACGAGAAGCAGCGCGTCGTTAATCGTCGCCTGAAGGTCGAGCAAGGCGGATTCGCGGATGAGCTGGGAACTCCGCACGGACGCCTTCACGCCGCCACCAGCGTAGAGCACCTGCGACGCAGTGAGGTTGATCGCCCACGCGCGGTCGGAGGCCGGGAATCCCCCGGAAATATCCCGGTCGTTTTGCTGGTAGGAAGCGTTGGCGGCGACGGAAGGAATCTGCCGGGCCGACACTTCCACGACCACGCCGTCCTGCTGGCGGATGCGCTCCCTAGCCTGGCGGATCGCGAAGTTGTTCTCGATCGCGAAGCCCAGCGAGCCTTTCAGATCGAGCTGCGGGGGCACGGGGAATTGCGGGGACGGCTGCGCGCTCAGCGGGGCGAGGCCGAGGGCGAACGCAGTGGCGAACGTGAGCGAGTAACGAAGGCGTTGCATGGAAATTATTGAGACGCGGCGGGAGCCGGGATTGCGGGATCGAGACGAGGAGCGCCCACCGGGACAGGCGCGCGATCGTGCGAATGGTTGCGGGCTAGAAGAATATAAACAGACGGTAAGATCAACAGCGTGAAGACCGTCCCGATCGCCATACCGCCGACGAGGACGAGACCAATACTATTGCGCGCGGCGGCGCCGGCGCCTGTGACCAGCGTTAGCGGGAAGTGACCGGCGACAGTCGCGACAGAAGTCATCAGGATTGGCCGAAGCCGGGTCAGCGTGGCCTCACGGACTGCTTCGAGCTTTGATTTACCCTCCTTCTGGAGATGGTTCGCAAATTCAACGATGAGGATACCGTTCTTCGCAATCAGGCCGACGAGCGTCACCAGGCCGACTTGGGCATAGATGTTCATCGTGGTCGTCCAGCCAGTCGTCCAAAAAGGCATATTCGGATTTGGCATTTTCAGAACGGTGAAAATCAGGGCGCCAAACATCGCGAGCGGCACGGAGCCAGCGAGAATCACCATCGGATCGCGGAACGAATTAAACTGCACCGCGAGCACGAGGAAAATCAGCACGACCGCGAGCATGAATGCAGGGAGGAACTTGTTACCTTCGGTACGCAGCTGGCGCGACTCGCCCGTGTAGTCGATGACGCAGCCCGGAGGCAGCACCTCACGCGCCGCTTCCTCCAGCACCTGTAACGCCTGATCAAGCGTGCGGGTAGTGACGCCGGAAATCTTCACGGCATTGAGCTGCTGCAGCCGATTGAGCGAACGCGGGACGGTTTTATTCTGAATCGTGGCGATGCTGCTCAAGCGCACCACCTGTCCACTGGGTCCGGTCACGTAGAGGTCGAGCAGCTGCTCGGGATTGAGGCGCTCACTCCGCGCGACCTGCGGAATGACCTTGTAGCTCCGACCGGCGATATTGAAGCGATTGACGAAATTGCCGCCCAGTGCGGAGCCGAGATCGGCACCGACTTGCGCGAGGTTAAGGCCCAGCGCGGCGACCTTCTCACGATCAATGATGATTTCCGCCTGCGGTTGATCGACCTTCAGATCGATCAGCGGAGGGAACGCAAACACTCCGCTCGCGGCGGCCTTCGCTTGAATCTGCTGGGCAAATCCGAGGAGACGCTCCGCATCGGCCGTCGATGCGATGACAAATTCGACAGGAAAATTGCTCCCGCCCGGCAGGGCGGACGGCGTTGTCGCAAAAACCTGCATACCGGGAATCGCACTCAGTTTTTGCTGAATTTCCGGCATCACCTCGAAGACGTTGCGGTCTCGCTCCGAACCCGGCTTCAGCACCATACCGCCAAACCCGTCAGCCCCACCGACCGCGCCCGCTGCGCCGCCGAACGTGAGCAGAAAAGAAAACTCCGTTTCCTTCGTCCCGAGAAAAGCACTCTCGACCGCCTTGGTATAAATCATTTTCTGGTCAGTCGTGGCGTTCGCCGAACCGGTCAGAATTCCAAAAATAACGCCCTGGTCCTCGGCCGGGGCCAACTCGGCAGGTGAAAACATAAACATGATCGGCGTGAGCGCAGTCACCACGAACCAAACTAGGTAGACGGCAGGACGGTGGCGCAGCGTGCCATCGAGGACCCGGCTGTAGGCATGACGCACCGCGTCGAAACGGCGGTTGACGAACCCCTGGAAGCCCTTTTCGGCGTGATCGCCACCGCGCAGAAGTTTCGCCGCCATCATCGGCGAGAGCGTGAGTGCCACGATCCCGGAAATCGTCACGGCTCCGGCCAGCGTGAGCGCAAACTCGCGGAAGAGCGAACCCGTGAGGCCACCTTGAAGACCAATGGGCGCGTAAACGGCTGAGAGGGTGAGCGTCATGGCGATCACCGGTCCGACGAGTTCGCGCGCACCGAGCAGCGCGGCGTCGAGCGGTTTGAGCCCGTTCCGCAAGTGGCGTTCGACATTTTCGACGACGACAATCGCATCGTCCACGACGAGACCGACCGAAAGAACGATGGCCAAAAGAGTCAGCAAATTAATCGTAAAACCAAAAATCTGCATGAGAAACAGACCACCAATGAGCGAAACAGGAATCGCGAGAATGGGTACAATGACCGAGCGCACCGAACCGAGGAAAAGAAAGATCACGACCACCACGATCAACAGCGTATCAATGAGCGTCACGGTCACTTCGTGAATGGCGTTGCTGATGTATCTCGACGCGTCATAACCGATGCGGGCTTCGAGGCCGTTCGGAAGATCTTTTTTGACCGACTCCAGTTCGGCGCGGGCTCGCTTGACGACGTCGATGGTATTCGCCTGCGGCAATGGGAAGATGCCCATGAACACCGCCGTCTGGCCGGAATAGCGCACCTGCGTGTCGTAGTCTTCCGACCCGAGCACCACATCGGCGATGTCTTCGAGCCGAATCGTGGTGTCGCCGCTCTGCCGGATGACAAGGCGCTTGAACTCGGCGGCCGAGTGCAGATCGGTGTTGGCCGTGAGATTTACCTGCACAAAGGCACCCTTGGTCGACCCGATTGCCGCCAGATAGTTATTTGAGGCCAGGGCGGCGCGGACCTGCGACGGACTAATATTAAGCGACGCCATGCGCTCGGTCTTAAGCCAGATCCGCATGGCAAACGTGCGCGCGCCGAGGATTTCCGCCCGCTGCACGCCAGGCACGGCCGACAAACGAGGTTGCACGGCGCGGATCAAGTAATCGGTGATCTCGCTCTGCGAGAGAATGTCCGATGCGAAGCTCAAGTAGGCCGACGCAAATTGTGAATCCGCCGACTGTACGCTGATCGAAGGAATCTCGGCCTCGGGCGGAAGGTCGTTGCGGACCTGATTCACCTTGGCGCTGATCTCGGCGAGTGCTTTCGTGGGTTCGTAGTTGAGCTTCAATCGCGCGCTGATGAACGAAAAACCCTGGAGGCTCTTCGACTCGACATAGTCGATCCCATCGGCCGCGGCGATGACCCGCTCGAGCGGTGTCGTGATGAAACCGCGCACAAGCTCGGCATTGGCGCCGACATACACCGTCGAGACCGTGACGGTGGCGTTGTCACTGCGCGGATACTGGCGGATATTGAGCGAACGGTAGGCCTGTAAACCCGCGAGGATAATCACAAGATTTACCACAATCGCGAGGACAGGACGCTTGATAAACAGGTCGGTAAAGGAAGATTTCATGGTCGGTGCGGGCACACGCAGCAGAGGCAGGGCGCAACGAATTCGCTTAAGAATTGGCCGGCTTCGGCGCGAGTTCAGCCTTGGGAGCGAGGGCGTTATCGACGATGACGGACATACCGGGACGGAGCTTGAAGATCCCGGTCGTGACGACCCACTCCCCGGGCTTAAGGCCGGCAACCACCGTGACAAAATCGCCGCGGGCGGTCCCGACGCGGATGAACTGTTGGCGAATGGACTTCTCGGCCGCGCCCGTCTTCGCGTTTTTCCCCTCGGTAATCACAAACACCGAATCACCGTAGGGAGCATGGAGAATCGCCGTGGATGGAATGACGAGGCTGGAGCCGGTTGACGGCAGGAGCACCGCCACCGAACCGAACATGCCGCTGCGGAGTTTGGCCGCAGGATTGGCAAACGTCGCCTGAATGCGGATATTCCGAGTGACCGCATCGATCTCCGGCGCAATCGCCGTGATCTTTCCTGCGAACGTCTCACCCGGCGAAGCATCCGTCGTGAGGCGCACGTTCTCGCCCACTTTGAGCGACGCGAGGAATTGCTGGGGCAGCGCGAAGTTGGTATAGATCGGGTCGACCGTCTGTAGCGTGACGACGGACTCACCGTCCCTCAGAATTTGGCCCAGTTGCACGAGCCGGATTCCGAGCCGTCCGGTAAATGGAGCTCGAATACTCTTCTTGGCGATCACCGCCCGAAGATTGTCCGCAGCGGCGGCGGCTTGCTTCGCCTGCGCTTCGGCCGCGTCGAGATCGGAGCTGGCGTTGGTGCCCTTCTCGCGCAATTCGCGAGCGCGGCCAAGATTGATTTTCGCCAAGTCAGCGACGGACTCGGCTGCGCGCAACTGGGCATTTTCCGTGCTCACATCCAGCTGTACGAGCAAATCACCTACCGCGACATTGGTACCCGACTCAAAATTGATCGAGACCACTTTTCCGGGCACCTCGGCGCCGACCATCACGCCCTGCACCGGAGCCACGGAGCCGTTGGCAGTCAGGACATTCTCCCACGTTTCTTTGGTCGCGGCCTGGGCCGTGACCGTTTCGGGCGGAGGATCGAAGGCTGCGCCCGCCGCACCCATCGCCGCGAACTGCAGTTTCTTGGTGCCGCCGAGCGCGACGATCACAACGAGCAGACCGAAGACGGTCGCGATGTAGACGAAAACTTTTTTAAACATGGCAGATAGGTTTGAGGGTGAAGAATCAGAAAGCGGTAAGGCAGGGTTCGGCCGCCACCGGGGCGGGACCGCCGACCATTTCAGCGGCTTGGGTAGAGATTTTAGTGAGCAACCGGACGAGCGTCTTTCGCTCGGATTCGCTCAACGTGGTCATGATCCGAGCTGTCGTTCGGAAATGGCCGGGCAGAAAATCATGGAGAAATCGCTCCGCCTTCGCGGTGAGGCGGACGGACAGCATTCGACGGTCGACTGGGTCAGGTTCCCGTTTCACGAAGCCGTCGCGCTCCAGAGTGTCGATCAGGCCCGTCATCGTGGCCCGCGTGACATTCGCTCCTTCGGCCAACTCGGCTGGAGTCCGCGGACCATCCCCGCAGGGCTTCGCGCCGGCCAATTCGGTCGCCGACAAATGCACGCTGCGCCACAGCAGCATCAACACACAGAATCGTCCTTGGGATATTCCGTGGGCATCGAGATTCCGCTGGGAAACGCCAAACGCGTCGTCGCCCGCACGCAGCAAGTGAAGATAGGCCTCAGCCGCCGACGGATCGAGGTCCGGAAATTCCTTCGCTGATTTCAGCAAACACTCGTAACGAGGAAGGTCTTTGAGCAGAAGAAGCGGCATCGGAAAATAAAGTAAAGAGGCAAACAGTTAGGGGGCTAACGATGATTGCAAGCGTTGATCTAACCGTCCCGTTTCACTGCAAGATTTCCGGATAAACGTCCCCTGCCGGCTTCCCCCGGGGACATGCTTGGTCGGCAGTAACGCGCTGCACTGCGCTGCGATGATACCTGCGAACCAGACAGGGAAAAGGCCCGCCGGCGAAGGCGGGCCCGGAGATTACGACAGAAAAGCCGGCGCACTAGAGTGCCTGAGCGGCGGTCACCACGGCCTCGGTCGTGATGCCGAGTTCCTTAAAGATCGTAGGAGCCGGCGCGCTCAGACCGAAGCGATCGATGCCGACCACTTTGCCGGCTAAGCCGACGTATTTATGCCAGAGTACGGTGACTCCTGCCTCGACAGCGATGCGCTTGCGGCACGACGACGGCAGCACGCTCTCGCGATACTGAGCCGACTGACGGTCGAAGCGTGAGGTGCAGGGCAGCGACACGACGCGCGTGCCGGCACCGAGGGTTTTGGAGGCGGCGACCGCGAGTTGGAGTTCGCTGCCGGTCGCGATGAGGATGTGAGTGAGCGGCGCAGATTCCGGCACGGCAACATAGCCGCCCTTGAGCACGCCCTCGCGACGGGAGGTCACAGGGATTTCGTTGAGAGTCGGGAGATTCTGGCGGGTTAGAGCGAGCAGCGTCGGACCGTCGGTGCGCGCGAGCGCAGCCGCGAAGGCACCGGCGGTTTCTTCGGGATCACCGGGGCGGATGACATCGAGATTGGGAATTACGCGGAGCCCAGAGATGGTCTCAACGGGTTGGTGCGTCGGTCCGTCTTCGCCGACGCCGACGGAATCATGTGTGTAGATATAGACAACCGGGAGCTTCGCCAACGCCGCGATCCGCATCGCTGGCCGCGAGTAATCGGCAAACACCAAGAAGGTCGCGATGCTCGGACGAAAGAGACCATCGTAGGCGACGCCGTTGGCAATGGCCGCCATACCGTGTTCGCGGATACCGAAGCGGATGTTGCGACCGGAGCGATTGGTGTCGTCGAAATCCTTCTCGGCTGCGATGTAGTTGAGCGTCGAACCGTAAAGGTCCGCGCTTCCGCCGATGAGCAACGGTAGCGCGGCCGCGAGCGGCTGCAGGACGTCGCGACCGGCCGCACGCGTCGCGAGTTTCGCATCGCCGGGAAACAGTGGGATTTTCTCAAGGAGCACAGCGGCGCTCGGAGTCGTGTCGCGCGAGTCGAGGAGGGCGGACTTCTCGGGATTGGCCGCGCCCCACGCTTTGTAAGTTTTGTGCCACTTGTTGCAGGAGCGCACGAGGCGGTCCTTGTGGCTGGCGAAGTAAGCGCGGACATCGTCGCTCACGAAAAAATGCTGGTCGGCGGGGAGGCCGAGCGACGCGCGGGCGGTGGCGGAAAATTTTGCGCCACCCTCTCCGTGGCCCTTGGCGGTGCCCTGCACTTCGGCGATGCCTTTGCCAATAATGGTTTTTGCGATGATGAACTGAGGTTTGCCGCTCCGACTCCGCTTGGCCCGGTTGAAGGCCTTGAGGATGGCGGCGAGATCGTGCCCGTCGATGGTTTGCACATCCCACGCAATCGCCTTGAAGCGCTGCGCCGCACTCTCGCTCTGCGTCTTGCTTGCCATCGCATCGAGCGTGACGTCGTTGGAGTCGTAAAACAGGATCAGGTTGTCGAGTTTCTGGTGGCCGGCGAAAGCACACGCCTCCATCGCGACGCCTTCCTGCATACAACCGTCACCCGCGAGGGCCACGACGTGATAATTAAAGATCTCGTGTTCCGGCGTGTTGAAACGCGCTGCGGCCATCTGGCCGGCCAACGCCCTGCCGACCGCGTTGCCGATCCCTGGGCCGAGCGGGCCGGTGGTGGCTTCGACGCCGGGGGTCTCGTGAAACTCCGGGTGGCCGGGGGTCGTGCTGTGCAGCGCACGAAATTTTGCCACCTGCTCGATCGGCAGATCGTAACCGCTGAGGTGGAGCCAGCTGTAGAGAAACATCGAGCCGTGGCCACCTGAGAGGACAAAACGATCGCGGTTGAGCCAGCGTGGTCGCGCCGGGTTGTGCGAAAGCGCGTGCCCGAAAAGCACGGCGCCGATCTCGGCACAGCCGAGGGGCAGGCCGAGGTGGCCGGAGGAACAAGCATGCACGGCGTCGATCGCGAGGCCGCGTGCTTGGTTGGCTGCTTTGGCAAGGAGGAGCGTCTGGAGCGTCATGTTGGTCTGAAAAGAGATATCTGTAGCGAGAGCACTTCCTCCCGGGAAGCAGAATTTGGGCCGATGACGGGGATTCACCAACGCGTTTCTCTCCGGTCGCTGAAAAACAAATACAGCCACATCGCATCGGGACGCGATGACCTGTTCAACCCGACAAAAAAAACGGCACAGCGATTCGCTGTGCCGTTAGTAATGGACCGACTAATCGGTCGAAAGAAACGAAACTCTTTAGGCTTTCGTCTTCTTGGTAGCCTTGACGGCCTTCTTCTCAGCCGGGGTTTTCGCCCGGGCTTTTTCGGTCTGCTTCTTGGAGTTTTGTGATTTGGCCATATGATTTATCTGGGACTAATTACCGTCGTTCACTACGGGAACCTCAGGTCCGAACGACGGCTTCTAGGCGCGATACTTGGTGACTGATCCTCCTGCAACACCCGTCGCTTCACTCTGATTCTTAAGAACGAGCAAGGGGGAATCCGCGCAGACCCGTAATCCGCGCGGACCGCTATTCCGTTTGATCGCCTTGGCATGATTGATTTCCAAAACTCAGCGACCGCCGTGGACGAGCGTTTCTTTCGTCGCCAGCTCGTAGCTGATCTTGCCCTCCATGATCTCGCGGAGTGCGGTATCTTCCGGGGAAAGTTTTTCGAGCGATTCCACCAACGCGCGGTTGCCACGTTTCAGCTGCTTCACTCGGCGCGAGATGACGTTCACGAGAATGTTCGGGTCATCGATCATTTTCAATGCGGCCTGCAGATAATCGTCTCTCATGATTGCAATACCTCCCAAGGAACTTGCGGGGCACCCACCGGAGTGGCGGGACTTAGCGCAGTGTCAGATTTTTTGATTCGTTCTTGGATGGGAGAATCATTCAATCGCCCGCGTGCTGTAAACACGACGCCTATTCTTTCCACCGTCGTATAGCTCCAATAACTAGTTATCCTGCAGCATCTTGTAACGATCAAAACGCCCAACGCACACGCCGCCTAGGGTGATTCCGCCGCCACAATCCGGCCACGGAAAAATATTCCTCGATTAATGCTCCTCTCCCGCAGCGACCTTCTTCACTGTCGTTGGCTCAAATGAAAAAGACATTTTCTCTCCACGCGCCCGGCAAAGCGGATGCCCGTGTTGTCGAGTCCATCAAACACAATGTGCGCAAATACGTGAAACGCGAACGCCGCAAGACGCTGCCCGAGGGATTCGATCTTTGGGAGTTCGCTTGTCGGGTCGGCGCCAGCGCGGCCACGTCGGAAACGCAGCTTTTAAACGAGATGGGGGCAGCCATCGACCTCGTCGTGACCGCGGGCGCCTCGGAGGTCTACCTTGAGATTACCGCTAAGCCCGCGCACCGCATTCCATACGTGATTGCTCCCGTCGTCGCAAACCAAACATCCCTGCCCGCCGCGAGCCCGGCACCCGCCGCGCCCGCGACCCCGGCGTTGGCAGCGCCTCAACCGTCTTGATGCTGCCGGTGCCGAAACGGTTTTTGCCCTTCGGCTTTCTGTTTCCAACTCGGTCGGCTGGCGAGCGCGCTCGGCTTACGCGGTTTCGGGGCGCCGGCCGTTTTCTCGGCTTTGAGTTTCCGATACGCGTCGAAACGCGCCGCCGCTAACGCGCCGCCCGCCAGCGCTGCGCGCACCGCGCAGCCGGGCTCGTTGGTGTGACCGCAGTTAGTAAAACGACAGGTCAGGGCGAGCGCCTTGATGTCCGCGAACGCTTCCTCGATCCCTTCTTCCACGCCCCAAAGTTGCAGTTCGCGCATCCCCGGCGTGTCGATCACGAGCGCACCGGATGGCGTCTGCATGAGTTCACGCCGAGTGGTCGTGTGACGCCCTTTGCTGTCTTTCTCCCGCACTTCGCCAGTCGGCAGCGCATCCGGATCGCGGGCGAGCGCGTTGATGAGACTGGATTTCCCGACGCCGGATGAACCGATAAACGCCACCGTGTGCCCCGGCTTCGCAAACGTCACGGCGAGCGCCTTCAATCCCTTCCGCGTCGTCGTGCTCGTGGTGAGGACTGGCACGCCCGGGGCCAGCACTTCGACTTCGCGCTTCACGGCGTCCGCGTCGTCGCACACATCGGACTTGTTCAGAATGATCACCGGCGCGGCACCGCTGTCGTGCGCCGCAACCAAAAATCGTTGGATACGTTTGGGATTAAAATTCCGGTCCAGCCCACTGACGAGGAAGACGGTGTCGATGTTCGCCGCGACAATTTGCTCGATCTCCTCGGAGCCCGAAGCTCGGCGCGAAAACTTTGTCCGCCGCGGCAGCACCGCGTGAATATCGGCCCGTTGCTCGCCCTCGCGCCGCTTCACGGCCACCCAATCTCCAACCGCCGGAAATTGATCCGGGGTTCGCGCCACATGGAAAAAGCCCCCGCCACACTCGCCCAGCACCTCGCCCGAGGCCGTGTGGACGGCATAAAAATTCCTCCGGAGTTCGCACACCACGCGCGCGGGCTCGAGCCCCGCGAGCCCGAGAGCCACAAAGGCGTTGGCGAGGGTGTCGGTCCACCCAAGTTCGGCGAGCGTCATACGTTCACCCGGCTTGGCGCGCGAGACCCCTCACTTGAGCGTGAACCCCAAAGCCTCGAGCTCGTTCATGTTGAAGGGCGCGCTCTCCAGCACCTCGACCAACTTCGCCAAACACTCGGCCATGGTCACTGACTCAAATAACGCGTCACCATCGTCGGAATCACGCAGGTGCACGGACCACGGGCTGTCCGCGCTCGCGCGCAGTTGGACCGCCGCTCCATGCAGATAATTACCCGGCAAACCGGGATGGGGCCCGGTCCCCGGCACGAGAAACAGCGTGTGGATCGGATCGTGCGCAACGCTGACTTTATCGTCACCGACATGCTTCGTGCGGTGATGCGCGACTTTGCCCGCCACCGCTTTCCGGAAGCCTTCCGCCCGCACCCGCACGGCTGCGGGCAGTGACTGCACGTAGCGGTCATAAATGCTCCCGTTGGTTTCCAGCGCGTCGGCCCCGATCCGTCCCGCGATGAGCTCCTCAAGATTCCTTGCCTGAAAATGCGGCAGCTTGGCGAGTGACCGCGCGGTGACGTGGCCGTTCTTGTGGTCGGCGTGAGCGTAGGCCTGATGCGAGGCGTAGAGGCGCTTCAGCGCGTCCTGATAGGTCGGCGTAAACGGCACGGCCCCGATCGGGCTATGTTCAATTTGGTCAAGGACGGCTTGGTCGAAATAAGCGTTGGGGTCTTGGGGCATCTCCAGTCAAGTAGCGGGAGGGCTTCCGTATTACGAGGCTCATCTCGCGTAATGATTTGACCCACCCCGTCGCTCCCCTACCCACGCACGCATGCTACCCCGCACGCTCGCTCTTGGCTTCGCCCTCTCGGCCTCGCTGTCAGTCCCACTCGCCGTCTCCGCCGCACCTCCCGCTGGCGCTGTCGCGGCACCCGCTGGCGCTGGCGCGGCACTCTTTCTCGTCAACTGCGCCGCGTGCCATCAGGCCAATGGCGAGGGCATCAAGGGTATTTTTCCTCCCCTCGCTAAGTCCGATTTTTTGATGGCTGACAAAGAACGCAGTATTCGCATCGCGATCCAAGGCATCAGCGGCCCCCTCGTCGTTAACGGCACCGAATACCAAGGCGTGATGCCCGCGCCCGCCGCCATGGAGGACCAGCAGATCGCCGACGTCCTGACCTACGCTCGCAATGCTTGGGGCAATCACGGCGAACCCGTCACCGCGGCCGAAGTCAAAAAGGTCCGCACCGTTCTCGCTGCCACCGATTCAGCGCAGAACGATCCCTTCGCGCCCCTGCCGAATGCGCCCGCAGGCTATCAACTCCGGGAGGTCGTCCGCCTCCCCGTCCACGGGTTGAAACTCGCGACGGTGCCCGGCATGGATTGGATCCTCGTGCTCAACAATAGCGGCGATCTTTACCGCCTCGAACCCGCCACCGGAAACCTCGCCCGCGTCCTCGCCGCTAAAGACTACGCCGAACTGGCGGCCGGCAACCTCAGCGTTCTCGGCATGACGATCGATTCGAAGAAACGCCTCTACCTCGTTACCAATCAGCGTATCTCCGAGCAGCCGCACCACGTAAACCGCGTCGTCATTTTCCGCTCTGAGCCACTCGATTCGACCGGCGTCCCGCAGAAAATGTCCGCCTGGCTCCGCACCAGCTATCCGTGGGGCTTCAGCTATTACAACCACGGGGTCTGTCACATTGCCGAGGGCCCGGACGGGATGATTTACGTCAGTAGCGGTGCCCGCACCGACGGCGGTGAAGTGGATGGCGGCATTTTCAAAAACGACACCGTCTACTGGAAAGGCGGCGAGACCGACTACACCGCCGCCATCTGGCGCATCGACCCAACGATCGACGTGCCCAAGATCGAAGTATTCGCCCGCGGCATCCGCAACGCTTGGAGCTTCGCCTGGAACGACCGGCAAGAACTCTTCAGCGTCAGCAACGGCCCCGACGCCCACTACCCCGAGGAGCTGGACTTCGTCGAACGCGGCAAACACTACGGGTTCCCCTACCAATACGCCGACGCCCCCGCCTCCGAAAAACCCTACCCTTACACTCCCGACGTTCCGGCCGGGCTCGTCGTCACACCGGCCATCCGCAACTTCGGACCCGCCGCCGGCGGCTCGCCCGAAAAACCGATCGCCACATTTGACGCGCATTCATCCCCCGCCGGCATGGTGTTCTGCGGCCCCGAGTGGCCCGCCAACCTCCGTGGCAAATTCTTGATCGGCCGTTTCGGTAATTTCCTCAAAGACGACAGCTACGGCTACGACATCCTCGCCGTCGAGCTGCAGCGCAATCCGGCCGGCGTCTACGAAGCCCGGGTGAATACGTTCTTCGCTCCCCTCGCCCGCCCCATCGATTTCCTCCAAGCCGGCAAAAAACTCTACATCATCGAATACACCCGCCCCGTCGGTAAACACGGCAGCCGCCCGCTGAACCCCGGCCGTATCCTCGAACTCACTTGGTGAGTAGGTCCGTCATTTATTACCGACGAGATTTCACCCACCCTTCCCCTCCCCCGCCCCCGCTTCCCCCAATCCGATCCCTCCCATGTCCCTCCGCTTTCCTCGCACGCTCACCTCCAGCCTAGCCGCTCTCGCGTTTGCTAACAGCAGCCTCGCTGCCGAAAAAGAATTTTTCGTCTACTTCGGCACCTACACCAAAGCCCCGAGCAAAGGCATCTACCGCTCCTGCCTCGACGTCGCCACCGGACGCCTCTCGCCCGCCGAACTCGCCGCCGAAACTAAAGACCCGGCCTTTCTCGCGCTCCACCCGAACGGAAAATTTCTCTACGCCCTGGACGAAAGCGTCGACTCCACCCGCACCCCCGGCACCGGCCTGAGCGCCTACGCCCTCAACGCCGCCACCGGCGCCCTCACCCTCGTCAACCAACAAACTCACGGGAGTTCCGGCGCGTGCCACCTCTCCATCGATGCCACCGGCCGTACGCTGCTGGTGGCCAACTACGGTGGTGGTGGCGTCTCCGGAATCGCCCTACAACCTGACGGCCGCCTCGGTGCCCTCGGGTCCGTCAGCCAACACACCGGCTCCAGTGTAAATCTCCCCCGCCAAGCCGCCCCGCACGCCCACCAGATCGTCGTCTCCCCCGACAACCGCTTCGCCCTCGTCCCCGACCTCGGCCTCGACCGCGTCCTCCTCTATGCCCTCGACCCCGCCACCGCAAAACTCTCCGCGCACACCCCCGCGTCCGCCTCGCTCCCACCTGGCTCGGGCCCGCGCCACCTCGCGTTTCACCCGACTGGAAAATTCGCCTACGTCATCAGCGAAATGCTCTGCACGATGACCGCCTGCCGCTACGATGCCGCGCTCGGCACCCTCACCGATTTCCAAACCATCTCGACGCTACCGCCCGGCGAATCCGTCGCGAAAGGCACCAGCACCGCCGAGGTCCAAATCCACCCCAGTGGCAAATTCCTCTACGGCTCCAACCGCGGCCACAACACCATCGTCGCCTATGCCGTCGACGCGACCTCGGGGAAACTCACGCTGATTGACCATCACTCCACCCTCGGCAAAACCCCGCGCCACTTCGCCCTCGACCCCACCGGCACCTGGCTCCTCGCGGAGAATCAAGACAGCAACACGGTCGCCGTTTTCCGCATCGACCCAAAATCCGGCCGTCTCACCCCGACCGGCCCCCTCCTCGCAGTCCCGCAACCGGTCTGCGCCGTCTTCGTGCCAGTGCCATCATAACCACGCTAATTCCAATCCGCGTTCAACATGAGACGAACACCGCTTTTTTGTCGGAGCCTGCTTGCAGGCGATTTTAACTTTCACCGACGGACCACGTCCTGAATCGCCTGCAAGCAGGCTCCTACCTCCAGGCAACTCAGTCTAGTATTGGAAGCGTAGTGGAATAACCAACCCAGGGCTTCGCGGTCGTGGATTTTGCTTCATTGAAACTCTGCGGAAACCGCGCCGCTGCGCAGAGCTTCGCGCCTGTCACGTGAGCAGGTAGCTCGGTTTCCCTCGCTGCTCACTCAGGCGCACATTCAACCGGAAATTCCCGTTGACGCGCCGGATACCTCCGCGTTTGTTCGCGCTTCCGCTTGGGGCCAGATAGCTCAGTTGGTAGAGCAGAGGACTGAAAATCCTCGTGTCCTCGGTTCGATTCCGAGTCTGGCCACCATCCTTAACCCGCTCTGCCGAAGGGCTTAGCGGGTTGTGTATTTCTACAACAAGACGTCTCCGAAATCCCCCTGACTGATTCCTGACTGAGTGTCCCCTTGCTCGCGGTCAGCTTCTGCGCGTCTCCCGAGTCGTCTCGATCAGGCAAGCCTGCTGGCCATGCCGATTCCCCGGACAGGCAACGCCACTGCTCGTCGTGGTGAGCACCGACCAAGCGTTCGGAGCAAGAGCAGCCGATATTGTCTCGCTGAATCTGCATCCTCCGGAGAAGGCGATGGTCATCAGCGGGGCCGGAAAGCCCGTGCCAATTAGCGCAGTTCCGCCGCCATCGCCTTCGCGAAATACGTCAAAATCATATCCGCTCCCGCGCGCTTGATCGCGAGCAACGACTCGTGGCGCGTGCGCGGCAGATCCAACCACCCCATTTTTGCCGCCGCGTGCAGCTGCGCGTATTCTCCGGAAACCTGATACGCCGCGATCGGCTTCTGGGTCGCGTTACGCACGTCGCGGATGATGTCGAGATAGGGTCCCGCCGGTTTCACCATAATGATGTCCGCACCTTCGGCCACATCGAGCGCGGCCTCGACCAAAGCCTCGCGGCGGTTCGCCGGATTCATCTGATAGGTCGCCTTGCTCAGTAAATTTGTGCCCGCCGCCTTCGCGCTGCCGACCGCATCGCGAAACGGACCGTAGTACGCCGAGGCAAACTTCACCGAATACGCCATAATGCCCACGCCCGTGAAGTCCGCCGCATCCAGCGCCCGGCGAATCGCCCCCACCCGCCCGTCCATCATGTCGCTCGGTGCCACCAAATCCACGCCAGCCTGCGCTTGCAGCACCGCCATTTTCGCCAAAATGCCGACGGTCCGATCGTTCGCGACGTCATCGCGAGCCGCAGTGAGCACGCCGTCATGCCCGTGGCTCGTGTAAGGATCGAGGGCGACATCCGTGATCACCGTCATCTGCGGCAACGCCTTCTTCACCGCCCGGACCGCTCGCAGCACGAGCGTTTCCTCGTTCAGCGCCTCCGTGCCCTCATCGTCCTTCAAACTCGCATCGAGTTTCGGAAACAGTGCCACCGCCGGCACCCCGAGTTTCGCGAGCGCGCGACACTCTTTCACGAGGTCCTTGATATTCAGCCGAAACACCCCCGGCATCGACGCGATCGCCTCGGGCGGTCCTTTGCCGTCCACCACGAACAGCGGCGCGATAAAATCCGCCGGGCGCAGCACAGTTTCCTCGACCATCGCGCGCAAACTGGCCGTGCGACGCAGTCGCCGCGGACGATGAGACAACTCGAGCTTGAAGGGGTCGGGCATGGTGCGTGGAAGGAAGGCATGGAATTAACCGCTAATCCCCGCTAATTCACGCTAATCTTCAAAAAAATGTAGCCAGCCCTTTCTTTCTTCGTGCCAATTAGCGAGGATTAGCGGTTTCAAATCTAGTTCATGCCTATTCATCTTTTCGATTCTCTAGAGCGCACCCTTAAGCTGCTCACCCCGGCTCACCCCGACGGCGTCTTCCGTTTCTACAACTGCGGCCCGACGGTCTACGCCCCCGCCCACATCGGCAACTTCCGCACTTTCGTCGTCAACGACGTACTTCGTCGCCTCCTCGAACTCGAATTCGGCGCCGATAAAGTGAAGCACGTCCGCAACCTCACCGACGTCGACGACCGCACCATCGGCCAGACCCAAAATGAAAAACGGCCGCTTGCCGAGATCACCAAAAAGTGGACCGACAAATTCCACGCCGACTGCGACGCGCTCAATTGCCAGCGCCCCCACGCCGAACCCACCGCCACCAGCTACATCAAGGAACAGGTGAACATGATCGAGGTGTTGATGGAAAAAGGTAACGCCTACCGCGCCGCCGACGGCTCCGTCTACTTCAAACTCGAGTCGTTCCCCGGCTACGGAGCCCTGTCTCGCATCAAAGAGCGCGAGCTCAAGATCACCAACATCGTCGCCGACGCCGACCACAAAGACTCCGTGTCGGACTTTGCGCTCTGGAAAGCCTACAAGCCCGAGGAAGACGGCGACGTGAAATGGCCCGGCCCGCGCGGCGCGAGTGCAGGCCGCCCCGGCTGGCACATCGAGTGTAGTGCGATGAGCAAGTCGCTCCTTGGCGACACTATCGACCTCCACTCCGGCGGTGTGGACCTGCTCTTCCCGCACCACGAAAACGAGATCGCCCAGAGCGAATGCTGCAACGGCACGACCTTCGCGCACCACTGGTATCACAGCGAGCACCTCCTCGTTGAGGGCACCACAATGAGCAAGAGCAAGGGGAACTACTACACGCTCACCGACCTCGTCGAAAAGGGCTACTCACCGATGGCCGTCCGCTATGCGTTGCTCATGGGGCACCCACGCAAGCAGCTCAACTTTATGCTCGATTCGCTGCGCGCGGCGGAGAGCGCGCTGTCCACCCTTCGCACGTTTCGCGCCGCCATGGCTGACTCAACCGGGTTGGTGAATGTCTACGCTTCTGTCGTCGCAGCACTCCACGACGACCTCAACACGCCCGCCGCGTTGGGCGCACTGTTCACGGCGATAAATCATCGCAAACCCAGCGATGTAAATGCGGCGCTGTTTGATCGAGCGATGTTCGCGCTCGGTTTCGACCTCACCGCTCCCACCGCGCCGAAAGCCCAAGTTCCCGCCGCCATCACCGCCCTCGCCACCACACGCTGGGCCGCGAAACAAGCCAAGGACTTCGCCACTGCCGACGCCCTGCGCAAGGAACTCACCGCCGCCGGCTGGTCGATGCTCGACAGCAAAACCGATTACAAACTGGAACCTCACAAAAAAGCCTGATCTGCCTTTCGCTCCTGGATTGTCTGCGCTCAACTCTCAGCTCTCAACTTTTCCTCCCCTTCCCGCTATGTCCCACGTCATGTCTCCTCTCGAAGAACTCCGCCACTCGGCCTCGCACATCCTCGCGACCGCCATTCTCCGCATCTTCCCTGATGCCAAGCTCGACATCGGTCCGCCCACGGACGCCGGGTTCTACTACGACATCGATCTCGACCACAAACTCACCGCCGATGACCTCGTAAAACTCGAGGCCGAGATGAAGAAGGTCGCCGATGAAAACCAGCGCTTCGACCGCAAAGAAGTCTCCCGCGAGGAAGCCGTCGAGATCATCAAGTCGCGCGGCCAAGAGCGCTACAAACTCGGCCGTCTCGCCGACATCCCCGAGGGGGAGAAGATTTCGTTTTACCAAAACGGCGAGTTCTTGGATCTCTGCGCCGGCACGCACGTGCGCTACTCGTCCAAGCTAAAAGCCTTCAAACTCCTTTCCATCGCCGGCGCGTATCACCGTGGCGATGAGAAGAACAAGCAGCTCCAACGCATCTACGGCACGGCGTTTCCGACGAAGGACGAACTCGCCCAACATCTCGAGCGCACCGAGCAGGCCAAGGCCCGCGACCACCGCAAACTCGGCAAGGAACTAAAACTTTTTCACATCGACGAAGACGTCGGCCAGGGCCTCATCCTCTGGACGCCCAATGGCTCCATCATCCGCCAGGAGCTGCAGGATTTCATCGGTGGCGAGCTCCGCAAGCAGGGCTACTCGCAGGTCTTCACGCCGCACATCGGTAAGCTCGAACTCTACAAAACTTCCGGCCACTTCCCTTTTTACAAGGAGTCGCAGTTCCCGCCGGTTTTCGAAAACGAGTCGCTCGCGAAAGCCCTCAGTGAAGGCTGCTCCTGCGCCGAAGCCTTTGCGCGCCTTGATGGCGTGTCCGCCCAACTAGCCGCGCAGATCAATGCTCGGACCGGCAAGGAAACCATCTCACCCGACCGTGTGCTGCCCGACGACAAGCTCCTCAACGGTTTCATGCTGAAACCGATGAACTGCCCGCATCACATCAAAATTTTCGCGTCCCAGCCGCACAGTTACAGAGACCTCCCCGTACGCCTCGCCGAGTTCGGCACGGTTTATCGCTGGGAGCAATCCGGCGAGCTCAACGGCATGACCCGCGTCCGCGGCTTCACCCAAGACGACGCCCATCTCTTCTGCACCGAGGAACAGGTCGCCGCCGAAGTCCTCGGCTGTCTCGCCCTCGTCAAGGTCGTTCTCACCACCCTCGGCATGACCGATTATCGCGTGCGCGTCGGCCTCCGCGATCCCGACGGCAAGAAATTTGCCGGCAACCCCGAACAATGGGACAAAGCCGAAGCCGCCTGCCGCGAAGCCGCAAAATCCCTCTGCGTGCCGTTCACTGAGGAGCCCGGCGAGGCCGCGTTCTACGGACCCAAGATCGACTTCGTCATCAAGGACGTGATCGGCCGCGAATGGCAGCTCGGCACCGTGCAGGTGGACTATGTACTCCCGGTGCGCTTCGACCTCAGCTATATTGGCGCCGACAACGCCAAGCACCGCCCCGTCATGATCCACCGCGCGCCCTTCGGCTCGATGGAGCGTTTCTGCGGCGTCCTGATCGAGCACTTCGGTGGCGACTTCCCCGCCTGGCTCGCGCCCGAACAGGTGCGCCTCGTCCCCATCAGCGACAATCTCAACGACTACGCGCGCGCGTTTCTCACTCGCCTCAAGGCCGAGGGTTTCCGCGCCACCATCGACGAACACTCCGACAAACTCGGCGGCAAGATCCGCCGCGCCGAACTCGACAAGGTCCCCTACACACTCGTCATGGGCTATAGGGAAGCTGAGACGCAAAGTGTGTCCGTCCGCAGTCGCGCTCGGGGCGACGAGGGCGTGATCTCGCTCGACGCGTTCGTTGCGAAACTGAAAACCGAAGTTTCGACCCGCGCTCTGCCGGACAAGAAAAACGCGTGAGACCGGGCCGGTGCGCCCCCCTCACCTCGGGGGGTGAATTTTTTGGGTAGGGCTGCCGCTCGTCGGCGTGTCGTTTCTGATCTCCCGCGTCCGTCGTCCGTCGGGCGGCGGGCGTGCCGCTCCTAATCTCGCTCCCCGTCGTCCGTTTCCCGTCGCTTGGCGGCGCACTTTCGGTGCATCCCGCCCGACGACATCCGTGCGAATTCCCCCCGGGCACGGAGAGTCCGGTCTAAGTGAGACCGTCCCCACTTCGGCCAAAAGATGACCGTCCGAAAAAATACCGGTCGCCACGTGCATCGGCCGCTCTTCGATAGGAAGACTTATCCCTGCACCTCACGCTTCCCTCCGCGCCCCCAGCCCACCCCACCTCGGTCAGCCGGAACTGGGCTTACCTCGAAAAAATGGACACTAATTTAGGCAGTCGTGCCGACCCCGTATGGGAGTTTACTCAACCTTGTTCACCCTTCGGGCCGTCGCGGATTGGATCACTCTCGTCACGCATAAACCCACTCCTCTTTTTCATCCCATGTAGCCTCTTCAAAAAGCAGCTGTTTCATGGGAGCTGCCCCGCGCCGTTCGTGACGGCGCTTTGTCCACGTGCGCCGCACCGCGCCAAAATCGCTCCGCGCGTTGCTCCGAGCACCTTTGATGGCGTCCTTCGCCCCGTGCTCCGCCGTGGCCCCGCTCCGCCTCAGTCGCTTGCCGTCGACACCTCACCAGCGCCAAAGCTCCCCTCCGATGACTTTGACACCCCGTGGAAACGATCAAAAAAGCGACCAAACAAACGCCGCCCTTGACACCCCCTGCCGCGTCCGACAGTTTCCGCTCTCTTTTTGTACAAAAGCCATGCAACCAACATTCCGCCCACACCGTAAGAAACGCGCCCGCAAGATCGGTTATCGCGCCCGCATGGCCACTCCCGGCGGACGCAAAGTCATCCGCGCCCGACGCCTCAAAGGTCGCAAGCGCCTGACGGTCGTCTAAGCCCAGCCGGCTTTCGTCCGTCGCCACCCGCCCCAGCGAGTGGGCCCCAGTGACGCGCGCTCGCCGAGCCACGCCCTCATGCGTTTCCGCCCTGAGCAGCACCTGCGCCGCCAGAGCGACATCCGCGTCGTCCGCGAACAGGGTCGCCGTGTCGATTGCCGCGCGTTCACCGTGTGGTGGAAGCACCGCGACATTGCGCCTGACCTCACGGTCGCTCCGGACTTGCCGCGCGTCTGTGTCATCGCTTCAACCGCTGCCGTCGGCAACGCCGTCCGCCGCAACCGCGCCAAACGACGCCTCCGAGAGACGTTTCGCCAGCACCAACACCTCGTGCCGTCGGGTTGTGACCTGATGCTCATCGCCCGCGCGGCAACCCAACACCTGCCAATCCCTGAGCTCGCGAAAAAATTCTCCGACGCCTGCGCCCAAATCCCCCCGCCCCGCCCGCCCGCCCCGCCCGCCGCATGAGCGCGCGCATTTTTTCCCTTTTTCGTGTCTGCGTGCGCCTCCCCGAGCACGCGCTGCTCCTGCTGATCACACTTTACCAACGCATTCTCTCGCCCGCGTTGCCCGTGCTGTTTGGTCCGTCCTTCGGCTGTCGGTTTTCCCCGACCTGCTCCCACTACGCCGCCGATGCCGTGCGCGAACGCGGTGCACTCATCGGCGCCGCGCTCACCGTCGTCCGCCTACTCAAGTGCACCCCGTTGCACCCCGGCGGCCACGATCCGGTGCCACCCCGGCGCACTCCCCGTTGCACCCGCATCACGGCCTAAGCTGACCACGCTGACGCTCCGCCTCTCTCCGTCTCTCGATCTCTCCATTCCTCCCTCTCGCCTGCACCGCGCCTCACGCGCCGCCCTCCTTCACCACTTTCTCGTAATGGACAAAAAGAATACCGTCATCGGCGTGGCCCTCATCGCCGCCGCCATCGCCTTCATGTTTTGGATGCAGCAATCCGCTCCTCCGCCCCCACCGCGCCCGGCGCCCGCCGCCAGCGCCCCAGCCGGCACAGCCACCGGCGACGCCAACGCGTCTGCGGCCAACACCGCGCCCACGTCGGCCCCTGCATCGGCGGTCAACCCCGCGTTCGCCGCCGCGCGCGCCGACTCCTCCACCGCCAAGGTCACCACGTTGAGCAACAGCTACATTGAAGTGCACTTCACCGATTCCGGTGGCGCCATCCGCGACGTGGCCCTGAAAAAACGCGACGCGAAGGACCGCCTGATCTACCCCGCCGAGCTGGACGGCTCCACTCCCTTCATTTTTAACGAGCTGCACGCCGACCCCATGCTCGCGTTCGTCGACTTTCCTGGCCTCGACCGCAGCTCCCGCTTCGAACGTGTTTCGCAATCTTCCTCGGAAGTCGTCTACCGCGCCGTCCTCGACGGCCGCCTCGAAGTCACCCGCCGTTACACCTTGCCTCCGGACGAGAGCGACAAGACCGACCCGTATCAACTGCGCCACGAGACGACGATTCGCAACGTCTCCGACAAGCCCGCCGCGCCCATGAAGATCGCGCTCGCGCTCGGCACCTCTGCCCCAACTGGCAAAGACGACCCGGGCCTCCAACTCTCCACCGGCTACTCTAGCGCCGAAAGCCAGCACTTCATTCTACGCTCCGAACTTGAATCGAGCAGCGGCTTTTTCGGGATCGGCTCCCACGACTCCAAGTCCTCCGTCACCAGCCCTGGTCTGCTCACTTGGGCCGCCGTCAAGAATCAGTTCTTCACCGCCATCCTCACGCCCGACGAACCCGCCGCCGGCTTGGTGACTCGCCGCGTCAAACTGCTCGCCGACCTGCCCGACGACAATCCCTCCGCCTATGGCGTGGCCGGCTACGCTCAATTCGACGTGAAAGCCCTCGAGCCCAATGCCGAGGTGAAACTCGCCTCCAGCCTTTACGTCGGTCCGAAAGAATACGCGCGGCTCGCCCAAGCTGGGATTTTCAAGGCCGACCAAGACAAGGTCATGGACTTCGGCTTCTTTAAATATTTCAGCCAAATCCTCCTCACGCTGATGACGTGGATCCACGGCCTCTCTGATAACTGGGGCATCGCGATCATCCTCACCACGCTCACGCTCAAGATCATCTTTGTGCCCTTCACTCTCGCCGCCTCCAAGTCCGCTAAGCGGATGGCGAAACTCCAACCCGAACTCCAGGTCGTCCGGGAAAAATACAAAGACAACCCTCGCAAGCAGCAGGAAGCCACCATGGCGCTGTTCAAGACTAACAAGGTAAATCCCGTCGGCGGCTGTCTCCCCATTCTCATTACGATCCCGTTTTTCATGGGCTTCTTCACCATGCTCCAGAGCACGGCCGAGCTGCGCTTCTCGCCCTTCCTCTGGGCTACCGACCTCGCCGCCAGCGACACGATCGGCCACGTCTTCGGCCTGCCGATCAATATCATGCCCCTGCTCATGGGCGCCACTATGGTCTTCCAAATGCGTCTCACCCCGACGCCTTCCATGGACCCCGCCCAAGCCAAGATGATGCAGTTCATGCCGATCATCTTCACGCTCTTCTGCTACACCTTCTCCTGCGCCCTCTCCCTCTACTCCACCGTCAACGGCCTCTTCACGATCATCCAACAGCTCGTGATCAACCGCATGAAAGACGAACCCCTCACCCCCGACGTTGCCACGGTCAGCCCCGGCGGCAAGCCCGTGAAAAACGTGACGCCGAAGAAGAAGTAGGACCGCTGCTCATCGGCGGGCCGCCTCTCGGACCTTCGTCGCGTTCGATCTCCGGCGCTCAACGCTCAACCCTCAGCTCTCAACGTCGTCCGGTGGCCAAACACAACAAGTGGTCCAAGGTGAAACGGCTCAAGGCCGTCACCGACTCCCGGCGCGGCAAAGTCTTCTCTTGCATCTCCCGTGATCTCACCCTCGCCGCCAAATCTGGCGGCGGCGATCCCGACGGCAACGCCCGCCTCCGCACCCTCATGCTCAAGGCCCGCGAAGCCAACATGCCCGCCGAAAACGTCGACCGCGCCATCAAGAAGGGCACCGGCGAAATCCCCGGCGTCATCTACGAAGAAATCACCTCCGAGGGCTACGGCCCCGGCGGCGTCGCCTTCGTCGTGCAAGCCACCACCGACAATAAAACCCGCGCCGCGAAAGATATCCGCGCCGCCTTCGCCCGCCATGACGGCAACCTCGCCAGCACCGGCGCCGTGTCGTTTCAGTTTCTGCACGCCGGCCAATTTCTCGTCGCGCAGGGAAAAATCGGAGAAGACGCCCTCATGGAAATCGCCCTCGCAGCCGGCGCCGACGACATCCTCACCAGCGAGCAGGGCTACGAAATCCGCTGCGGTATCCACAGTTTTGATAAGGTCGCCCACGCTCTCGAGCAACAAAGGCTCAAGCCCGACAGCTCCGAAATCGCCTACATCCCCGTGACGACCGTCCCCGTGACCGACCTCCCTCTCGCGAGGTCCCTCGTACAGCTCCACGACGACCTCGATGAGCTCGACGATGTCCAGCATGTGTTCTCCAACGAAGAGATGGACGAATCGCTCAGCGCCGCCGCGCAGGCGTGATCGCCCCGCAGCCCACTCAGCCGTAGAAATTCAGTCGAGAGCCAAGAGCTGAGAGCAAAACCAAACGGTGAATCTGGTATCCACGCGTGGTCGCGCGCATTTCAGCGCTGGAGATCGCGCTTTCAGCTCTCAACGCTTCGCTCTCAACGGCATCGATACGGCTTAGCTCCTCACCCCATCGAGCGCCCTGTTCCCGTTCGGGTAACCACCGGTTTACCTCCGCCCCCCCCGCGTCATAACCCCGCGGCTCCCTTGCGTCGCCGACCTACTGCGGGTTGGTTCTCACCCCCCGATGACCGACGACATCGACACGTTGCCATCCGCACCCGGCGCGGAAACCACGCCGCGGCACCTCGCGCCCGGCGAGGTCGGCCTCGTATCGCCCCGCGATTTCATCTACGCGCAACCGTTCTCCTTCCGCAGCGGCCAAAGCATTTCCGGTTTCCAGCTCCGCTACGAAACCTACGGCACGCTGAACGCCACCCGCGACAACGCCGTCCTCATTTGCCATGCCCTCAGCGGCGATCACCACTGCGCCGGTTGGCACACTCCTGCCGACAAAAAACCCGGCTGGTGGAACAACCTCATCGGCCCCGGCAAAGCCGTCGACACCCGCCGCTTCTTCGTCGTCTGCGCCAACGTCCTCGGCGGCTGCCAGGGGTCCACCGGCCCTTCCTCGTCCAACCCCGAAACCGGCCGCCCTTACGGCATTTTATTTCCCTTCGTCACCATCGGCGACATGGTTCGCGCCCAGAAACTCCTCCTCGACCACCTCGGTATCGTCGAACTCCACGGCGTCATCGGCGGCTCAATGGGCGGCATGTTAGCCCTACGCTTCGCAACCGATTACCCGCGCTTCACGCGCCGCGTCCTCGGCATGGCCACCACGGGCCGCGAGAGCGCCCAAGCCATCGCCTTCAACGAGGTCGGCCGCCAGGCCATCATGCAAGATCCCGCCTGGAACCGCGGCGACTACACCAAAGACGCCGGCCCGCGCGTCGGCCTCGCGATCGCGCGCATGATGGCCCACATCACCTACGTCTCCGATGCGTCGATGGACCGCAAGTTTGGCCGCCGCAAAAAAAACACCGCCAACGGCGACGCCTACACCTTCGACGTTCAGTTCGAAGTCGAGGGCTACCTGCGCCACCAGGGCCAGAGTTTTATCAACCGCTTCGACGCCAACTCGTATCTCTACATCACCCGCGCCCTCGACCAGTTCGATCTCGCCCACGCCCACGGCACGCTCGAGCAGGCCTTCGCTGCCGTCGAGGCCGAGACCCTCATCGTCGGTTTCACCAGCGACTGGCTCTTCCCTCCCGAGCAAAATCGCCAGCTCACTCTCGCGCTCCTGCGTGCCGGCAAACGCGCCAGTTACGCCGAACTCTCCACTGATCTCGGCCACGATTCGTTCCTGCTCGAATCCGAGGAACTCTACGGCCTCGTCCGCGCCTGGATCGAACGCGACCAACCCTACGTCTTCGACTATGCGATCTGACCGCACACCTCCCGCCGTCCCCCGTAGCCGCGAGCGCCAGCGAGTGGTCCGCCTTCGTCCCTTTCGCGTTTCCCCCTCCATCTCCGCCACATTTTTTCCCGTGAGTTCCGTGGGGCCCTGCTCCGTCCGGTTTTCCCTGCCATGACCAAACTCGTCGAAAAACGCACGGTCGACATGGAGATCATCGGTGACTGGGTGGAGCCCAACACCCGCGTCCTCGACCTCGGCTGTGGTCCCGGCGTACTCCTCGACTACCTCGTGCAAACGAAAAAAGTCTCCGCCGTCGGAGTGGACCTCGAGCTCGCGAAAATCACCACCTGTGTCCGCCGCGGTCTCGCGGCCTATCAAGGCGACATGACGGAATTCATGGCGGCCTTTCCCGACAAACATTTCGACCGCGTCATCTGCTCCCGCACCGTCCACGAACTCGGCGACCCCACGGCCGTCATCACCGAAGCACTCCGCGTCGGCCGCGCCCTGACGGTCGGCTTCGTGAACCACGGCTTCTGGAAAAACCGCGTCGATATGCTCCTGCGCGGACGAAAATTGCGGAACCCCGTCTACACGACCGAATGGTTCGAGAGCCGTCCTGCGAATCCGGTGACGATCGCCGACTTTGAACATTTTTGCGCCGCGAAGAAAATCCACATCGCCCGCCGCGCCCACCTCGCCGGCGACTGGCACTCCCCCTGCCGTGCGCTTCCGAACCTCTTCGCGGGCTACGCCCTCTACGACTTGGCTCGCTGAGGCATCAACCCGCAGAGTGCGGTGTACTTGATTTATGACGACACGGCTCGCTCACTTCGCCTTACGCTCGGTTGAGCGGCGCACCCGCTCGCAGGTAGGCGTGGCGGAAGACCCCGCGCGCGCTCCTCTCATCGCTCCCTACTCAACCCGTCAGTCTCGTCCCGCACGCTCCCCACGCTCTTCGCCGCCTCTGGCCTCGCCAACCCCACGCGGTGAGTTACCTACCGCCGCTGGCTCCTCGCCGGCTTGCCCTCGGGTCAAACTCGCCCACTCTTGCTACCTCCTATGAAAAAAATCCTTCCCGCCTTCGCGCTGTTGCTCGCCCTCGTGTCCCGTTCCTTCGCTGCGGAAGCGCCCAAGATCGCCCCGCAGGACGCCGCGAAACTCGTCGCCGAGGGCAAGGCCGTGCTCGTCGACTGTCGCGAAGCTTTCGAATGGGCTGACACCGGCGTTGCCACGCCCGCCACGCTGCTCCCCAAGAGCGATTTCGACGGCGACAAAAAGCTCTGGAAAGAATTTCTCGCAAAGCAACAGGGTAAGCAGGTGATCCTCTACTGCCGCAGCGGCGGTCGCGCCGGCACCGTGGCCGCCGCGCTGAACAAGGAGGGCGTCAAAGCGTCGAGCGTCGGCGGCTTTAAGGACTGGACCGCCGCCGGCCTGCCCACGCGCAAGGCCGACGAAAAGAAATAAATCGCTGCCCGCGAAGGCGAGCTCACCGCGCAACTCCCTCGCTCCTCACCCTCGCCACTTCGCCAGTTGCGCCGCGTGGATCACGCACACGCAATCCGCGCCATCTTCCGTGTGCAGCCAATGGGGCTCCAACGCGGCAAACTCCTTGTCCATCGCCGCGCACAGCCCGCCGACCTCGATCAGCACGAGCCCTTCGTGAGTCAGCCGCGTGCGCGCTTGCCGCAGGAGCTTCCGAATGATCTCCAAGCCATCGCGCCCGCCGTCGTGCGCCATCCGCGGCTCAGCCGCGAACTCCGGCGCCTGCGCGTCGACGTGCGCACTCGGCTCGTAGGGCGGATTGCTCAGAATCACATCATACTTCCGCCCCTTCACCTCCGGCACGCCGTCGAACACATCGCTCGCCCACAACTTCACCCGCTTCGTCAAGCCGTGCGCGGCGATATTGATCTTCGCCACTTCCAGTGCGTCCGCCGACAAATCCAACGCATCCACTTTCGCCCGCGGAAAATGCTGCGCCAACAAAATCGCGAGACATCCCGACCCCGTGCACACATCGACCACCCGCCGCACTTTCTCCGGCGCCCGCAGCCACGCGTCGAGCTGCTGCGCGATGATCTCGACAAAATAGCTACGCGGGATGATCACGCGTTCGTCGACGTAAAATCGTTGCCCACCCAGCCATGCTTCGCGCGTGAGATACGCCGCCGGCACTCGCTCCATCGCCCGGCGGTGCAGGATCTCCTTGACCGCCGCAGCCTGCGCCGCCGTCAGTGTTTTCTTCAACACCCGCGCCTCACTGTCGAGCGGCAGCTTGAGCACGGTGAGCACCAAATAAAGGGACTCGTCGTGCGCATTCGTCGCGATCTGGCCGAGCGCCAGCTTTTCACGCGCATAGAGTTTTTCGGCAAACGTCACCCAGTCACCCAGCGTGACCGGCCGCGCACCGCGGACCGCGCTCATCGCGCAATCACCTCAAACAGCCAACCGAAGGGCAAAGCCACCAGCGCAATCAAAATGCCCAACGCGGTGCGGATCGGAGGAATGTTGATCGCGATCATGAACACGAGGCCACTCCAACGCGCCACCTGCCAAAAACGTTCTTCGGACATAAACCCCCAGTGCCGCAGCAGCATCGCCCCGGGCAACGGCGGAACCGGCAGCATATCCAGCACAATGAGCATGGCGTTGATGCCGATGAGCGTGCCGAAAATTTCCGCGAACCGCTGGTCGTAGTGAAAAGAAATTCCTCCGACCACCGCCGAGAGCAACGCGAGCACCACGCTCATGCCGCAGCCGCCCAGCTGCGTGAAAAGATAGTGCCGCTGGGGGTTCTTAAAATTTGCCGGATTGATCGGCACCGGATTGGTCCACGCGAGGAAGAAATTGATCTGACCCAACCGGGGCTGGAGGAAAAAAATACAAATCAACGGCAAGATTACCGATCCCAACAAGTCGAGGTGCGGCAAAGGATAAAGCGTCACGCGGCCCTCGTCGCGGGGCGTAGGGTCGCCGAGACGGTCGGCCAGCCACGCCTGAGAATAAGCCCTCAGCACGAGACAGCTGAAGAGCAAAAGGTAGAAAATGAGCCCGGCGCGCAGGTCGGCGGGTGTGATACCAAAATCCATAGCGCTCACTTCTTCGCAGTTTCCACGAGCTGGGCAACGAGCTTTTGCTTCTGCCCCTGCAGCGCGGGCTCGTCCACCGTCCCAAGCAAGGTCCGCGCGTAGTCCGGCTTGCCCTGTTTCATGAGCACATTGGCCGCGTGGAGCCGCATGGTCTGCCGCTCAATGGCCGTCGGCGCCTTTTCTTCCAGCGCCGCCCAAGCCTTGAGCGCGGCCGGCCAATCGGGTTTCGCCAAATCGTAGAACGACTCCGCGTGCCGGTAACCGAACTCGAATCGCTCCGGCGCCAACTCTGCCGCACGTTTGAATCCATGGGTCATCGCCTCATCGAGCGTCGCCCGCGTCCACTCGCCGCTGCGGAGAAAATCGTCGCGCGCCTCCACGAGGAGCGTCGCCAGCTGGTAGTGGTAAATGGGTTCGTCCGGCGCGAGCTTGATCGCCGCGAGAAAATACGGCGCCGCTTCCAACGGCTTGCCCTCTTCCGCGAGGTAACCGCCGAGCTGGTTTTTCACAAACGGGATGTCGCTGTCGAGTTGGTTGGCCTTGAGCAGCATCGCCGCCGCCTCCTTGCGCAGGCCGACTTTTCCGAGCAGCCCGCCATACGCCGCCGCCGCGTGCGCGAACTTCGGATTGTCCCGCAACAGCCGCTCATACTCATGCGTGAGCGACTGCACCTGTGTGCGAAACGCTTCCTGATCGAGCTTGTCGCCTCTTTTTTCCGCCGCCGCGAAAATCTCCCGCTGTTTCTCCGCAATATTCTTCAACGTCCGGTCAGCCATCGTCTCGCTTTCCGCCGCCCGCACCGCGCCCGCCACCACCACGAAAAACCATACCGCGGACCACCAGGCCGCCCCTGCTGCCCTGCCCCCAAAGCCGCCGCCTAATTGCTGAATGTGCATCCGTTTCATCCGTGTACTCTGTGGTTAAAAAATTGGGTTTCGTTTCGTTCGAGGCGACTGCGACACCCTCACTCCGCCAAGGTGCCCGCGTAAACATTCATCCGTTCACCCCGCAGAAAGCCCACCAGCCCCTGCCCGCTCGCCCGGGCAAATTCGACCGCCGCACTCGTCGGCGCCGAGATCGCCGCCACCCAGGGCACTCCCGCCGCCAGCGCCTTTTGCATGATCTCGAAACTCACCCGACCGCTCACGAGCAAGATGCGCCCGCCGAGCGGCCATCGCTCTGCGAAAAACTCATGGCCCACGACCTTGTCGAGCGCGTTGTGCCGCCCCACATCCTCCCGCGCCACGATCAACTCGCCTCCCGACGCAAACAGCCCGCTCGCATGTAGCCCGCCTGTCGCCGCAAATCCCGCCTGCGCCACCCGCAACCGTTCGGGCAGCGTCGCCAGCACCGCGCGCATCGGTCTCCACGTCTCCGTGATCGCCGGAAATTGCCCGCGCACCGCCTCGATACTCGCCTTGCTGCAAATCCCGCAGCTCGACGAAGTGAACACATTCCGCGTGAGCCGCGACCAGTCCACCGCGACCCCCGGCGCCAACAACACATCGAGGATATTCTCCCGCGCCTCCCCGTGGCCCGCCTCGTGACAGGCGGGACCGCCCTCCCGCTTCATCGCGCAATACACCATATCCAACACGTCCTCCCTCCTCCGCAAAATCCCTTCCGTCACCAAAAATCCCGCCGCCAATTCCCGATCGTGCCCCGGCGTGCGCATCACGACGGCCACACTGCGTCCGCCGACCCGGATTTCCATCGGCTCCTCCACCGCCAAAGCATCGTCGACCAACGCTCCAGCCCCGGCACCATCGTGACGAGTCAGCCCGACGACGGAGATAGCTTGGTTGCGCGACATCCTCTCAACAAAGCGAATCACGCTGGCGCAGCCACGTTTTTCAGTAACGTCCACCCATGTCCGCCACGCCGCCCCATCCCCTCGCCCCCATCCACGGCCGCGGCGCGCACACCAATCCGCCCAACCGTTTCGAGCCGCTCCTCCTCACGCCCGACCCCGACTATCTCGCCTCGCTCTCCTCCGACCCTGATGGCACCGACGCCGCGCGCCCGCACCCCCGCACACAGTTCTTCGTCGACGGCACCGAATCCCTCCTCACGAAAAACGACAGCCCCGACATCCCGTTCACCGTCGGTCTCAATCCCTACCGCGGCTGCGAACACGGTTGCGCCGACTGCGTCGCCCGCCCCTACCACGAGTATCTTGGCTGGAGCAGCGGCCTCGATTTCGAAACGAAGATCATGGTGAAAACTCGCGCGCCCGAACTTCTCCGCGCCGAACTTTCTTCTCCGCGCTGGGCGCCGCAAAGCATCGCGATGAGCGGTGTCACCGACTGCTATCAACCCGCCGAACGCCACTTTCGCGTCACCCGCAGCTGCCTCGAGGTCTGCGTCGAATTTCGCCAGCCCATCTCCATCGTCACCAAAAACGCCCTCGTCACCCGCGACCGCGACCTCCTCGCCGAACTTGCCCGCCACCAAGCCACCGCCGTCTACGTTTCCATCACGACCCTCGACACCGAGCTCGCCGGCAAACTCGAACCCCGCGCCTCCCGTCCCGCCGCTCGCCTCCGCGCCATCCGCGAACTCACCGCCGCCGGCATTCCGACCGGCGTCATGGTCGCGCCGATACTCCCCGGCCTCACCGACCACGAAATGCCCGCCATCCTCGGCGCTGCCGCCGCCGCTGGCGCGACCCGCGCCGGCTATATCGTCCTCCGCCTGCCGCACGCCGTGAAAGACGTGTTTCTCCAATGGATCGACAACCATGCACCGACCAAAAAGGCCCGCATCCTCGAACGCATCCGCGAAATGCGCGGCGGCCAGCTCAACGTCAGCGAATGGGGCACGCGCTTGAAAGGCGAAGGCATCTTCGCCGACCAAATCCGCGCTCTCTTCCGCGCCACCACGCGCCGTGCCGGCTTGAACCAAGAGCACCACCCGCTCTCCACCGCCGCCTTCCGCTGCCCCGGCGGCGAGCAGTTGAGTCTCTTCTGAGTCCCGCGGTATCCTCCCCGTCTGAGATTTGCTTTTGCTCTCAGCGCCCTGCTTTCACTCTCACTCTCACCTTCACTTTCTCTTTCACTCTCACTTTCCCTTTCCCCTGCAAACTTCCCCCGATGTGCACCCGCTACGTTCTCCTTGAGCAACACTACCGCGACATCCTCGCGCGCCTCGGGATCGCCGTACCCGCCGACTACGCCTCGCGCTACAATATCGCGCCCAATACCGCTATTCCCATTGTCCGCCGCGCACGCCTCTCGACCAAAAACGAATCCGCGCTTCTGCGGTGGGGCCTCGTCCCCTCGTGGGCGAAATCCGCCGACGGCCCGCCCCTCGTCAACGCCCGCGCCGACACCGTCGCCGTCAAACCCTCCTTCCGCGACGCCCTCCGCACGCGGCGCTGCGTCATTCCCGCCTCCGGTTTTTACGAATGGGAGACCATCGGCCGCGCGAAAAAACCGTGGCTCTTCCGTCTCAACGACCACGACCCGTTCGGCTTTGCCGGCCTCTGGGACACGTGGTACGCTCCCGACGGCACGACGCGCGAGACCTGCGCCTTCATCACCGGCGAACCCAACGATCTCATGCGCCCCATCCACAATCGCATGCCGGTCATCCTCACCGCCGCCACCTGCGAAGCCTGGCTTGATCCGGCGATCAGCGAACCCGCCCAGCTCGCCCCGCTCCTCGGCATCCCGCCCGCCGACGCCGTCACGAAATTCGCCGTCAGCACCTACGTCAGTAACGTTCGCCACGAAGGCCCCGACTGCCTCGCCCCAGCCTCCGCCGACCGAGCCGCCGCCGACTCCAGCCCCCAGCTTTCCCTAGATTTCTAGTTTTCGGCGAACCGCCTTGTCCGCCGCCGGTCCGTCTGCGATCACCTTTCGCTCTCCCTTGAATCTTCTCGACCGCCACATTTTCAAAAGCGTGCTGTTCACCTGCGCGGCGTCGGTCGGCCTCTTCGCCTTCGTGATGATTCTGGGTAACGCCGTCAAAGACCTGCTCGGCTACGTCCTCGCCGACCAACTCTCGCTCGGCACCTTTGCACGACTCGTCGGCTTGCTGGCGCCCTTCGTTGTCTCGTTCGCTTTGCCCATGGGCATGCTCACCGGCGTCCTCCTCACGCTCGGTCGCCTCTCCGCTGACAGCGAGATCACCGCCATGCGGGCCTCGGGCCTCGGTCTGTTTCGCATCGCCCGGCCTGTTTTCATCATCGGCACCCTCGGCACCGCCCTCGGCCTCTACATTAACTTCGATTCCATGCCACGCGCCCGCGTGCAATACCACCGGGAACTCGACGATGCCATCCGCACCAACCCGCTCGCCGCCATCGTCCCGAAAACGTTCATCCGCGATTTTCCGCGCATGGTCATCTACGTCGGAGAGAAACACGGCACGGTTCTGCGCGACGTCTGGATCTGGAAACTCGACGGAGAACGCCGCGTCACCGAGTTTGTCCGCGCCGCCTCCGGTCGGGTCGACTACGACCCAACGACGAACGAAATCGTCGCACGACTGTCCTCAGCTGTAGTGGAAAAACGTTACGCGAAAAACCCGGAGAAATTCACCGAGGAAGATTCGGGCCTGGGGTTGGTCGGTGAAACCGAGCCGATCCGGTTTTCCCTCGACCGACTCTACAATCGCGGCAACGCCCGTGGTCAAAAATTGAAGTGGATGACCTTCGACGAACTTCAGGTTGAACTCGGCAAGGTCGCCGCGGAACCGATCGTGCCGGGCAAAGAAAAGGATCACGCGCGGGCGGAGATGAAGGTCCGCCTGACAATTCAGGAAAAATATACGCTCTCGCTCTCTGTCCTCGCCTTCGCGCTCATCGGCGTCCCCCTCGGCATTCGTGTTTCACGCCGCGAAACGAGCGCCAACCTCGGCTTGGCCGTCGGCCTCGCGCTCGGCTACTATGTCCTCACCGTCATGGTCGGCTGGCTCGACCGCCACCCCGAATACCACCCCGACGTCCTGCTCTGGCTACCCAACGTGATTTTTCTCTCGCTCGGCGTGTGGCTCTTCCGTCGGATCGAAAAGTAATCCCACCGCTCTCGTCCGCCGAGTTCGGAGTCTCTCTTTTAGGCGGTTCCGAGCTTCGCCCGATACCCGCCTGAAGGCGGAACTCCCCACCGCTCGCCACCCGTCCTGCTTCACGCCGCCTGCACCGCGACAACGCCCGAGCGGCCGTCGATCTCCGCCATCACCTGATCGCGCACCGGGATCGCCGCCCGGTTGGCCAGCAGTTCGCGCGCATAGTCATCCATCCGGATAAACTCCACGCCCTCAACCGAGCACGCCCCGAGCAATTCCCGGAACAACCCTCTCCGCCCCATGCCCTCGATCTCCGCGTGCAACGTAAACACCTGCGTGCGCGCCGCATCCGCCTTCATCAGGCCAAGATAGTGCGCGACAAGCTTGTTATCCGGATATTCCGGCCGCCCCATCAGCTCGTCGAAGGTCGGCAGCGTGCTCGGAATCTCCAACGTCCTGAAAACCTTCCCGCCGATGCGCGGGAAAAACGGCGCCCCGCCCCGCGTGTCGCTCGCATAGAGCAGAGTCACCTCGTCGTAGACCTCGCGGCTCTTGGCGTTGCTCTGCCAGCCGGGCGCGCCCGCCGTCTGCGCTTCCGTACCGAAAATCCGCAAAAACTCCGCCCGCGCCGCGACCAGCTCTTCGCGCACTTCCGCGAGTGACATCCGCTCCAAATAATCCTGCCAGCGGTAGTGATTGTGACAGTGGATGCCGACCTCGTAACCCGCGTCGCGCACGCTCCGCATCACCGCCGCGTTGCGACGTCCGATCTGCGGCGCCGGCAGCAAGGTGCCGTTGAGCAGCGTGCGCAGCCCATAAATCTGCACGACACTCGTACGACTAACTTTCTGGAAAAAACCGGGCCGAAACACGCGGCTGATCGCCCGCCCAGTCTGGTCCGGTCCCAGCGAAAACAAGAAACACGCCGGCGCCCCGGCTTCGCGACAGTCCGCCACGAGATTCGGCACACCCTCGCGCGTGCCGCGGTCGGTATCGACATCAACTTTGAGCACAAGGCGCATGGGTTTGGAAGTAGGAGCCCGCTGGCGGGCGATGGAAAATCACTTGGACCCGAATCGCCCGCAACCGAGCGCCGACCTCGCGACTCGCTCACTCCAGCTGATAATCCTTGTGCGCGAGGTGATAATCGAGCGTCAGCTTGATCGCCTTCTTCAATCCCACCTTCGGCGTCCACCCGAGGTGTTTCTTCGCCGCCGCGATCGACGGCACGCGCTTCTGGATATCCTGATAATATTTCCCGAAATATTTTCCCGACGGCACGACCACCGTCTTGGCCGCCTGCACATGCTCCGCGTAGTCCGGATAATCCTTGAACGCCGTGATGATCATCTTCGCGAGCTCCGCCACGCTCACGTCGTTGCGCGGATTGCCGATGTTGAAAATCTGCCGTGAAGCACAGCCATTTTTGTTCTCAATAATGCGCAGCAGCGCGTCGACGCCGTCGTCGATGAAGGTAAACGAACGGCTCTGCTTGCCACCGTCCACGAGCTGCAGCGGCTTCTTGAAAATCACGTTCGAGATAAACTGCGTGAACAACCGCGAGCTACCCTCCTTCGGCTCCATCACATCGTCGAGCTGCGGCCCAATCCAGTTGAAGGGACGGAACAGCGTGTAATCTACGTTGTCGCGCACGCCATAGGCATAAATCACGCGGTCCAACAGCTGCTTCGAGCACGCATAAATCCAGCGCTGCCGCTCGATCGGTCCATAGACGAGGCTCGTCGTCGCTTCGTCGAGCTTGGCGTCCGCGCTCATGCCGTAGACTTCGGACGTCGACGGAAAGATAATGCGTTTCTTGTAGTTTGCGCAGTAGCGGACGACCGCGAGGTTGGCCTCGAAATCGAGTTCGAAAACGCGCAACGGATCCTTCACGTATTGGATCGGATTCGCGATCGCAACGAGCGGGATGACCGCGTCGCACTTCTTCACATGATACTCAATATACTCCTTGTTGATCGTGATATCGCCCTCGACGAACTTGAAGCGCGGATTGCCCAAGCTGTCCTCCAATTTATGGGAGCCGATATCCATGCCGTAGACCTCCCAATCTTTCTGTTTGAGAATGGCCCGCGTGAGCGAGCTGCCGATAAAACCGTTGACGCCGAGAATGAGAATTTTAAGAGGCATGAGGTATGATTTGAACCTGAACTTGGAAGGAAACGTTTCGGTTAGGCGAGCCTTTGTCCGGCTTGCCAGTCCGCCGGTGCCGTCCCGCCCCGCCACTCCGTCTTCGTCAATTCGATCGCTCCATCACCCGTCGCCACGACCAGCGGAACGAGCGACAACACCGCTCCCGCCGCCGCCGGCCGGACCGCCATCGCGTGCGTCGCCGGCGTATCCATTTCCGCCCACCATACCATCAACCGCGCCCCGCTGATCTCCGCGAACGCCCCGGGATACGGATCAGTCACCGCGCGGATCAAATTGAAAATTTGCCGCGAAGTCTGCGTCCAAACGATCCGCCCGTCCTCAGGTTTTCTCCCGCCAAAATAATTCGCCTGAGCCTCGTCCTGCGGCGTTTCCGTCGCCATGCCTGCGAGCAGCGCATCGATCTGCCGAGCGAGCACGCGACGCGCGCAGGGAAGCACTTTGCGAAACGCCTGCTCCGCAGTGTCGCGCGGACCGATGTCCGCGCCGTCCTGATCGACGATCGCGCCGGCGTCGGCCGACTTCACCATGCGGTGCAGCGTCATGCCCATGCGCGCTTCGCCGTGGAGCACCGCCCAGTTGATGGGCGCGCGACCGCGGTATTTTGGCAGGAGCGAACCGTGCAGGTTCCAAGCTCCGAGCGGTGGGAGGGTGAGAAGCTTGGTCCCGATCATGTGCCGGTAGTAAACCGATAGAATCAGATCGGGCCGGAGCGCCGCGATTTTTTCCCGCCACTCAGGAGTGTTGACCGACTCCGGCGTGTAAACGGGAATCCCTTTTTCGCGGGCAGCCACCGCCGGCGTCTTGAACCAGATCTTCTCGAAGGGATTATCTTCGTGGGTGATGAGCGCCACGATATTGTCTCCGCGCTCCAAGAGCAGTGACAAACACGAAAAGCCGACTTCGCTATAACCGAAAAACAAAATGCGGGGCTTGGCGCTCACTTCACGGCAACCGCACCGGAACGCCGCGCCCCCGCGACCCGGCGATGCACGGCGGCCATCGGCAGCCGTTCGCCAGTATCTCTCGCACGGGCCTCCAAAATGGCGAGGCAGTCTTCCAAGTCCTCAGCTTCAGCCCGCACCTTGGCAAGCGCTCCGCGCTGCCGCTGAATCTGCGAGAGGGTTTCTTTTAGGGCGGGCTTGTTCATGGGCTTCCTTTCGATCACGGATGGTGCGGATAACAAAGGTTGATCCTTCGACTTCAAACAGAATCCTGAAATCCCCCGACCGAAGACGATAGACGTTGTCCGTGGCCTGCAGTTTTTTGATATCGCCAGTAAAGCCGGGCTGCAGACGCGAAATCTTGGTCGCGAGTTACCGTTAAATCTTATCGGGAAACCTAAGCAACTCGGTCTGCGCCTGCTTGGTGTAAACGACGGCATAATTCATGATCTCACTGGGAACCCTCGCTCTTCGTCTCCAACGTTTCCCGCACGTGGTAGCGCTGGCGCGCACGCACGACTTGGTAGGTGCGGCCGACGTATTCACCGATCAGTCCGATGCCGATCATCGCCACGCTCAACAGGAAGAACAGAATCCCGAACAACGTGAAGATGCCTTCCGCTTCCGCCCCGAGGAAAAGCCGACGATAGGCCAGAATCAGCACGAGCAAGAAACTTCCGGCCGCACTCAGTCCGGCGAACATCGTGAAATACTGCAGCGGCGCCAAAGAGAAACCCGTGATCAAATCGAAGTTCAGCCGAATCAGGCTGTAGAACGAATAGTTCGACACACCCGCGTGCCGCTCTTCGTGCTTCACGCCGACTTCCGCCGGATTGCCCGCGAAGCTGTACGCGAGCGCGGGGATAAACGTGTTGATCGCACCGCTCCTCACGATGGCCTCAACGATCTCACGTTTGTAGGCGCGGAGCATACACCCTTGGTCGGTCATTTCGATGCTCGTGGTTTTTTCGCGCACGAAGTTGATCAAGCGCGAAGCGCAGGTGCGGAAGAGCGAATCCTGGCGGTTGATCCGAAAGCCTCCCACGTAATCGTGCCCCGCACCGATTTTTTCGAGCAGCTTGGGGATTTCCTCGGGCGGATTCTGCAGATCCGCATCCAAGGTCACGATCACCTCACCGCGCGCCCGCTCAAACGCCGCCATGATCGCCATGTGCTGACCGTAGTTGCTGTTAAAATCAATCACCCGCGTCACGTCGGGTCGTGCCGCATGTTGTGCCTGCAATAATGCGAAGGAGCGGTCCGCGCTACCGTCGTTGGTGAAGACGATCTCGTAGCGCCGACCCAGCGCATCGAGCACCGGATAGAGGCGCGCGAAGAGCGTGGGGAGATTCAACTCCTCATTGTAAATCGGGATGACAATCGAGAGCGGAATGGTCGGGGTGGCACTCATGGAACAAGGCGTAGGGGCGTCGCTGGCCGAGCCCACTCAGGGCTTGTGGGAGGAGCCTGCTTGCAGGGGATAGTTTGGCTTGGTCGGTCCCATCATGAGTGCAAGTGAGCCGACACAATCTCGGCCAGCGTGTCGACCACCCGTTCCGCATCAGCGCGAGTCATCGCCGGGAAAAGTGGGAGCGTCAGAATCGAACGACAGATCGCCTCCGCCAACGGAAAGTCTCCGTCCTTCCAACCGAGACGGCGGTAGACCGCAAAGAGATGGATCGCCGGATAATGCACGCCCGAGCCGATGCCGGCGGCGTGCAGCTTGGCCATCACCTCCGCCCGCTTGATTGTCAGACGCGCCTCGGGTAGCACGACTTGAAACATGTGCCAGTTCGTTTGCTGAAAATCTGCTACCGGGAGCCCCCACCCCAAGGCGCGCACCGCCGGCCGCGCGAACAACTCAAAATAAGCGCGGGCGAGTTCGCGGCGTTTCCCGTTGAATTCGTCAATGCGCGGCAACTGCCCGAGCCCCACCCGTGCGGCGACATCCGTGAGGTTAAATTTTCCGCCGACTATCTCGACCTCCATGCCGTCGAAACCTGACCGCACCACACCCTGCAATCGGTATTGTTCGGCCAGCTTGGCTTCGACTTCGGTGTTCATGACGAGCGCGCCGCCTTCGATCGTCGTGACGTTTTTATTGGGATGAAAACTGAACGACACCAAGTCGCCGATGGCACCGATACGTTTCCCGTTCCATGTCGTACCGTAGGACTGCGCGGCGTCTTCCACTACCCGCAAGTGGTGTTTTTTCGCGATGGCGTAGAGTGGATCGCGATCCACCGGCAGACCCGCGAGATCGACCGGGATGATCGCCCGCGTCGCCGGCGTGATCGCCGCCTCGATCCGGTTCACATCGATGTTCCGCGTCACCGGATCGATGTCGACGAACACCGGTCGCGCGCCGACTTCGAGGATCACATTGCTCGTCGCCACCCACGAGAGCGGCGTCGTGATGACCTCGTGACCCGGGCCGACCCCCGCGATGCGCAGCGCGATTTCCATCGTGCAGGTTCCCGAGTTAAAAACGCGCACCGGCCGCCCGCTGCAATACTCGGAAAGTTTCGCCTCCAACGCCTTCACATTCGGCCCCGACGTAATCCAGCCGGAACGTAGCACGTCGGCGACGCCCGCGATCGTCTCCTCGTCGATCGTCGGGCGCGTGAGCGGCAGGTGGGGTGTGGCGGCAGTGGCAGCAAAGGCGGACATACTAGGGTTGATTGCTCAACAAGCTGTGATCCCGGGTTTCCCCGATCAAATGATAACGGAACGTCGTATCGCCGAAGAGGAGTTTGAGATCTTTCTTCCGCGCGACAGCCCACACCCGACCACTACCCGCCCAAAGCTCGCGAAATTTCGGCTCTTCCATAAAGCGCCCACTCGCCCGCGCCACGGCATCTTCCTCCAGTTCGAGTTCACCCTTAAACGCCACCACATCCACCACGCGCCGCGCGTAAAACGTGAAGTCGTGGAAAAACTCGTGGTAGTGCAGCACGCGGTCACCGGGTTTCGCCCGCGCCGTGACCATCTCCGCGAGCGCCCGGGTGCCGGGCTTAGCGATATGGGGCGCGGCAAATGTCAGGATCAGAAAAAACAGCGCCATGGTCGTCACGAGCCCCGTCACCGCCACGCGCACCCCGCGCACCTTCGCCAACCACGGCGTGATAATCCCCCCGATCAGCAGCACCCCCGCCATCGTGAACGCGGGGATCTGCAGCGCGAGCGCCTGCTCGCCGGACATCCGCACGAGCGCCGGATGCATCACCACCACACACAACGCGAGCGCCAACAAGCCGCAGAAAAAGGCAAACCCGCCGAGCCCGACCCGCATCCGCTTCGCACCGTCTTCGGCCCGCAACGCCGGTGCCAGCCAACCGCCGATCACCACTGCGAGCGCCGGAAAAATCGGCACGATGTAGGGCGCGAGCTTAGAGTGCGACTTGGAGAAAAACAAAAAGATGAACGCGATCCAGACCACGAAGAACCACGCATCGGCATTTTCATTTTTCTTCGCCCAACCGCCGCGCACCGCGGCGCGCACCGCCGACCACAAAAAACCCGTCCACGGGATCAGCCCCGCGAGCACAATCCAGATAAAATAATGCCACGCACCCGGGCGCGATGCCGCCGGCGTAGTAAAGCGCTCCCAGTGTTCGTAGACAAAATAGCGGTGCGCCCACGTCTCGTTAGCCTGCGCCGCCAAGAGGTGCCACGGTGCCACGATCAAAAGAAACAGCGCGATTCCACTCGGCAGATGCAGCGGCCGCAGCCGTTTCCACTGGTTGAAAATCAGCAACCACAAGAACATCACCGCACCCGTGACGAGAAACCCGATGAGCCCTTTCGTCAGCGTGGCCAACGCCGCACTCGCGTAGAGCCCGTAGAACCACCACCGCCGCCGCACACCCGGGGCTTCGCGCACGCCCAGAATAAAACAAAACAGCGTCGCGCTCATCAACACCGACACCGCCATGTCGAGCAGCATTATCCTCGCGATGGCGAACCAAAGGATCGACGTCCCGAGTACCACCGCCGCCAGCAACCCCGCCTCGCGCCCATGCAACCGTCGCCCCGCCGCATAGGTGAGCAACACCCCCGCGAGCGCAAACAACGCCGGCGTCGCCCGCATCGACCATTCGCTCGGCCCGAAGAGTTTCAGGCACACCGCCGTCGTCCAATACACCAGCGGCGGCTTCTCGAAATAAACCACGCCATTGAGCCGCGGCGTCACATAGTCGCCGCTCGCCACCATCTCGCGCGGGATCTCCGCATAGCGCCCTTCGTCGGGATTGCTCAACGGATAACTCCCCAAGCGAAAGAAAAACAGGGCGCCAAACGCGAGCGTCAGGAGCAGTAAATCTCGGGTCCACGAGGGTGAGTCGGCGGCGCAGAGGTCGGAGTTTTCAGGAGAAACCATCACGAATTCGAGTCGGAGCTTCGGGCCGGGCCCGGCGCGTGGCGATTTTTTTCGTGCGCCCGCCGCCGCTTCTCGACCAAATCCCCCGATCCATGACGCCCGCGAAAAAATTTACCTTTGTCGGCGGCTCCGACGATTTTCTCGTCGGCCGCCTCGGCAAGGAACGTTTCGACGCCTTGGCCGCCGAGGTCACCGACGAGTATGCCCGCGAAGTCATCAGCGGTTTCTCCGGCAACGTCGGCGAAGTCGAGGCCGCGGTGAATCGTTTCCGCGAGAGCGTGCAGACGGTCTCGATGTTCGGCGGCAAGCGCGTCGTGTGGTTCAAGGATATCAATTTTCTGGCCGACACCGGCACCGGCCGCGCTGAGAGCACCCTCAGACTCGTCGAGGATCTGCAACAGATCCTCGAGTCGCTGAATCCCGAAGAAACCGCCGTCCTGATCACCGCCGCGCCCATCGACAAACGCCGCTCGTTTCCCAAGTGGTGCGAGAAAAACGCCGACTACGCCCTCGCCGGTGGCGATGGTGACAACGCCGCCGCCGCCCTCGCCGGGGTCGTGCTCGCCGAGGCGCGCTCGCTCGACGCAACATTCGCTCTCGGCGCCATTGAATTGCTCCTCGCCAAAGTCGGCGCCAACACCCGCCTCCTCGTCGAGGAAACCCGAAAGCTCGCCACCCACGCCAAAGAAGGCGCGGCCATCGAAGAAATCGACGTCGCTGAGCTCACCGCCAACACCGCCGAGGGCGATTTCTTCGAAGCGGCGGAAGCATTTTTCAGCGGCGATCTGCAGTGGACGCTCGCCGCGCTGCGCCGCCATTTTTTCACGGGCGGGGACGCGCGCCCGGTCATCAGCGCCCTGCAAAATCGCAACCGCATCTTACTCCAAGTCCGCGCGCTGATCGACTCCGGCGATTGCCGTCTGGGCCCACGCGGCCTCGACGGCATGCCGAAAGCCCAAGCGAGCCACGCCGCGAAGTTCGTCGGAGCGACGGAAAAGAGTTCCTACAATCTCTTCAGCCAAAACGCGTGGTATGTCGGCAAACTCGCCAGCGGTGCCAAGCTCCCGAACCTGCGACGCCTGATCGACAACCAGCAGGATTTCCTCTTCGCCTTCGAAGCAATCGTCCAGCGCCCCCACGAGCAGGAAGAAGTCCTCCGTGAGTTGGCCGTCCGCTGCCTGGCGGCGTAGCGGCGTTGAAACGTGGGGCCACTTCTTTAACCGCGTGTAACGGGCAAGATCGTGTTCGCACCTTGTTCCACGTTACGTTCAAGATTAGCTTAGCCGGGCTTGAGGGTAGGAGCCTGCTTGCGGGCGATTTTCACATCTTGAATCGCCTGCAAGCAGGCGCCCAAAAACCGGTGTTCGTTCAATCTCGGACGCGCATTGGAATTACTTGGCCGGTAAAAACTCCGCCCCAACCCATGCCGCTGGGGCGGCGTCAAAGTCGGTCGCGCGCCCAGTAATCGTTCTCTTTCCTCTTTCTCGTAATCTCTCTCTCCGGCCGACAAGCCTCTCCGAGCCGGAGCCCGGACGAATGAGAAAGATAAAGAGAAAGAGGAATGATTGGCGGAACGACTTTGACACTGCCCCACCCATGCCGCGCGCCGCCCGTTTTTCCCGTCGCCAACCCTCCACGCGACCGCTTACTCAAACCTTTTTCCCGTGAACGCTTCCAACGAATCCGCATCCTCCGCCTCCGCCGCCATCCCCAACGTCCTCGCCGAACGCTACGCCTCGGGCGCCATGAAGGCCATCTGGTCGCAGCACGGCCGCGTCGCCCTCGAGCGCGATTTCTGGATCGCTGTAATGAAGGCCCAGCGCGATCTGGGCGTGCCGATCCCCGCCGACGCCATCAAGGACTACGAGCGCGTCAAATCCGCCATCGATCTCGTCGCCATCGCGAAACGCGAACGCATCACCCTCCACGACGTGAAAGCGCGCATCGAAGAATTTTCCGAACTCGCGAAACGCCAGTTTATCCACCTCGGACTCACCAGCCGCGACCTCACGGAAAACGTCGAGCAACTCCAGATTTTCAGCGCCCTCAAACTCGTCCGCTTTAAGGCCGCCGCCGCGCTCCTCGCGCTCGCCACCCAGGCCGAGGCGCACCGCGACCTGATGATCACCGGGCGCACCCACAACGTCCCGGCCCAGCCCACCACGCTCGGCAAACGCCTCGCGATGTTCGGTCAAGAGCTGCAGATTGCCTTCGCGCGCATCGAGGAACTCCTCGAACGTTACCCCGTCCGCGGCCTCAAGGGCGCCGTGGGCACGCAGCTCGATCAGCTCACTCTGCTCGGCAACGACACCGCCAAGGTCGACCAGCTGGAGTCGCGCGTGATCAAACATCTCGGTTTCCACGCCTCGCTCGGCGCAGTCGGCCAAGTCTACCCGCGCAGCCTCGACTTTGAAGTCGTCACGGCGCTGCACCAGCTCGGCGCCGCGGCCGCGAGTTTCGCCACGACCCTCCGCCTCATGGCGGGCGCAGGCTTGGTCACCGAAGGGTTTCAGCCCGGCCAGGTCGGGTCGTCGGCGATGCCGCACAAGGTCAACGCCCGCAACTGCGAGCGCATCTGCGGATTTTCCACGATCCTCTCTGGTTACGTGACGATGACCGGCGCACTCGCCGGCCACCAATGGAACGAGGGCGACGTATCCTGCTCCGTCGTGCGGCGGATTGCGCTGCCGGACGCGTTTTTCGCGATCGACGGCCTGCTAGAAACTTACCTCACCGTGCTGCGCCAAATGGAGGCCTTCCCGGCCGCCATCGCCGTCGAAAACGAACGCAACCTCCCGTTCCTCGCGACGACCACGATTCTCATGGAAGCAGTCAAGCGTGGCGCCGGTCGCGAAACCACCCACGAAGCCATCAAGGAACACGCCCTCGCCGCCGCCAAGGCGCTGCGCTCCGGGGGCGACGCCGATCTGCTCTCCCGTCTCGCCGGCGACAAACGTCTCGGCCTCGGCAAGAAAGCCCTCGTCGCCATTCTCTCGGAAAACGCCCGTTTCGTCGGCGCCGCACCTCATCAAGTCGATGCCTTCGTCGACGATGTGAAACCACTCGCCCGCAAACACAAGGGCGCGGCGGACTATCGACCAGGCCGGTTGCTCTAAGCCGCAGAGACTCCGTCGAGAGCAGAGAGCACTACCCACGGTGAATGGGGCATCCACGCGTGGTCGCGCGCATTTCCGCTCTGATGAGCGATCTCTCAGCACTCAACGCTTAGCCCTCAACGGCATCGCCACGGCTTAGCCCATCCAGCGGTGCGCCGGCACGTCCCCGGTGCCCGCATTTTTTTCCCGCTAAAAGACGCCGCGTCCACCGGTGGCCCTCACGGTCCTAAAATCCGTCCGGTTCCCGTCATCGGGAAATTTGAGTTTGCATCCCCCCGAGCCGCCACGCTTTCTTGGCCGCTCACGTTCTCTTTAATCCTTTATCAATAACTGTCATGGCTGAACTCGTAGGAAATGTCTTGGTAGGCCAGTCCGGCGGCCCCACCTCTGTTATCAACGCCAGCGTCGCGGGCCTCATCGCGGAAGCGTTGAACCATGAATGCATCGAAGAGATCTACGGCACGCTCAACGGCGTGCTCGGCATCCTCCAAGAGGACCTGATCGATCTCGCTGCGGAGTCTCAACAGCAAATCCGCGCGCTCAAATACACGCCCGGCGCCGCCCTCGGCACCTGCCGTTTTAAACTCAAGAAACCGGCCGACTTCGATCGCGTCCTCGAGGTCTTCAAGGCCCACAACATCCGCTACTTCTTCTATATCGGTGGCAACGACTCCCAAGACACCGCCGACAAAATCTCCAAGCTCGCCCAGGCCCAGGGCTACGAGCTCCGCGTGATCGGCGTGCCGAAGACCATCGATAACGACCTGCCCGGCACCGACCACTGCCCCGGCTACGCCAGCGCCATCAAATACATCGCCACCAGCGTCCGCGAAGTCGCCGCCGACAACGAGGCCATGGGTCAGGGCGACCTCGTCTCCATCATCGAGGTCATGGGTCGCAGCGCCGGCTGGATCGCCGCTGGAGCCGCCCTCGCCAAGCGTAAGGATCACCCGCAAGATCCGCCCCACCTCATCTACCTTCCCGAGATCCCGTTCGATCAGGCCAAGTGCATCGAAGACGTAAAGCGCATCCTCAAGCGCGAGAAGTTCTGTCTCATCGTCGTCGCCGAGGGCCTCGTCGATGAGAACGGCAACTACGTGGCCGCCAACGCCGCCACGGACGCCTTTGGTCACGCCCAGCTCGGTGGTGCCGGCGACGCCCTCGCCGAAATCATCGGCGCCAATGTCCCGGGCGCCAAGGTCCGCGTCGCGAAACCCGGCCTGCTCCAACGCTGCGCCGCCCACTCCGCCTCCAAGACCGATGCCGACGAAGCCTTCATGGCCGGCGAAGCCGCCGTGGAAGCCGCCATCGCCGGTGAGACCGACAAGATGGTCACCCTCCTGCGCGGCGACAAAGAAGCCTACTCCTGCGAGACCGGCCTCACGCCCCTCAGCGAGGTGGCCAACTCGATCAAGAAACTCCCCCGCGAGTGGATCAATGAGGACGGCACCAGCATGAACTTCCAGTTCCTCCGCTACGCCCAGCCCCTGATCCAGGGTGAAATCGTGTTGCCTCACGATGGCGGCGTGCCCGTCTTCGCCCGCCTCGAAAAAGTACGGGTGGACAAGGTGCTCCCAGCCTACGAGGTCTGAGCCAAGCAAACCTGATTCTGGTTTGCAGCAGGGCCGGTCTCTGACCGGCCCTTTTTCGTTTTCGCACGTCGCGAGCGACTTCCGGTCGCTGTCGTGCCGGCACGGCTACACTCCGAGCTCGCGCGCATCGTAATCGATGCGGACCGCAGAATGGGGCAACGCGCTCCACCCATCCGCACTCGTCGTCACTCGCAGCAACCCCGCACCGAGCACACGCGGCGGTAGAGCGCTTCGTAGCGCGGCACGATCTTGGCCGCGGAAAACAGCGCGCGGGCGCGCTGCTTCGCGGCCTGGCCCATGGCACGCCGGCGCGCGGGATTGGCGATCAATGACTCCAGCGCGCGGGCGAGGCCGTCCGCGTCACCGAAGGGCACGAGCAGACCGGACTTGCCGGTCTCGACGACTTCGGGAATGCCACCCACGGCGGTCGCCACACTGGGGCAACCAAAGTTCATCGCTTCCAAAATACTCAGGCAAAAACTCTCCGACTCCGACGTGAACAAGCCGACGTCGGCCGCCTGAAAGTAGTCCTCAATCTCCGCCACGTTTTGCCGCAAAACAATCCGGTCACCCAGACCCAGCCGCCGCACGTCGTCTTCGAATGGCGCGAAATCTCCGCCCGCGAGGATCACCAGCTTGAATGCCTCGGCCGGACGCACCCGCGCGACTGCCTCCAGCAGCAGATCGATGCGTTTGGGTGCACGCAAATTGGAGGCGTGCAAGATCATCGTCTTTTTGCCGAGCCCAAGTTCGCGCCGCACGACGGCGCGCGAACGCGTGGGTTTCTTCGGGTCGAAGAAATTATGGATGACGTCGATTGGACGCTTCACACTCAGCAGTCGCTCGGTTTCGCGGCGCAAAAATTCCGAAACCGTCGTCACCGCGTCGGACTGCGCGAGCGCATGGCTGATCGCCGGACCGTAACCAGCGTCGCGGCCAAGCAGCGTGGTGTCGGTGCCGTGGAGGGTCGTGACCACCCGCGGCTTCTTGCCCGCCGGCAGCATCGAGCGCGCGAGGATCGCCGCCGTAGCGTGTGGCACCGCGTAATGGACGTGCAATACGTCGAGCCCGTAGTCGCGGCTGACCTCGGCCATCTTCACGGAGAGCGGCAGCGTGTAGTCGGGGTATTTGAAGAGGCCGTAGTCGTTGATCACGACCGGATGGAAAAATAACCGCGGCGCCTTCGCGGGGAGGCGAAACGGCCGGCCATAACTGATGAAGTGCACCTCGTGGCCGCGCTCCGCAAGTTCCACACCGAGGGCCGAGGCCAAGATTCCGCTGCCGCCGACCGAGGGGTAGCAGGTGATGCCGATCTTCAGCGGGCGGTGGGCGGCCATGTCAGAATTGCCGCGCCCCGCGACCGAGCGACGCGAGCGAACTGCACACGAGCGGGTCGTTAGGGAAAAGCTGGATCGCGTGGCCGGCACCGCCACGCACGCCATGCATCTTGGCGCGCGCAAGGTGCAAGCCGACGTAGCGCCGCGTCTTCGCCTGCGAGGCGTGGGCGTCCATCGACGCCGTCCAGGCCGCGATCACGTCGGGGTCGGATACATCCATCAACATCGCCGAACGATCGGCGGGTTCGGCTTCGACCGTCACCGCGTAAAACATCAACTGCTCGATGGCGTGCGGCTTGATCTTAATGACCTCCGCGACGCCGCCATAGCGGGCGAGACGCGCGGCGTCCCGCACCATGCGGCCGACGACGACGTGGTCGGGGTGTTGGTTTTCAACGATCGTCGGTGCCAGCACCATACGCGGCCGCACCCGGCGAATGATCGCGGCAAATGTCAGCACATGGGCGAGCCGATACTCCATGTGCGCATCGCCGCCCAGTTCGACGAACTCAAGCGTGGCACCGAGGAGCGCGGCCGATTTTTTCGCCTCGGCCGTGCGTTGCGCCGGGGTGCCATGCGTCCCCGCTTCACCACGTGAGCAGACAATAAAGTGCGCGGCGTGCCCTGCCTGCGTCTCGCGGGCGATCACCCCACCACAACCAAATTCGAGGTCGTCGGGATGCGCGCCAAAGGCGAGGAGGAGGGGACTGTCAGAGGGAGGAGATTTCGGCGTAGGCTTCATCGGAGCGGTCAATGGGGTCGCGGGGGACGAACGTAATGTCCGGTGAATCCGCTTTGTTCAAGTAAGCCTGTTCGCCCATTCCGGCAATGTAGTGGGTGCAGTGGATCACCGACTGCATCCAGCCGAGGCGCGAATCGCGCGTGGGGCTCACCTGCGCCTTCGTAAACGGCACCCACGGAAGCGTCGTGTAGGCATCGCCACCTTCGTGGAGCTTCAACGCGCCGTCGAGCAGCCGCGCGCGGACGATTTCACCCTGATGCGGTACATCCACGAAACACTCGGTGATAGCGCACGCCGTCATGCGCACCGCGGGGTCGCTCGAACGCACGACCCGAATGCCTTCGAGCAGTCCCATGCGGCGATACATCTCGAGGCAGAAGTCCCCCGCAGTCGTGGCGGGATTCGTCTTGAACGCTTCAACCAAGGGCGGCGCGACGTAGGCACCGAGTTGGCGGGCGGTATTCTCACGCCAACCGGCGGGAATGCGCTTGAGGTGCAGCGGAGAAAATTTCCGCTGCAGCTTGTGCTCAAACGCGAAGTTCATCGCGAGCGGCACATCCGTCTTGCGATGGCGCAGCGTAGTCTGGGTTTCCCGCGGATCGTGGTCGCTGTCGTGACAGAAGAAAACGATTTCGCCACCCAGCTTAGCCTGGAGTTTCCGCGCGGTCACGAATTTCGCATAGAGAAAGCGTCGCGGGAAAAATCCACAAGGCTGCTGGCCGAAGCAGAGGACGGGCGCGGCACTCATGCGTGATAATGATTTTTAACCACAGATGGACACGGATGCGCACGGCTAGAACACCGCGATCTCGTGAAAAACAAATTCCTTCCAGCAGAATCGAATCCGTGTCTATCCGTGTTCATCCGTGGTTAAATTTCTGGGCTCCTCATCGATCATGATCTGCAGGCCAAGACTGAGCACCACACACGCCGCACAGCCGATGGGATTGAGCCACAGATAGCCGATTTCCCAAGCGGGGTAGGCTTTGCCGAAAAAGAAAATCACCAGGACCACACTCTGCGCAGCGATGGCGGCCCAGAAAACTGCGGAGCCCTTTACGTGTTTTAGGAAGAACGCCACGACGAATACACCGAGCAGCGCCGGATAGAAAATCGAGGCGACGATGTTCAGTGCTTCGATGAGATTTTCCGCGAAACTCACGAACAGCGCGAAGCCGATGGCGAAAAATCCCCAAAGGGCGGTGAGCCACTTGGCGACGCGGACGTTGCGCACCTCGTCGTGCGCGGCGAGCGGGCGAAAATGACGCCAAAGGTCGATTGTCGAGGTCGTGCCGAGGGCGTTGAGTTCGCCGGCTTTCGACGAGAGCGCGGAGGAAAACATCACGGCGAGGAGGAGTCCGATCAGGCCGTGCGGGAGCTGCGTCAGGATAAACGAGATGAAGACGTAGTCGGAATCCTTCGTCTTCTTGGCTGCGGGGTCGGCCGCCTGCAACGTGTCGCGCGCTTCGTTGCGCACAGCGAGCGAGGCTTTTTGCGCAGCCGTCAGAGCGGCGCGCGCGGCGGCTTCCGCCGGAGCATCGCCGCTCTCGTGAGCCGCCACCCACGCGCGGATTTTCGTCTGTTTGTCGGCGTGCAGCACGGCGTGTTTCTCCTCGATGGCACGGAACGCGGCGCCTTGCGGACCGTTGATCTGCTGTTGCCACACGGTTTGGTTGAAGAGGACGGGCGTGCCGGGCTGGAGCTGGTAAAACACGAAAAGCAGCGCACCGAGGATCACGATGAAGAACTGCATCGGGATCTTCAGGACCGCGTTGAACATCAGACCGAGGCGACCCTCGCGCAGGCGCGCACCACCAATGTAGCGCTGCACCTGGGATTGGTCGGTGCCGAAGTAGGACAACGAGAGGAAAAAGCCACCGAGGATACCGGTCCACACCGTGTAGCGGAGCTTGGGATCGGGCGTGAAATCGACGGCGTTGAGCTTGCCCATCGCACCGGCAATGTGGAGCGCGTCCGCAGGAAGCTTCGTAAGCAACACCACGAACGCGGTGACCATGCCGCCGAAGATCACGGCCATTTGCCATTTCTGCGTGAGGTGGACCGCCGCGCTGCCACCGGTGACAGTGTAAATAATGGCCAGCAGGCCCGTGCAGACGATGGTGACGTCGAGCCGCCAACCGAGGACGGTCGCGAGAATGATGGCGGGCGCGTAGATCGTGATGCCCGCCTGCAAACCGCGTTGCAGCACAAAGAGACCCGCACCGAGGAGGCGGGTCTTTTGGTCGAAACGTTGGCCGAGGTATTCGTAGGCCGTATACACCCCGAGCTTCCGATAGATCGGGAGAAAGACGGCACACACGACGATGAGGGCGAGCGGCAGGCCAAAATAATTCTGGATGAAGGCGATGCCGTTTTCGGAGGCGACGCCGGGTAAGGAGAGGTAGGTGATGGTGCTCGCTTGGGTCGCCATGACGGAGAGGCCGATCGTGCCCCACTTCGTCGTGCTATTGCCCTTCAGATAGGTACTGAGGTTATCGGTATGCCGCGTACGCCACGTGCCGTAGGCCACGATGCCGAGGATGGTCCCGAGGAGCACGAGCCAGTCGATGGCGTTCATGCGAAGGCGCGGGTGAAAAGTGTCAGCGCACCCACGACCCCGAGGAAGCAGGCGAACGCGAACCAATATACGCCACCCCACGTGCGGAAGCCGGGCACATCGGGAGCCTCGTCGGACGCTTCGGGTAGGGCGGTCTTCAGTCCGCCTTCCGCGGGCGCGGGGCGGACGGCAGCCCGCCCGACTTTTTCAGCATGATCGTCGTGAGGTTTCATTCTCGGCCGAGCGCAAGCAGGTTGGCGAAAAGTCGGTAGCCGCCGGGAACGCCCGCGGGCAGCTGGCGGAAAAACGCCAGACCGGTGTAAACGTAATATCCCTTGCCGTGTTTCGCAATGAGCAGGCTACCCGTCAACGGCCGCTCGTCGGTATCGTTCATCGTGAGCACCGGTGTGTAATGTTTCTCGTCCCAGCTGTTCGGGAAATACGCGCCGCGCTCCTGCACCCAGCCCACGAAATCCGCCGGCCCGAGGCGATTCGGACGCGTCAGTGCGGCGTGGTCGGGCGCGAGGAATAGTACGGGGGCATTTTCCTCGGTGACACGCCATTTGGGCGCACTCCGGGCACTCTCCGCAATCGAGAGTGCGTAGGGTCCGAGTTGCTGGGCCTTGAGCCCGTTGGGCCGGTTGTATTGCGCGATGACCGTGCCACCGGCTTCGACGTAGGCGAGGAGCCCGGGGAAATTGGCGGCGAGGTCGGAGCGCTCATTGAAGGCGCGCACGCCAATGACAACGGCATCGAGGCCGCGGAGTTTTTCGGCGGTGAGACCGAGACCGGTGAGCATGGTCACCCCATAGCCGAGCTGTGAGAGCGCCTCAACGGTGTCGTCGCCGGCACCGGGCAGGTAGCCGACGTTTTTGCCGCGGGTCGCGTAGTCGAAGGCCGCGACTTTGAGCCGCGCCGGCGCTTGCAGGATTTGCAGCGGAATATGGTCATAGCGAATCTCGGTGCGTTGGTGGCTGAACTTCACGCCACCGACTTCGGCGACGGCGAGCACGGTGCCGGCCGCCGATTTCTCCGGGGCGGTGACGGTAAACGCGAGGCGTGTTTGCTCACCGTTCTTGCCGAGCTGGAAGGGCTGACTCGAGGGGGAAACGGTCCAGCCGGCCGGGGTTTCGAGACGCAGTGAGCCGCGTTCGCCCGCACGAGCGGCGGTGACCTCGACTTCGATTTTCTTTCGCTCGCCGGGGGTGAAGAGGGCGACGCCGGAACTGAAACGCAGGGAGATGGGCGAAATCACGACGAGACGGCGGCCGGGCTTGCCCGGCTTCGTCGGTGCCAGCGGCTCGCTGCTCACGACCAGTTTTTGGTCTCCCACGTCGAACGTGCAATCGACCATGAAGGGCGGCGAGTTTTCCGGCTGGCCGATGAGTTTCGGATCAGCGACGCGAAACATCCCGGCCGTGGCCTCCTCCCGGAGCCAATACGGATGCGACACCGGGACGTTGGCCGGAAGGTCGAGGACCAATTCGGTCGACATGCGGCTAGATTCAAATCCATCGACTGAAAGGCCCCCACCTGGGTAGCTGACGTGGGTCGAGGTCCAGCGCACCGGAAATTTGGAGCGCACGACGACACTGGCCGCGAGAGTGAGTTTCTCGCCGGGCACGACTTCGGCGGCAGGCGCGGTCGTTGCAACGGTGATTCCGAGACAGTCTTGGAGGATGCGATCAAGTTGCTGGCGCTTGTCGTCGACGAGGGAATCAGCAGGGAGTTTCGCGAGCTGCGCGCGCAGCGCGAGGAGGGAGGGCACGCTCGCGGCCGGGTCGCCGGGCTTGAAACTTGCGAGAGCGGCAGCCGCCAGACGGCCAAGCTCGGCACCACCCGGCACGCGGGCCCAGGTGAGGTCGAGGCCCTCCATGATATCCGCCTTGGCGGGGGCGCCGGCGAGGAGTGAAAATGTTTCCGTGCGCTCGTCCCCACTCGCGCCGCCGCGACCACCCCGGCCGCCGCCGCCCGGTCCGAACTGGGTCTTGTGTTGGGCGCTGGTCTGCGCCGCGATCGTTTGAACACTGTCGCGAGTCACCGGATCAGTGCCACCGGCTGCGATGCTGAATCCGCCGCCGCCGTTTTGCAGAATCCGGGTCGGCTGCCAAGGCGTGAGACCTTCGGCGATCTGCTCCGGAAATGCCTGAGGATCACCCGAGATCTTGAAGGCCTCGAGCGCGAGCAGCGCGGACGCGTTGTGGTGACCGTGATTGCCGGCCTGCGCCTGAGGGGAAAAACGGGTGATGATCACGTCGGGGCGGAAAGTCCGGATGACGCGCACCACGTCGCCGAGGACTTGCTGACGATCCCAAACCGAGAGCGTTTCGGTGATGCTCTTCGAGTAACCGAAATCGAGGGCGCGCGTGAAAAATTGCCGCACCCCATCAATCGCCCGGCCGGCGAGCAGTTCCTGCGTGCGGGCGAGGCCGAGCTTTTCACCAAACTCGGGGCCGATCTCGTTCTGTCCCCCGTCGCCGCGTGTGACCGACAGATAGCCCGTGCGGAAGCCACGGATACGCGAGAGATACGCGAGGAGGCCGCGGTTTTCATCGTCAGGGTGGGCGGCAACGTGGAGCACCGTGGCGTAGGTCCCGAAGCTGCGGAGATCCTGCTGGATCGCGATGCCAGCCGGTGGCTCCCCGGCGGTCGTGCGCGCGGTGGTGAAAACAGCCGCCGCGGCCAGCGCCACAGCGAGGGCGCCGCGGCTCCATGCGAGCGAGCCGCAGCGGGACGAGTCGGTCGCAGCGCGCATCACTTGAGGCGGGCGATGAGCTCGTTATTGCGGCGGACGTATTCCTCCTTGAGGAGCGGGCTCGGGGCCTTTTCGGCGCCGGCCAGCGAGGCTTTCGCGACGGCGAGGGCACCGGCTTTGTCACCCAGTTTTTCGAGGATCAGGCCCTTGCGGAAAACGAGGTAAAAGGCGTCGGGCTGCGCGGCGATCGCGGCATCCATCCAGGCCGCGGCTTTTTTCAGGTCGAGGTTGTTGTCGAGGTAGAACATCGCGGCCTGCGCGTGGGGTTTTTTATCACCGGGAGCGGCCATCGCGGCCTCGATCTGCGGGACGAGGGCCGCGACGATATCGACGTCGATCTTCACCGGCACGCGGGTTTTTTCCCACGAGAGGTTGAGCGTCGCCGAGCTGTCGCGCACGTCGTTGAGATCGATCGTGAGCGTCTCGACGGGTGCGGCGAGCGCGACGGACTTCGTGGGGACGCGGAGCGTGTCGTTCTCGGGCTTGTAGGCGTAGGCGCCCCACTGTTTGCCGGCTTTCTGGAAGATCACGGTCCAGTCGGTTTTGCCCGGGATGGAGAACAGTTCATAAGTGCCCGCGGCGAGCGCGGAGCCCTGGACCTTCACCTCGGTGCCGAAGGTGATGCGCGTGGCGTTGTTCGCGCCGGTGCGCCAGACGGCGCCATACGGCTCGAGCCCGCCGAAGGCGACGCGGCCCTTGAGGCTCGGGCGCGAGTAAACGATCTCGATGTCGGTGACGCCGACGCGTTGCTTCAGCGTGGCGGTGGGGCTGGCGGCGGGAAACTCGAGCTTGGGGGCGACGGGAGCTTGCGCGGCGAGGCCGGCGACGAGGGCGAGGGCCAGCGTGACGGTAACCAGCGGGCGGAACGTAGAAAGTTTCATGGTGGGGAAGACTGAGTCGAAGGAAGACGTTTCGGCTATCCAAATCAGAGGAAAACAGAAGGGCTCTTTTTCCGCGGGCCCGTGGGCGCATCTCAGTTTATTGCAGTGTTCGAGTTCTTAGTTCCGGCTTCAGCCGGTCCGGGCGGTTTTCGGACCGGCCAAAGCCGGAACTACCAACAAATGCCGCGCTCACTTCAGGAGCTGCGAGAAAGTGAGATGCGCCGCGGGCCGGTTTTCCGCGTGGCGCACGCTCGACACCGTCCCGACGTTCCGCGCATCGTTCGGCTCGAAAATTCTTCCCCTTCGCGCCGCCGCCTCTTCACTTCTGCCCGCCCGCATGAATCACCTTCCGCCGACCCGCCGCGCGTTCTTCGCCTGCCTATCGCTCGCGCTGCTCGCCCTCGCCACCGGCTGCGGCCGGCCGGGCGATGTCAAAGTCATCAAACTCGCCCACGGCCTCGACGCGAAACACAGCGTCCACCAGGGCATGCTCCACCTCGCGGAGCGCCTCGCCGCCAAGAGCGGTGGCACGCTGCGCGTCGAAGTTTACCCGAGCGGGCAGCTCGGCAGCGAACGCGAGTGCCTCGAACTCGTGCAGCTCGGCGGCATCGCGATGACCAAGGTCTCCGCCAGCGTGCTCGAGGGCTTCGCCCCGGAGTTCAAGGTCTTCGGCCTGCCCTACCTCTTTCGCGACGAGGCGCACAAAACCGCCGTGCTCGCTGGTCCCATCGGCCAGGAAATCCTCGCCGCGCCCCAGTCGAAGTTCATGCGCGGCCTCTGCTACTACGACTCCGGCTCCCGCAGCTTCTACACGAAGCGCCCCGTGCGCTCGCCCGACGACCTCAAGGGGATGAAAATCCGCGTCCAGGAGAGCCCGATGGCGTTTGCGCTAATCCGCGCCTTCGGTGCCTCGGCCACACCGATCTCCTTCGGCGAACTCTACACCGCGCTCCAGCAGGGCGTGGTCGATGGCGCGGAAAACAATCCGCCCAGCTTCCACCTCGCCCGCCACTACGAGGTCTGCAAATTCTACTCGCTCGACGAGCACACGAGCGTCCCCGACGTGGTGATCATCGGCACCCACTTCTGGAACAGTCTCACCAAACAGCAGCAGCAGTGGATGCAGGAGGCCGCGGACGAGTCCGCCGTCTTTCAACAAAAACTCTGGTCCGCCTCCACTGCGGAGTCCCTCGCCGCCGTCGTGCAGGCCGGCGTCGAAATCATCCGCCCCGACAAGGCCCTCTTCGCCGCGCGCGTCGCCGCCTTGCATGCCACGGCCCGCCAGGACCCGGTCATCGGCCCGCTCGATCGCCGCATCGCGGAGGTGACACCATGAAAGCGCTCCGCCTTGCCCTCGACCGCCTCCTCGGCTCCGTCATCTGCGTCCTCATGGCCGGGATGGTCCTCAACGTCCTCTGGCAAGTCTTCACGCGCTTCGTGCTCGGCCAACCGTCCAGTTTCACCGAGGAACTCGCCCGCTGCATGATGATCTGGGTCGGCCTCCTCGGCTCGGCCTATGCCGCCGGCAAAAAATCCCACCTCGCCCTCGACCTCCTCACCGCCCGCCTCCAGGGCACCCGCCGGCGCACCTCCGAATTCATCATTCACACCTGCGTGCTGCTCTTCTCGTTCGCCGTCCTCGTGGCCGGCGGCGGTCGCCTCGTTTACATCCAGCTCTCCCTCGGCCAGCAGTCCGCCGCGCTGCAAGTGAAGCTCGGCTACGTTTACCTCGCCGTGCCGCTCGCCGGCGCGTTCATCGTTTTCTACAGCGTGATGGCCCTCCTCGACACCGTGCGCGGCGAGACCCCGACCGGCGAGCAATCCTCGGGACTAAACTGACATGAACGAAGCCATCGCCCTCTCCCTCGTTTTCGCCGTGCTGCTCTTCGCCGGCGTGCCCATCTCGTTTGCCATCGGCTCCGCGGCCGTCGCCGCGCTCCTCATGTCGCTCGACCCGGCGGCGGCCACCACCGTCATCGCCCAGCGCATGGCCACCGGCCTCGACAGCTTCGCGCTGCTCGCCATCCCCTTCTTCATCCTCTCTGGCCAGCTCATGAACCGCGGCGGCATCGCGCGCCGCCTGATCGACCTCGCCAAAGTCATCGTCGGCCGCCTCCCCGGCGGCCTCGCCTACGTCAATATCCTCGGGAGCATGCTCTTCGGCTCCATCTCCGGCTCGGCCGTCGCCGCCGCCGCCGCCATCGGCGGCACCATGGTACCGATGATGAAACGCGAGGGCTACGACCGCGAGTTCAGCGCCGCCGTCAACATCTCCTCCGCCCCGATCGGCCTCCTCATCCCGCCGAGCAACATCATGGTCGTCTACTCGCTCGCCAGCGGCGGCGTCTCGATCGCCGCGCTCTTTCTCGCCGGCTACGTGCCCGGCATCTTGCTCGGCTTCGCGCTGATGGCCGTCGTCGCCGTGCTCGCCAAACGCCGCAACTATCCCGTCGGCGAGAAAGTCCGCCTCGCCGAGGCCGTGCGGATCTTCTTCGCCTCCCTCCCGAGCCTCGTGCTCGTCGCCATCGTGATGGGCGGCATCATCCTCGGCTGGTTCACCCCCACCGAGGCCAGCGCCATCGCCGTCGCCTACACCTTCGTGCTCTCCGTCCTCGTGTATCGCGAAATCAAATGGGCCGAGCTGCCCCGCCTGCTCACCGACTCCGCCGCGACGACCGCCATCGTCCTCCTCCTCGTCGGCACCTCGATGGGCATGTCGTGGGTCATGTCGTCGGCCAACATCCCCCAGACCATCACCGAGGCGCTCCTCTCGCTGACGGATAACAAGCTCGTGCTCCTCCTCATCATCAACCTGCTGCTCCTCGTGGTGGGCTGCTTCATGGACATGACGCCAGCCGTCCTGATCTTCACGCCGATCCTGCTGCCCGTGGTGGTGAAATTCGGCATGAGCCCGCTCCACTTCGGCCTGATGTTGATCTTCAATCTCTGTATCGGCCTCTGCACGCCGCCGGTGGGCAGCTGCCTCTTCGTCGGCTGCGGGGTCGCCGGCACGACGATCGCCAAAGTCTGGCGCCCGCTGCTCCCGTTCTTCTTCGCGATGTTTGTCGTGCTGCTCGCCGTGACCTTCTGGCCCGCACTCTCCCTCGCGTTCCCAAAGGCCCTCGGCTTTTAAAAAGGAGGGCGGATCGAAGACCGCGCCCCACGTCGCCCGCCTTACCTCGAAAACTCCGGCGCCAATGCGAGGCCGAAGTAATCGCGGGCGTTGCCGAAGCAGATATTTTTGACCATGCCGCCGACGAGCTTGTAGTCGCCCGGGATTTCACCGCGCGCCATGTCGCCACCGAGGAGATTGCAGAGCGTGCGACGGAAATATTCGTGGCGCGGGTAGCTCACAAAGCTGCGCGAGTCCGTGATCATACCGACGAAGCGCGAGAGCAGCCCGAGATTGGAGAGCGCGTTGATCTGCCACTCCATGCCTTCTTTTTGGTCAAGGAACCACCAGCCGCTGCCGAACTGGACCTTGCCCACAATCGAGCCGTCCTGGAAATTTCCGATCATCGCACCGAGGACATAATTGTCGTTCGGGTTGTTGTTATAGAGGATCGTGCGCGGGAGCTGGTCGGTGGAGTCGAGCGTATTGAGGTAACGCGACAGCGCGACGGCCTGCGGGAAATCGCCGATGGAATCGAAGCCGGTGTCAGGCCCGAGCTTGCCGAGCAGACGGGCGTTGTTGTTGCGCAGCGCCCCGAGGTGGAGCTGCTTCGTCCAACCGCGCGCGGCGTCCCAACGACCGAATTCAAACATCAAATACGAGCCATAGCGGACGGTTTCCTGAGCGGTCGAAACGCGGCCGGCCCGCGCCGCGTCGAAGACCCTCTTCGCCTGCGCGTGCGTACAGGGCTCCCCTAGCGCGTGCTCAAGACCATGGTCGGAGATGCGGCAGCCGGCAGCGTGAAAATCATCATGGCGCTGCTTCAAGGCACCCATGAGGTCGTCGAAAGTCCTAATGCCACCAGCCGCGAATGCACCGCCCGCTGTAACCGCGAGTTTTTCGAGCCACACGTTGAACCCCTTCGGATTGCCGACGGCGAGGGCCTTGTCGGGGCGAAACGCGGGATAGACGCGCGCCTTCAACTTGCCGGGATTCGCGCGGATCTTCGCGTGGTGGTCGAGTGGATCGGCCGGGCAATCCGTGGTGCAGATGACGGCGACCTTCGATTCGTTGATGAGGTCGTGCACGCGGGTTTTGGCGAGCTTGGCATTGGCCTGCTTCCAGACTTTCTCCGCAGTCTTGCCGTCGAGCAGACCGTCGAAACCAAAATAGCGTTTCAACTCGAGGTGCGACCAGTGGTAGAGCGGATTGCGCAGCGTGTGCGGCACGGTCTCGGCCCAGGCCTGAAATTTCTCGCGTGGCGTGGCGTCGCCGGTGACGAAGCGTTCGTTAACGCCGTTCGTACGGAGCGCGCGCCACTTGTAGTGGTCGCCGCCGAGCCAGAGTTCAGCGAGATCAGCAAACTGATGGTTGCTCGCGATGAGGTCGGGCGGCAGGTGACAGTGATAATCGTAGATCGGTTCGCTCTTCGCGTGGCGGTGGTAAAGCTCACGGGCCTGCTGAGTGGTCAGAAGAAAATCGTCGTGAATGAGAGAAGTCTTGGTCATCGGGAGAGAAGGTGGCACGGGCGTCTCGCCCGTGAATCGTGGTAATCACGGGCGAGACGCCCGTGCCACGCATTACCTGGAAATATCGTTCAGCATCGCGTCGAGCGACGTGTAGCCAGCGAGGAGCTTGTGCGCAGCGACGCAGGTCACGGCGGGCGCGAGGCCGGTGTTTTCGGCGAGAAACACGATGTAGCTCGCGATGTTTTTTGAAAAATTGAGCCGGCCTTCGTCGCTGATCGCATAGAAACGGGCTCGTTGCTGATAACCCGCCGGCGTGTGGTCGCCCAGCGCAGCCTTCTCCGCGCGACCGCCGGCGGCGAGCACGTGGAGGAAATTATATTCAAACCAAAACATGTGCTCGGGGCTGGCCGCCAGCGCTGCGAGCGCACCGCGCGTGGCGGTCGGGTCGGCGAACACGTCGGTCGACTGGCCGGACTTCGCGAGCGCATCGGTGACGAACATCCGCGCCATCTTCCGTTCCGTGGCGTCGGCGCTGAAAGCACCGAGCAGCGCAAGCTCGAGGGTGAACTTGTACCAATCGCGCCACAGGGCCTGATCGGCCGCATTCTTCGAGGTAAACAGCGCTCGACCCATCTCGTAGGTGTAACGGCCGCTCGTCTTGATTTCGAGCCGGCTGCCCGTGACTTGGCCCATGACTTGATAATTCTCGGCCGATTTTCCGGAGCCCGAGTGGAAACCGATGCTCGCACCGAAATTCTGACACACCGCCCACTGCTTCTCGATCAGCGAGCGCAGCGCGGCGTTGTCGGGATAGGGCATGTTTTTCTGGAAGCCGAACGCAGGCGCGACGAAGTGGATCTTCATCCCCAAAGCCTCACAGAGCGCGAGCATAATAGCCGTGGTCTCGGCAGTGGTGAGGCCGGGCAGTTCGTCGATCGAGAGTTCGCGCAAGTAGGCCCGGCCGGCGGCGGTCGTGAAAAGCTTGGCGCGCGCGGCGGCGTATTTCTCGTCGCGGACTTTCATCTTTTGCAGCGACGGCCAGACGTGGGCGAGGAGCCTAGCGAATTCGGCTTCATTCAAAGTGAGGCCAGCTTTCGCCACCCGTGCCTTCACCGTCGCGACGAGCGCGGCCGGGACATGGGCTGCGACCCACCCGCCGGCGTCATCGGCGACGGTCGTCTGCGCGAGTTCGGGCGAGAGATCGAACGTGATGTAGCTCGCGAGCACACACCCGGTGACGAGCGCGTCTTCACGCGAGTCAAATTTTCCGCCGATGGGTTGGTGGTCCGCGTTGAAGCTCCACGCAATCCCGCGGCGGTGAAAACCGGTTTTCAGTTTCGAGAGCACGCAACCGTGGCTCATGCCTTCGACGCTCTGACCTTGGTGGCCCTCGGGCACGTGGGTGCCGATGAACGGAAACGGCACCGTGTCGAGCTTGCCCGCGAGCATGACATCGGTGTCGTAGACGAGCTCACGCGGAATCGAATTCTGGTTCGCCGTCACGCCGAGACTCAACGCGCTCATCGCCCACTCGACGGCTGGCCAGTGCAGGGTCGTGAAACGTGCGCCGATCCCGAGCGTGCTGCGCCCGAGCTGTTCGGTGGCGGTGGGGAAAATCGTCGAGGCCGCGTGGTGCGCCTGGATGAGGTTCTTCAGTTGCAGCAGGTTCGCAAAGGTCGCGGGAAACACCGTCGTGCCATCCGTGAGTGCCACCGCGTCGTGCAACGTATCCGCCTTCCCCGCATCGCCCTGCAGTCGCCACGCGCAGTCGCCTTGGACGTTTTCCACCAGAGTGAACGCGCCCGCGGCCGTCCCAAATCGGCTCTTCGCGTAAACCTTCATCGCCTTGCCGGCGCGGAGCTCGTCGCGCAGCGCCGACCAATCGAGACAAAAGTCGGGCGACACGCAGGGATTCGTCGCGATACGAAGTTTGTTTTCGAGGAGGAAGCGATTGATGGCGGACATCGTTGAAAAAGGACCGATGAAAAAAAGAGGCGCACACACCCAGGGTCGAGACAAGTTTTGGTTGTTTATTCCGGCTCCCTCTCGGTCAGACTGTCCGTCTTCTGCGGTTCAAAGGCCGCCAGCAGGTCGCTTCCTTTTTTTCAGAGGCAACGGCGTCCGCAGTCATTTTGGAGATTGCGCACGCCCCGCCGCGCGCTCTGCTCGGCCGTTTCCACGCATGTCCGCTGTCGCCTCCCCGGCCTCCACTCAACCCAATCCCGACCATGTCCTCCGCCTCGCGGCCGAGCTGAACATCAAGGTCTATCAAGTCGCGGCCACCGCCCAACTCTTCGCCGAAGGCGCGACCGTGCCCTTCATCGCCCGCTACCGCAAAGAGGTCACCGGCGAACTCGACGAGGTCCAGGTGCTCGCCATCCGCGACCGCCTCGAGCAGATGAAGGCCATCGACGAGCGCCGCGCCGCCATTCTCTCGTCACTCAAAGAGCGCAACCTCCTCACGCCCGCGCTCGAAAAATCCATCAACGCCGCCGACACCCTCGCGGTCCTCGAGGACATTTACCTCCCCTTCCGTCCGAAGAAACGCACTCGCGCCACCATCGCGAAAGAAAAAGGCCTCGAACCCCTGTCCGAACTGCTCTGGGCCCAAGACCCGACCACCGACGCCCTCGCCGCCGCGCAGGCCTACGTCGGCCGGGACTACACCGCTGACGACGGCAAAAACGTCGTTTCCAAAATCGCCTCCACCGACGAAGCCTTCGCCGGTGCCCGCGACATCATCGCCGAGCGCGTAAGCGACGACAAAGACGCCCGCGCCAAGCTCCGCGCCGTTTACCAAAAAGACGCGATCATCTCCTCGAAAGTCCTCACTGGCAAAGACAGCTCCGTCGAAGCTTCGAAGTTCAAAGACTATTTCGAGTGGAGCGAGCCGCTGAACAAAGCCCCTTCCCACCGCGTCCTCGCCATGCGCCGTGGCGAGAAAGAACTTTTCCTCATGATGCGCGTGCAACTCCCCGACGAGGCCACCGCCTTCGCCGAAGTGCAGCAGTTCTTCGTCAAAACGACTCTGGGCTCTCAACCCTCAACGCTCAACTCCTGCGCCACCCAGGTCGTCCTCGCCGTGCAGGATTCCTGCAAACGTCTCCTCTGCCCCTCGATGGAAACCGAGATGCGTCTCGAATCCAAGAAGCGCGCGGACGAAGCCGGCATCAAAGTCTTCGCCGACAATCTCCGCGAACTCCTCCTCGCCGCCCCACTCGGGCAAAAAGCCGTGATGGCCATCGACCCCGGCATCCGCACCGGCTGCAAAGTCGTCATCCTCGATCGTCAGGGAAAACTCCTCCACAACGACGTCGTTTTTCCCGACCGCATGGAGGTCGAGGCGAAGGAAAAGCTCACCGGCTTCGTGAAGTTCTTCCACGTCGAGGCCGTCGCCATCGGCAACGGCACCGCGGGGCGCGAGACCGAAGCCTTCGTCCGAACGCTCGGCCTCTCCGGCGCGATTCCCATCGTCATGGTCAACGAGTCCGGCGCCTCGATTTACTCCGCTAGCGATGTCGCCCGCGAAGAATTCCCCGACCACGATCTCACGGTGCGCGGCGCTGTCTCCATCGGCCGCCGTCTCATGGATCCGCTCGCCGAGCTCGTAAAGCTCGACCCAAAATCTATCGGCGTCGGCCAATACCAACACGACGTCGACCAAGCCGCACTCAAACGTTCCCTCGACGATACCGTCGTCAGCTCCGTTAACGGCGTCGGCGTCGAGCTTAACACCGCTTCGAAACAACTCCTCAGCTACGTCTCCGGTCTCAACGCCGCGACCGCTGCCGCGATTGTCGCGCGCCGCAACGAAAAGGGCCCCTTCAAATCCCGCGCCGACCTTAGGGACGTCCCGCGCCTCGGCCCCAAGGCCTACGAGCAAGCGGCCGGCTTCCTGCGGATCCGCGATGCCGCGCACCCACTCGACGCGAGCTCCGTTCATCCGGAGCGTTACCCGCTCGTCGAAAAAATGGCCGCCGACCTCGGCACCACAGTCCCCGAGCTGATCAGCGACGGAAAACTCCGCGCGAAAATCAAACTCGAAACCTACGTCACGCCCGAAGTCGGTCTCCCGACGCTTACCGACATCATGGTCGAGCTCGCGAAACCAGGCCGTGATCCGCGCGAGAAATTCGAAGTCTTCGCCTTCTCCGCCGAGGTGCACCGGCCCGAGGATCTCAAACCCGGCATGAAACTCCCCGGCATAGTGACCAAAGTCACCGCGTTCGGTGCCTTCGTCGACAGCGGCGTCCATCAAGACGGCCTCGTACACGTCAGCCAGCTCGCCGACTCCTTTGTGAAAGAACCCTCGACCGTCGTGAAGCCCGGCCAAAAAGTTCAGGTCACCGTCACGGAAATCGATCTCCCGCGCAACCGCATCGCACTCTCGATGCGCAGCAATCCCACCCTCGGTCCCAAAACCGCGAATACCGGCAGCCCCGGCGGCCAGCGCTCACCCGGCAGCGGCCCCCGCCCCGGTGGCGGCGCACCGGCCGCACCTCGCCCACCGGCCGCAGTGAACAACGACTGGTTCGCCGCCGCGTTGAACAAGAAACGTTGAGTCGGGCTCACCGTCGCACCCTCACCGGCGGCGACGGCGCGCTAGAAGCCGTGAGGTTTTTCTCGATCCCCTCCTCCTTTCGGCCCCGCCCCCGCCACGTGCCCGCCCGCCACGTGCGGCTTGATTTGCGCCGTAGCCCCGATTGTCTCGCGCTTCCTCCGTTCACCTTTGGCCACTTCTTCTCACCCCTTCCCCAGCCGCGTATCCTCCGTCACCGGACCTGACCAAGGGCTCTTTGCCACCACCGCCCTTGCTGGCGGCACCACCGTAGAGCGCTTCGCCGGTCCCACCGTTTTGTGGCGCGACGTGCCCGTTTCCGAGGTGTGCCACGCGATTCTCCTCGAGGGCAAAGAGTGGATGGTCCCCACGACCGCCGCCCGTTTCATCAACCACTCCTGTGCGCCCAACTGCACCGTCGATGATACGCTCGCCGTCATCACCACGCGCGCCATCGCCGAGGGCGAAGAACTCACGTTCAGCTACGACTCCGTCACCATGGCCGAGTGGCTCGCCGCCCCGTCCTCATTTTTCTGGGACGCTCGCTGGACCTTTAAATGCCGCTGCGGCGCGCCCGCCTGCGTCGGCCGCGTGGATCGTTACCGGGTGCGCGGCTACGAAAATCCGACCCCCGTCGCGCCCGGCACCAAACTCCGCCTCGGCCCCGTACCCGGCAAAGGCCGCGGCGTCTTCGCCACCGCGCCCATCGCCGCCGGCGAGCTTTTTGAACGCGCCCCAGTCATCATCAGCCCCGATACCGAGTGGCCCAACCTCGAAAAAACCCAGCTCTACCACTACTGTTTTGAGTGGGGGCCGGAGCACGCCCACACCGCGATCGCCCTCGGCTACGCCTCTCTCTACAACCACTCCTTCACCCCCAGCGCCCGCTACCGGCTTCAGCTCGACGAGCACCTCATCCATTTCGTCGCCCTCCGCGACATCGCCGCCGGCGAAGAAATCGTCATGAACTACAATGGCGAGCCCACTGACCTCACCCCCGTTTGGTTCGAATTGAAATAACCCCTGACGTATGGTCGCCCCCTCCTCACCCCGTCTTCTGTCAAAAAAATCCCGCACCCTCGGCCCCGTCGCCGACCTCGAACGCCATCTCCCCGCCGACTGGTGGCGCACGCTCTTCAACGCCACCTACGTCAAGACCGACGGCGACGTCGTGGAAAACGCCGCCAACACCACCGCCGACGTCGACCTCCTCCTCGCCGCCACCGGCCTCAAGCCCAGCGCCCGCGTGCTCGACCTGTGCTGCGGTCAAGGCCGCCACAGTCTCGAACTCGCCGGCCGCGGCTTCGGCCACCTCACCGGCCTCGACCGCTCGCACTACCTCATCCAACTCGCGCGCCGCCGCGCCCGCGCCGCACGCCTCACCGTCAATTTCCTCGAGGGTGACGCCCGCTCGCTTCCCGCCACCGACACCCCCTTCGACGGCGTCGCCATTCTGGGCAACTCCTTCGGTTACTTCGATTGCCAAGCCGAGGATCTCGCCGTGCTCGCCGCCGTCCGCGCCGCGCTGCGTCCCGGTGGTATCCTCGCGATGGATATTTCCGACGGAGATTGGGTGCGGAAAAATTTTGAGCCTCGGTCGTGGGAATGGATCGACCGGCACCACTTCGTCTGCCGCGAACGCATGCTCTCCGCCGATGGCACGCGCCTCGTCTGCCGTGAAGTCGTCACCCACACCGAGCGCGGCGTCCTCGTCGATCAATTCTACGCCGAACGTCTTTACGCGCGCGAACAACTCCACACCCTCCTCCTTGCCGGCGGTTTCGTCCGCCCCTGCGATCACGGCACCATTTTGAGCGGATCCGACCGCAATCAAGATCTCGGCATGATGGCGCACCGCGTCTTCGTCACCGCACACACCCCCAGCAAACTCCCCACCCGCGCATCCCACACCGTCTCCCGCCGCCCAGATATTTCCGACGTGGCCGTCATCCTCGGCGACCCACGCCTCGCCGATGCCGTGAAACTCGACGGTAAATTTCAGCCCGAAGATCTGACCGCCGTGCAGCACCTCAAAACGGCCCTCGCCGAACTGCCCGGCTACCGTTTCCGCTTCCTCGACAACCACGCCACCCTCGCCGCTGATCTCCGCGCCCACCCGCCCGCCTTCGCCCTCAATCTCTGCGACGAAGGCTTCGTCAACGAGCCCCTCCACGAGCTCCACATTCCCGCACTCCTCGAGATGCTGAGCGTCCCGTGCTCCGGTTCCGGCCCCGCATCGCTCGCTATCTGCTTCGACAAATCCGTCGTCAACGCCGCCGCCGCTACGATGGGCATCCCCGTGCCGCTTGAACTCTACGTCGGTCCCCGCGATACCGAGCTACCCGCCCCCGCGAGTTTCCCGGTCATCGTAAAACCGGCCTGCGGCGACGGCAGCGTCGGCATCACCGCCGAGAGTATCGCGCAAAACCGCGCTGAACTCGTCGCCACGCTCGCCCGGCTCCGCGCCGAGCTCCCCGGCCGTGCCTTGCTGGTGCAGGAACTCCTCACCGGCCCCGAATATACCGTCGGACTCATCGGCAACCCCGCGCAAGGTTTCCAACTGCTCCCCGTCATCGAAGCGGATTATTCCCGGTTGCCGGCCACGTTGCCCCACATCCTCGCCTACGATTCCAAATTCCGGCTCGATTCCCCCTACTGGACCGACATCCGCTACGTCTCCGCCCGGCTCGACAAACACCGACTCGGCCTGCTCCATGATTACTCAAAGCGACTCTTCGAACGCCTCGGTTGCCGCGATTTTGCGCGTATCGATTTCCGCGCTACCGCCGACGGCACGTTGAAGCTCCTCGAAGTTAATCCGAACCCCAGTTGGCGTTGGGACGACGATCCCGCCATCATGGCCGGACTCGCCGACTGGAGCTACGCGGAACTCCTCGGCCGCCTGATCGCCGCCGCTCAGGCGCGCGTGCAAACCTCCGCAGTCCCCGCCAAACTGGCCGCGCCGTAATTCCGGCCCAGCCACCGCGCGCTCATTGTAACGTCCTCGCTTCGCTCATCACCACTTGTCAAGTCGTGACTTGACAAGTCACCGTTTGATTAAATTCTTCCTTTCATGGCCCCGTCCTTCTTCGGTCGCGCCACCGAGCTCGCCGAGCTCGCCGCGGCGTGGACCGGCCCACGTTCCGCCTTCATCCCCATTTACGGTCGGCGGCGCACCGGCAAGAGCCGCCTCATTGTCGAGTTCGCTGTCGGCAAGCCCGCCATCTACCACGTGGGCAAGCAAGGGCCCGCACTGCTCCAGCGCCGGGAGTTTCTCCAGCTCGCCGCCGTCACCCTCGACGAACCGCTCCTCGCCCAAGTCCCCGTCGAGACCTGGGCCGAAGCCTTCCGCCTCGTCGACGAACGCTGGAAAGGCCCGGGTAAACTCCTCATCGCGCTCGACGAATTCCAGTGGACCACCGAGAGCAGTCCCGAATTACCCAGTGTCATTCAAGAGGCGTGGGATCGCCGTTGGCAAAAGTCCGGCAAGATCATGCTCATCCTCTGCGGCTCCTACCTCGGGTTCATGGAGCGCGAGGTCCTCGGCAAAAAAAGCCCACTCTTCGGCCGCCGCACCGCCCAGCTCCTCCTGCGCCCCTTCGGCTTCCGCGGGTCGGCTGCGTTTCACCCGGGCTGGTCTCACGCCGATCATGCCCAAGCCTACTTCGTCTGCGGCGGCCTCCCCGCTTACCTGGAGTGCTTCGACCGCGACCGCTCGATCGAGCAAAACCTCGCTGCCAATTTTTTCCGCGACAGCGCCGCGCTGGCCCGGGAACCTGAGTTTCTCCTCCGCGAGGAACTCCGGGATGTCGCCAACTACCACGGCGTCCTCCACGCCATGGCCGCGCTTGGCGAAACCACCAACGGCGGCATCGCCCGCGCCGCCGGCCTCGGCGACCGCGCCCTCCCCTACTACCTCGGCACGCTCATGGAGCTCGGTTACGTGCGCCGCCGCCATCCGCTCCACGGTGCCGCCAACACCGCGCGCGAGACCCGTTACGCCATCGCCGATCCGCTCCTCCGTTTCTGGTTTCGTTTTGTCTATCCCAACCTCAGCCGCATCCCCGTCCTCGGCCCCGAGCACTCGGTGCGCGAACTCGTCCGTCCGCACTTCGACGCCTTCTGCGGCGAAGCCTTCGAACGTCTCTGCCGCGAAGCGATTCCGCTGCTCCACGCTGCGGAAACAATCACCACCACCACCACCATCGGCGAATTTTGGGCGAAGGATGTGCAGATCGACACTGTCGCCCTCCGCGACGATGGCGTGATCGAATTGGGCGAGTGCAAATGGGGCGCGGTTCGTTCCCCTGCCGCTCTCCGCGCCGAGCTCGCGACGAAAATTCCGTCCTTCCCCAATCTTCGCGCCGCCACCGTCCGCCTCCGCTACTTCACGCGCGACCGCGTGCGCCCGCCCATCGCTGTCAACGGCGCGCTTCACGAAACCTGGCACCACCTCGCTGCGCTCTACCCGGGCAGCTAATGTGAGCTCACGGAAACTGATCGAGGGAGGGCTGGCGCTTGCCGCCACGCCGTATTTTTTCGTCGCGCAGCGGCCCGTCGGCAAGCAGCGGCCCTACACTCCACTGCATGTATCCAGCTCGGCCTTCCCGGAATCCTCCGCGGTACTTTGCCTGGCCCCCATGCCTCTCACCAAACAATTCCCATGCGCTGTATCCATCTGTAATTCTGAGTATTTACGTGACTCAACCAACCCCTATGGGTTGGGTGCAGTGATAGAATTGAACGTCGCCGGCGACACCTGCACGGCCTGTTGCACGAGGCGATAGAAGAGTTTGCCGCGCGAGGCGGAGTTTCGGCGATTGAAGCGGAAGGTGAACTCGT
>SYGN01000005.1 GCA_005799525.1 Opitutaceae bacterium | reverse complement strand
TGCGTGCTTGCTCGCGCCAGTCTTTCGGCAGCAAGTCGGTAATAAATTCCCATTCCTCCTCGAGCAAGTTCGTCACGGCTTTCATGCCGGCTTGATACTGCTCTCATGACTGTGACGGCAATCATTAAGTTAGCGCCTATGTGGCGCGGGGGTGGGAGGCGCGAGCGGTGGCGAAGGTGCGGCGGTGGCGGAATTTTTCTTCGTGGAGACGGCGCACCCCTTCTTCGACCGGGGCTTTCCACGGCTCGCTGCGGTTGGGAATGTTTTTGACGAGTGAATGCGGCGCGAGGCCGAGTTCTTTCGCCATCGCGAGGGCGGCGTCGGAGAGGCGACAGCGACGCTGGGCGTCGGTCCATTCCGTCGTGCGGACGGCGTTTATGTGAGGGACCAAGCGGTGATCTGGCGGCTGGTGAGTTCGATCGTGCCGATGCGGAGGGCGAGACTTTTGCGGCGATCGAGAGGGAGATCGGGGGCGCGGGCGAGTTCGAGGCGTCCGCGGAGTTCGGAGAAGTGGTGGCCAGTCAGGTCGACGCGGATGAGTTGGCCGACGGGGATTTGCCAGAGCGCGGCGACATCGGCGTAGAGATTGGAGCGCGGGTCGGGGAGGTGGAGCTCGGGGGTGGGACCGTCGGCAAAGAGGAAGTCTTGTTGGGATTCCATGTCAGGGTCCTCAGTGGCGCAGGTGGGAACCGTTACGCGGTGCGGACATTCGGTTGGGTGGACCTATTCATCGAGACGTATAGTTTATTGAAACCGGTCTCGCGGGCAAGTCCGGGGCTTGGGGCAGAATGCGCACGCGTGGGCGCGGCCCGACGGGTCAGAGTTTCGGTCGGGTTTTCAAAGCGAGCGCGAGAATGGCCTGAACGTTGGCGAGTTCGGCGCCTGCGAGCGGGAGGCGGGGCGGGCGAACGGTTGCGGTGCCGCAGTTAAGCTCGGCCTGTATCCATTTAATGTATTGCACAAATTTTGGCACCGTATCGAGGCGCAGGAGCGGGAGGAACCACTCGTAGATCGCGCGGGCCTTGGCGTGATCGCCGGCGCGGGCGGCTTCCACGAGCACCACGGACTCACGCGGGAACGCGTTGACGAGACCGGCGATCCAGCCCTGCGCGCCAGCAGCGATGCCCTCGACGATGGCATCGTCCATGCCGACGAGGAGCGTGAGTCGGTCGCCGACGAGAGCGCGAATCGCGGTGACGCGGCGGATGTCGCCGCTGGATTCTTTCACGGCGTGCAACGAGGAAAACTCGGCGGCGAGTTCAGCGATCTGCGCGGGGAGGTAGTCGGTTTTGTAGGCTGGAGGATTGTTGTAGAGCATGCACGAGAGCTTGGTCGCGCGGAACACGGCGGTGAGGTGGGCCTTCATCTCGCGCCAGTCGGTCGTGTAGGTGTAGGGCGGTAGCACCATCAGACCGGAAGAACCCGCTTTCGCGGCGACCTTGGCGAGGGCGACGGCCTCGGCAGTGGAGAGCGAAGCGATGCCGAGCACCACCGGCGCGCGACCAGCGGCGGCTTTGACGGCGGTGGTGACGACGGAAATTTTTTCGGCGAAGCTAAGGGTGGCAGCTTCGCCGAGGGAACCACAGCAGACGAGGCCAGTGCAGCCGCTGTCGAGCATCCAGCGGCAGTGACGGAGAAGCGCGGGGTGATCAATCGCGCCGTTGGCGCGCAGGTTGGTGGTGATGGCGGGAAGGACGCCGGTCCAAGTCATGTTCATACGGGGAAAATTTAGTTGAAGCGATCAGGCGAAAGCGAGGAAAGGTTGATGGACGGTTTTTCGCCGGACAGGAGTTGGGCGATGAGTTGGCCGGTGATCGGGGCGAGACTCAGGCCCATCATGGCGTGACCGGTGGCGGCGGTGAGATTGGCGTGGCGCGCGAAGCGGCCGATGTAGGGCAGACCGTCAGGCGCGCACGGTCGGAGGCCGCGCCACACGGGGAGATCGCGGAAATCTTCAGGAGTGAAATCCGGAAAGTAGCGAGGGACGGATTCGGTGATGCCGGCAACGCGTTCGCGTTGGATCGATTCGTCCATGCCGCTGAACTCCATCGTACCGCCGATGCGCAGGGTGTTGCCCATGGGAGTGACGGCGACGCGGGCCTCGGTGAAAATCGAACAGAGCTGCGGCAATTGGCGGGGCTGGGTGAGCGTGACGCTGTAACCCTTGCCGGCTTGCAGCGGAAGCTTGAGGCCGAGACCGCGCACCACGGCGGGTGACCATGAACCGCCGGCGAGGATGAATTCGTCGGCGGGGATTTCGCCGCGCGAGGTTTTTGCGGCAGCGAGTTTTTTTCCGGCAGCGCGCCAGCCGGTGATCTCGGTGGACCAGTGAAACTTGACGCCGGCGGCGCGCGTGAGGCGGAGCAGCGTCGCCATGAGGCGCTGCGGGGCGAGGTGGCAATCGAGCGGGAAATAGATCGCACCAGCGATGGCCATGCGCACCGCGGGATCCAGTTCGGCCGCGCGCGCGGACGAAACAACTTCGGCGGGCACGCCGAGTTCACGGGCACGCGTGGCGACTAGGGCTTCGGCGTCGAGCGTGTGCTGGGTTTTGCACAACATGAGCAGCCCGCGGCGGACGAGGCCGAAGTCGTTTTGGGTGGCGTCGGCGAGTTGTGCGTAGAGCGCGCGGCTCGCGAGCGAGAGATCGCGGATGAGGGGCGCGGAGCGCGTGACGTGGTCGGCGTTGGCGGCGCGCATGAAGCGCAGGCCCCACGTGATGAGGTCGGCGCTGAGGCGCGGCCGGATATAGAACGGGCTCTTGGAATCGAACATCCATTTGAGCGCCAGCTTCGTCATGCCCGGTGCGGCGAGCGGAACAAAATGACTCGGGACGATCATGCCGGCGTTGCCGAAGGAGCAGCCGTCGCGGTCTTCGGGGGAACGGTCGACCACGCTGACTGCGTAGCCGCGTTGGCGCAGGGCGGAGGCGCAGCAGAGACCGATGATGCCGGCGCCGCAGACGACGACGTGTTTTTCGTGATTCATGGGCTCGAAAAGCAAGGCCGATTCATGCGCGGATGCCCCAGCAGAACAGGTCGCGTTCATCGAGGAGGAGGGTGGCCTCGGCCATGACATGCGCGGTGCCGGAGATGGTCGGAGTGATGCGCCCGGTGGCCTGATCAAGCCAGCGGAAGCTGCCGGTGAAACGACTGCCGATGATGCTTTCCTGGACCCACGGCACGCCCTCGGCGAGTTTTCCATCGGCGGCGAGACAGGCGAGTTTGGCGCTCATGCCGGTGCCGCACGGCGAGCGGTCGTAAGCCTTGCCGGGGCAGAGCACGAAATTACGGCTATCGGCGCCAGCAGAGGGCGAGGGGGCGAAGAGCTCGACGTGATCGACCTCGGGGAAACCCTGCGCGTTGACGGCTTGGCGCACGCGCCACGTGAATTCGGTGAGGGCGTCCAATGACACGAGGTCGAGGTGCAAGGAGTGTTCTCCTACAAGGAAGAACCCGTTGCCACCCCACGCGACATCGCCGCGCACGATGCCGTGGCCGGGGACAGCGATATCCACGGCGTGAGCTTGGCGGTAGGAGGCGACGTTCTCGACGGAGACGGAGCCGTCGGCGTGCAGCTCGGCGTTTACAGCGCCCACGGGCGTGTCAATTTTAATGATACCGGGTGCGATGCGGCCGAGGTGCGCGAGAGCAACCACGAGACCGATGGTGCCGTGGCCGCACATGCCCAGCACGCCGACGTTGTTGAAGAAGATGACGCCGAAGTCGCAGCCGGCACGATGCGGCGGCACGAGCAGGGCACCGACGACCGTGTCGCAGCCGCGGGGTTCATTGACGATCGCGGAACGGTAGGCGTCGAAATCGCGCCGGAAGCGCGCGGCGCGTTCATCGAGCGGACCGGTGCTGAGCTCGGGCCCGCCGTCGAGGACGAGGCGAGTGGGCTCGCCGCCAGTGTGGGAATCGAGGACGCGAATGGATTTCATGGCTAAGTCGGAAAGCGGCCGGGACGGTGAATTGACCCGCTCGCGGAGTCTATGCACGATTTAAACACGTAAATCATGCTGGCGGAAGAGGTGGAAGCGTTCGTGGCGGAGGAGGTGCGAGCGGGCGTGAGCCCGAGTGCGGTGGATTTGGTCAATGGTGCGTGGCGGGCGTGGAGTCTACAGGTCCAAAAACCATGTGCGGTGAATGGAGAATTGGAAGCATGGTTGCTTGGGTCTGTCGATGCACCCCAGGGCCCGTTGTGCCGCGAGCACTGCGCTGCCAATCGTGAACAAGTTCGGGCCCGGCGCTCCGGAATACCCTCCGGATTTGCAGGAGAACGCGGTGAGGCGGTCCTGGCGCAGGCGGAGCTGCTTTGCGCGGAGTGGGTGTGAGTTTGTGTGCTCATTACGATCCGAGCGGCGTAGATGAAAACATGATCGGGGCCTTCGCGAGTTGATCATTTTCAAAAAACTAACGGAGGGCGAGCGATTGAACGGCATTTTTCATCAAGGTTGCCACGCGCTCCCGTGCTTTCCAACGTTGCTTAATACCCATGTTGATCGACGAATCCCATCGCGCTATCCTCCGCCTGTTCGGCCAATACGGTCGTGTCCCGGCTGCTGAGAACGTCGCCACGTTCTCTGTCGCGGCCTTTCCGATAATATTTTCCGCCTGATACCTCATGAAAATCGCCCGCTACCATCGCTTGTTCAATCCTTCGTCGGGCCGCTGTTTCGATGTCGCCCTCGACCACGGTTTTTTCAACGAGCGCACGTTTCTCGCCGGCATCGAAAACATGCCGCGCACAATCGCGACGCTCGTGGCCGCGGGACCGGACGCGATCCAGCTGACCGTCGGACAAGCGCCGCACCTCCAAAAACTCCCGCTCCGGCCCAAGCCGGCGCTGGTGCTGCGCAGCGATGTGGCCAACGTCTACGGTGCCGAGCTGCCGCGAGCACTTTACTCGCGGTTGATCGAGGAGCCCGTGCTCCAAGCGGTGCGGCTCGATGCGGCTTGCATCGTGGTGAACCTGTTTCGCATTCCCAATCAGCCGGAAGTGGCGGACCAGTGTATCCGCAATATCCTGCACTTAAAACCGCAGTGCGACCACTACGGCATGCCGCTGATGATCGAGCCGCTGGTGTTTCAGCCCAATGCGCGCGCGGGCGGCTACATGGTCGACGGCGATCCGGAAAAAATCATCCCTCTCGTGAGACAGGCAGTCGAGTTGGGCGCCGACATTATCAAGGCCGATCCCACCGACGATGTTTCGATTTATCACACGATCATTGAAACCGCCGGTGGCATTCCTCTTCTGGTGCGCGGCGGCGGCAAAGCCCCCGAAAAAGAACTGCTTGCGCGCACGGTGGCGCTGATCGCTCAGGGCGCCGCCGGTATCGTCTACGGACGCAATATCATCCAGCATCCCAATCCCGCCGGGATCACCCGCGCGCTGATGGCCGTCGTGCACGACGGCGCGAGTGTCGATGCGGCGCTGTCATTCTTGAAAACGTCCTGACATGGAACCACCCTCTTCTAGCCCGCAGCTCGTGCGGATCGGTATTATTGGCGGCGGCCTGATGGGGCGTGAAGCCGCATCGGCGTTTGCGCGGTGGTTTGCCTTGGTGGATTTTCCGGTGAAGGCGGAGTTGGTCGCCGTGTGCGATGTCCAACCCGAGGTGCTGGGATGGTTTCGTCAGGTCCCGACCGTACGCTGCCTCACGGCGGATCACCGCGAACTGCTCGCGCAGGCGGACGTCGATGTGGTGTACGTCGCGGTGCCGCACCATTTGCATGAAACGATTTACCTCGACGTGCTCCGCGCTGGCAAAGACCTGCTGGCGGAAAAACCCTTCGGCGTCGATCTGGCGGCGGCGCGACGGATTCGGGATGAAGCAGTGACGCTCGGTCGGTTCGTGCGAGTGTCCTCCGAGTTTCCCTTTCTGCCCGGGGCGCAACGCCTCCAGCGGCTCGCTGCGGCGGGCGCGTTTGGACGGATTCTGGAGATTCGGGCGGGCTTTCTCCACTCGAGTGACCTCGATCCCACGAAGCCGGCGAATTGGAAACGCCAGAACCGTTTCTGCGGCGAGGTGGGCGTAATGGGGGATCTCGGACTGCACGTCGCGCATCTCCCGCTGCGCCTGGGTTGGCGGCCCGCGACGGTTTACGCACAACTCCAAAAAATCTACACCCAGCGGCCGGATGGGCGCGGGGGCCAGACCGAATGCGACACGTGGGACAACGCGGCGCTGCACACGACGGTGATGCTGGGCGACGACCGGGTGCCGATGACACTTGAGATGAAGCGCCTGGCCCCCACCGAGACGAACACATGGTATATCGAGATTTTGGGGACGGACCGCGGGGCGCGTTACTCGACAAAGGAGCCCAAGACATTTTGGTCCTACCGGCGCGATAAAGAGCAGTGGTGGGAAAAGACAGACCTCGGCTTCGCCATGCCCTTTAAGACAATCACCGGTGGTATTTTTGAACCGGGATTTCCCGATATCATGCAGCAGATGTGGGCCGCGTTTCTCGCCGAGCGCGCTGGAAAATTAGGCGATGCGTTCGGCTGCGCCACGCCCGACGAAGCCGTCGCCAGTCACGAATGGTGGAGCGCCGCGCTGGAGTCGCAGCGTAACCAGAGCGTCGTCGTCCCCGCATAAAATCTCCCGATGCGCTCCGGAATCATCGCGGGTGGCAACTGGATCGTGGATCACCTGAAGATCATCGACGCGTGGCCGGCGCAGGATGCGTTGGCCTCGATTCTCGCGGAATCGTCCGGCAACGGCGGCTCGGCGTACAACGTACTCAAGGATCTCGCGCTGCTCGGAGCACCGTTTCCGCTGAGCGGAATCGGCCTCGTGGGAAACGACAAGACCGGCGATGCGATTTTGGCGGATTGTGCCGCGCACCGCATTGCCGCCAAGCAACTCCAGCGCACGGCGGCGGCGGCGACGAGTTACACGGATGTGATGACCGTGCGGGCCACGGGCCGCAGGACATTTTTTCACCAACGGGGCGCCAACGCGCTGCTCGGGCCCGAGCACTTTGAGTTTGCGGGGGTGACGGCCAAAATTTTCCACCTCGGTTATCTGTTGTTGCTCGACCGGCTCGATGCGCTGTCCGCCGATGGGCAGACGGGAGCAGCGGAGGTGTTGCGGCGTGCGCGTGCCGCGGGACTGCGGACGTCGGCGGACTGCGTGAGCGACCATAGCGGACGTTTTCGGGCGGTGGGCGCACCGTCGCTGCCCTACGTCGATTATTTTTTTGCGAATGACTTCGAGGCCGAAAAACTCACCGGCGTGATTTTGCGCAATGCGCAACGGCTCGATCCGCACGCGGTCCGCGCGGCGGCCTGGGCGGTGCTTGAGGCGGGGGTTCGCGAGTGGGTGTTTATTCACTTTGAGGAGGGCGCCTTCGCGGCGAGCCGGGAGGCGGAAGTGTGGCAGCCGAGCCTGCGCGTGCCGGCAGTAGATATCCGAGGCGCCGCCGGGGCCGGCGATGCGTTTGCGGCGGGCGTGCTCTATGGGTTGCACGAGGACTGGCCGCTGGCCGAGAGTTTACGCCTCGGAGTGTCGGCGGCCGCCGCCTCGCTTTACGATCCGCGTTGCTCCGCTAGTCTGCGTCCGGTTGAAGAGTGCCGACGACTCGCCGAGCAGCTCGGGTTCAATGGCGCGTCTTTCGATTGATCACTTTACCCTATGAAAAAATATAACGTCGGCATCATCGGTTACGGCTGGGTGAGCGGTGCGCACATCGCTGCCATCAACGCGACCTCGCTCGCGCAAGTCACCGCGATCTATTCTTCACGGCCGCAGGATGCGGCGGCGCTCAGCGCGCAGCACGGCTGCAAGATTACCTGTTATACCGATCTGAACGCCATGTTGGCAGACCCGAGTCTGCAGGTGGTCGCGGTGTGCAGTTACCCGAATCAACACGCCGATCAGATCGTCGCGGCGGCTAAAGCGGGCAAGCACGTCATCATCGAGAAGCCGATCTCGTTGTCGCTGGCTGACGCCCACCGGGTCAGCGCGGCCGTGAAGGCAGCGGGCGTGAAAACGTGCGTGTGTTTCGAATGCCGCTATTCGAGTCAACTGGTCGCGACGAAGGCCGTCATCGATAGCGGGCTGCTGGGTAAATTGCATTATGGCGAAGTCGATTATTACCACGGCATCGGTCCATGGTATGGGCAGTTTCGGTGGAATACCTCAAAAGAGTTGGGGGGCAGCAGTCTGCTCTCCGCGGGCTGCCACGCGCTCGACGCCCTGCTGTTATGCATGGGTGCCGACGTGGAGAGCATCACGAGCCACTCCACGGGTTCGGCGAATGCGGTGTTCGCGCAATACCAATATCCGACGACGAGTGTGAGCGTGTTGCGCTTTGCCAACGGCTCCCTGGGAAAAGTCGCCTCGGTGATTGACTGCCTTCAGCCCTACTATCTTCACACTCACCTCGTCGGCAGCGAGGGCAGCCTGCTCGACAATAAATTTCACTCGACGCGCCTGGCCGTGGAGAAGAGCAAGTGGAGCGAACTATCAATGAAGATGTTGGATTCGGGCGACGTGTCGGATCACCCCTATCAGGCGCAATTCCAGACGTTCTTCGACGCCATGGACCGCAGTGACGAAATGCCGCTGACGTCGCTCACTGAAGCGATGAAGTCGCATTTCGCGATCCTCGCCGCGGATCTCTCCGCCCGGGACAACCGCACGGTCAAACTCTCCGAGATGCAATGACGAAGCCTGTCGCCATCGCCATCGCCGCCCATCCGGACGACATCGAATTCGTGATGGCCGGGACGATCTGCTTGCTGCGCGAGGCCGGCTGGGCGACGCATTATCTTAATGTGTCGAGCGGCTCCGGCGGGAGTCTCGTGCACGGCGCCGCAGCGCTGCGCCGGATACGACGCAACGAGGCACGGCGGGCGGCGGCGCTGCTCGGGGCGCAGTACCACGAGAGCCACGCGGACGATCTGGAGGTGGTTTATTCCGTGCCGTTGTTGCGGGCGCTGACGGCGGTGATGCGCGCGGTGCAGCCCACGATTGTTCTGACCCATTCGCCGCAGGATTACATGGAGGATCACACGAACGTATCGCGGTTAACGGTGACGGCCGCTTTCGCGCGGGGCATTCCGAATTTCGTCTCCCGCCCGCGGCGCGCAGCGTGGGGCGGTGCCTGCACGGTCTACCACGCTATGCCGCACGGTCTCATGGACCCCCTGCGGCGGCGCGTCACGGCCGGTGCGTATGTGGATACAACCTCGGTGCAGTCGACGAAACTCGCCGCGCTCGCCTGCCATGAAAGCCAGCATCGTTGGCTGCAATCCACGCAGGGCATGAACTCTTATCTGCGCGAGATGGAAGCGACCTCGCGAAAAGTCGGCCGCTTATCGCGCCGCTTTGCACACGCTGAGGGTTGGCGCCGGCACTCTCACATGGGTTTTTGCGCGGAAGGCGCGGATCCGCTGCGTGACGCGCTCGGAAAAAAATATCTGATCAATGTCGCCTACGAGCGCAGTCTTGCTTGAGACTAGCTTTTCAATGCTCGTTGGTGTCTGCCGCCATGTCATCCTCACGCCGTCAACTCCGAGTCGCCTCCGTGCAGTTTGAAAGTGCGCCGGGCAACCCAGCGGCGAATTTCCTGAAAATTGAGGCGTTCACGGCGACGGCGGCGGCTCAAGGGGCGCGACTCGTGATTTTCCCCGAGGGCTGCGTCAGCGGTTATTGGTTCGTGCGCAATCTCACCTTGGAGCAACTCGCTGCGCTGGCGGAACCGATTCCTTCCGGGCCGAGCACGCAACGTTTGATTGCGCTGGCCCGGTGGCACGGAATCTCCGTTGGGGCGGGGTGGTTTGAAGCGGACGCAGACGGAACGTTCTACAATAGCTACGTCGTGGCGCTGCCCGACGGCACGGTGCACCGCCATCGCAAGCTGCACGCCTTCGAGCACGCCGCGATGGGCAATGGCAGCGAGTTCACGGTGTTCGATTTGCCGGACGGGTTCCGCGTGGGCGTGCTGATTTGTTACGACTGCAACATCGGTGAAAATGTCCGCCTGACGGCCTTGCGCGGTGCGGAGATCCTCATTGCGCCCCACCAAACCGGTGCCGTGCGCAGCCGGAATCCCCATCTGATGGGTTTGATCGAGCGCCAAGTGTGGGCTGATCGCCACCGCGATCCGGCGGCGATTCAACGTGAGTTCCTGGGCGATAAGGGGCGGGGTTGGCTCCTGCGCTGGTTGCCGAGCCGCGCGCACGACAACGGCCTGTTTCTCATTTTCAGCAACGGCGTCGGGATCGACGACGATGAAGTCCGCACCGGCAACGCGATGATACTCGACCCGTACGGTCGGATCCTCGCCGAGACGTCCGCCGCCGCCGATGCGATGGTGGTGGCAGACTTGGACGCAAGCCTGCTGGAGCACGCGACCGGCCGTCTTTGGATTCGCGCCCGCCGGCCCGAACTATACGGTCCGCTCACGCAGCGCACCGGACAGGAGCGCTCCACGCGTGAAATCAAATTTCAAGAATAGTCCACCCCTACCGTTTTTTCACAGACCACCCTCACTCCCATGCCCCGAAAACTCAGCACCATTGCCCCTGATTGGTGGGACTACACCACGCTCGCCGACGCGCTGATCGAAGAAGCCGCCCGCCTTACGCCAGAGGCGATGGCCGGACTTTCCCGCGACGGATTCAAGATCGTTTTCTACGATACGCTGGAAGATTTCTATCTCGCCGAAGCGCTCGAATACATCACGGCGTGGCGGCAATCGACGGCCGATAATCCGGTCGGCATTTGCGGCCCGATCGGACCCACGGAACAACTCCCGCTCGTTGCGCGGATCGTGAACGAACTCGGCCTCTCTCTGAAATCCGCCCATTTCTGGGGCATGGACGAATGGTTTCTCGATGGCAAAGAAGCGCCGATCACGCATCCGCTTTCTTTTGAGCGTGCGGACCGGGAATTATGTTTCAACCGCATCCGCCGGGAGCTCGCGATGCCTGACGACCAGCTGCATTTCCCGAAAGCCGACCTCGTGCGTTATATCGAGAGCTGGCGGGGCGTGCGGTGTGCGGTGATGCAAGGCGGGCAGGGGGACACCAAGCATTGGGCCTTCAACGACCCCGTCCGGCGCACCGGTGCCTATCGCGATGCGCCACCGTCGCCCGCGGAGTATCGCCAACTCGGCACACGGGTCGTCGATCTCCACCCCGTCACGCTCGCGCAAAACGCCCGCACCTCCGGCGGCGGCAACATTGCGCTGGTGCCCACCCGCGCACTCACGGTCGGTCCGCTCGAGACCTGGCAGGCGGAAAAAGTTTCGATCTGGCAGGCGGGGGTCCATGACAGTCCATTTGGGCAACGCCTCACCACCCTGATGATTTCAAAACGGTACCCCGACAGCGCCGTGCCGATGTCGCTGCTCGCCGATCACCCCAACGTGCAGTTCAATTTCTTCCGCGGCGGACTCGGCTCCTGTCAGGTAGAGATGCACTGAGCGCCCTCGGTCACTGATTGTCAGAGCCAAGATCATTCCGCCATCTTTCCCCTGCTAGAAAAGCAGCCGGTTATCGTCCCTATCCATGAAACACTCCCTCGTTCGCACTCTACTATTCCTGTTCGCCCTCGCAACGGTCGCTCCTGCGGCGGAGAACACGCCGCCAAAGGGATTCTCCGCACTCTTTAACGGCAAGGACCTGGCCGGCTGGTATGGCTGGGGCACCAAGAATCCCACGGAGCTTTGGGCGATGACTCCGGCGCAACTCGTCGACTACAAACGCAAGTCCATCGAGGGTGGCCTCCCGGTGGGGAAGGCCGGACCGGAACATGTCAACGCCCACTGGAGCGTGGCCGAGGGTGAACTGATCAACGACGGCAAGGGCTTGTATCTCACCAGCGAAAAAGACTACGGCGATTTTGAGTTGATGGTGGATTACAAAGCGCTGCCCGACGGTGACAGCGGTATTTATTTGCGCGGGATTCCGCAGGTGCAGATCTGGGACACGACGAAGGGCGATGCGCGCGGGCTTGGCCAGGACAAGGGCTCCGGCGGGCTGTGGAACAACAGCAAAGGCTCCCTCGGCAAAGACCCCTCGAAAAAAATGGACCGGCCGTTTGGCGAGTGGAATCGGTTTCACATCCGGATGATTGGCGAACGCGTCACCATCATCTTCAACGGCGAGAAGGTCGTGGATAACGCGGTGTTGGAAAATTTCTTTGCGAACCAAAAAGCTGGCTATGTCGCCTACGCGGCGCCGGGGGCGGCCAAAGATGCCAAGCCAGCGCAAAAACTGGCGAACGGTTTCATGCGCGATCCGGCGTTTCCGAAGGGACCGATTCAGCTCCAGACCCACGGCAGCGAGATCCGTTGGCGCAATGTCTTCATCCGCGAAATTGGGGCTGACGAGGCCAACCGGGACCTCGCCAGCCGCGGAGCGGACGCGGGATTTGTGGAAAAGGTGAACGGCAAAGATTTGAGCGGCTGGATGGGCTCTCTCGATAGCTACGAAGTGAAAAACGGCGCGATCGTCTGCAAGCCTGGCAAGGGCGGCGACCTCTTGACCAACGATGAATTTGAAAACGGCATTATCCGCGTCGAGTTCCGCTTGCCCGCGGCCGGCAACAACGGCATCGCGCTCCGCACGCCGCTCGGCGGACATTCTTCGAAAGATGGTCTGGAAATCCAAGTGATCGACAGCGACGGCTACAACGCGAAGCAAGCCGCCGCCGGAAAGAAAGGCCTCGAGCCCACGCAGTATCACGGTTCCCTGTACCACTGTGTTGGGGCGAAGCACGGATACCTCCGCCCGGTGGGCGAGTGGAATTTCGAGGAGATCGAAGTGCAGGGGCAGAAGATTAAGGTCACGCTCAATGGCACCAAGATTCTCGACGTGGATATCGCGACCTTCGACCGCAGTCAGATCAAGACCCCACCGAAAGGGCTCGACCACACGAAAGGCCACATCGGCTTCGCGGGGCACAGCGATCCCGTGGAGTTCCGCAGTTTTAAGGTGAAGAAACTATAGGCGGTCACTGCGGGTGTTGGACGTGAGCGTCGGGATCGACGGGAGCTGTCGTAGGGTTCGGTGCAGTTTTTACAGTCTGAGGAGTTGGCCCAGCGCTCGTGGGCCAAAGCCACGAAGAGCAGAGATTGTCGTCGGCGGAGCGGAGCTGTTCGCGCCAGCAGCTGAGGCCGAGGTAAGGGGGTGGCGAGCGAGAGCGGTTTGGGAGTGTGGGCGAGGAGCCAGCGGAGTAATTTAAGTGAAAAAAGTAGCACGCGAACGATCGACCGGGATTTGGCGTTTGATTTCCGCCGGGAAAAACCGTGAAACGTAACGTTCGCGTGGTTAAATGCAGATTCTGCCTTAGCCTGCGAAGTACCAATGACCGAAATCCTCATCATCAAGCCCTCGTCGCTCGGCGACATCGTGCATGCCCTGCAGGTAGCGACCTCGCTCAAGGCGCAATGTGCGGGCCTGCGTATTTCGTGGGTGGTGCGGGAGATGTTCGCCCCGATTGTGCGCGCCTGTGAGGCGGTTGATCAGGTTTATGTTTTTGAGCGGGCGGCCGGGGCGAAGGGTTTCCTGAAGCTGACGAAGGAGATTCGGAAAACTAAATTCGATTTCGTGTTTGATATGCAGGGTCTGCTGCGCACGGGTCTCATGACGTCGCGCGCCTTGGCCAAGAAAAAAGTGGGCCGAGGCGATGCTCGCGAGTGCTCGGGGATGTTTTACGATGAGCAAGTGGCGTTGCCACCGGATGGGAAACGGAGCCACGCCATCGATATTCTCCTGCAGTTTTGTCCCGTGCTGGGAGCGAAACCGGAGCTGCGCGGAACGTTGAAGTTCCGCGAAGTGGACAGCCTGAATTTGCGTTTCGCGGCTGGGCGCGGCGGGTCCAAGCCTATCGTGATGTTTCCCGACAGTCGGCGGGCTGAAAAATGTTGGAGTGGGTTCAAACAGCTCACCGAAATGATTCTCCGCGAAGACAAGACCCGGAAGGTCGTCTGGGCGGGGAGCAAGTACGCGCATGACCGCGGAGCGTATACGGTGGAGCAATTCGTTAACCTCACGGGCAACACCAGCCTCGTGTCACTGCCGGCGTTGATTAAGCGGGCGGACTGGGTGATTTCCAACGACAGCGGACCGATGCACTTGGCGGCGGCGTTGGGTGTGCGCGTGGTCGGCGTTTTCGGGCCGACGGATCCGCGGTTGTTTGGACCGTATCCACTGACTGCGCCCACGCATGTGGTGGTGCAGGCTCCCGTCGGGGATTTGAAGCTTTTGACGGCGAAGGATGTTTACGCGCGATTCGTCAAAGCCCGGGCCCGATTCAAACAAGCTGACTGGTCCATTGGCGGTTAATTCATTTAATTTTTTCCATGCTTGATCCCAAACTGATTCGTGAAACGCCCGACGTAGTGCGCGCGGCAATTGCCAAGAAACACCTCGAGGTCGACCTCGATGCCGTGCTCGTGATCGACGCGGCGTGGCGTGCGCAGTTGCACGATGTGGAGGCGTTGCGGGCGAAGCAAAAGAGCGCGAATACGGCAATGGCGGCGCTGCCCAAGGGGTCGCCGGAGTTTATCGGTAAAGTCACCGAGATGAAGGCGGTGTCGGCGCAGGTGAAAGAGCGCGAGGGGGTGCTCAAGGAGACCGAGGAAAAATTCAAACAGGCGATGCTCTCGATCCCGAATCTGCCTCACGCCAGCGTCCCGGCGGGGCGCACGCCGGAGGAGAATGTGGTCTACGCGACGAATGGCGACGTGACGGCGGTGTCGGCGAGTGCGTTGCCGCACTGGGAGATCCCGGGCTTCGAGAAGCTCTTCGATTTTGCGCGGGGCGCGAAGGTGACGGGTGCAGGCTTCCCGTTTTACATCGGTGACGGTGCGCGCATCGTGCGAGCGCTGCTGCACTTCTTTTTGGATGAAGACGTGAAGGCCGGTTACACCGAGGTGAATCCGCCGATTTTCGTGAATGCGGCGAGTGCTACGGCGACGGGACAACTGCCGGACAAGGAAGGGCAGATGTATGAGACGACGCCGGATCATCTCTATGCGGTGCCGACCGCGGAGGTGCCGTTGACGAATTTCTTTCGCGATGAAATCGTCGAAGAGAGCGCGCTGCCGATCTACCGCTGCGCCTACACGCCCTGTTTCCGCCGCGAGGCGGGGAGCTACGGCAAGGATGTTCGCGGGCTCAACCGACTGCATCAGTTCGACAAGGTGGAGCTTCTCAAGTGGGTGCACCCAAGCACGAGCTACGACGAACTCGATAAACTCCGCTTGGACGCGGAGCGGTTGCTGCAAAAACTCGGGCTCCCTTACCGGGTCCTGCTGATGTGCGGCGGCGATTTGGGCTTTTCGCAGTCGAAAAAATACGATCTCGAAGTCTGGTCGGCGGGGCAGAAGCGTTGGCTGGAAGTGTCCAGTTGCTCAAACTTCGAGGCATTTCAAGCGCGCCGGGCGCAGATTCGTTTTCGTTCGAAAGAAAGTGGGAAACCGGAACTGGTGCATACGACCAACGGTTCGGGCCTCGCGGTGCCGCGCGTGCTCGCGGCACTTTTGGAAAATAATCTTCAAGCGGACGGTCGCGTGAAAATCCCCGCGCCCTTGGTGCCGTATTTCGGCAAGGAGTATTTGAGTTTTAGCTGAGTGTGCGTTGGCCGAGTGAAGTCCACGCTGCTCCGGACCGAAAGAACGATGAAACGCCGCGCGAGCCATTGGCAGGAACGCGCGGCGGAGCTGGCGGTGATTTTTCCGCGGGCGCGGCTGCACCCCGCGGTTTTGGCGTGGGCCGAGCAGTCGTCTCGCCGCGCGGTCTGGTCGGTGGGCTTTTCGGGTGGGGCGGACTCGCTGGGATTGCTGCTATTGCTGTGGGCCCATTGGCCCGAGCGTCGGGCGCGGTTACGCGCGCTGCACTTCAACCACCGGCTGCGCGGACGGCACTCCCGCGCGGATGAGGAATTTTGCCGAGACGTTTGCGCGGCGCTGGAAGTGGAGTGTGTGGTCGGCGCGTGGATGGAGGCGCAGCCGGGTGCGAGTGAAGCCGAGGCGCGGGCCGCACGGATGGCGTTTTTCGACGGGGCGGGCCGGGCGCTTTGGCTGGGACACCAGCAGGACGATATCGCAGAGACGATGCTGATGCGACTGGCGCGCGGGAGCGGTACGGCGGGGCTAGCCGCGCCTCGGCCGGTGCATGCGATGACGCGCGGGCGCGTGCATCTGCGTCCGTTACTGACGCTAAAGAAGGGCGAAATCGTGGCGGCGCTGCGGGCTGGGAAGACTCCGTGGCGAGAGGATGCGAGCAACGCACGCGGATATTTTTTTCGTAACCGAGTACGCCGGGATGTGCTGCCGGCATGGGCCGCCGCGGCGAAGCGGGACGCCCTGGGCGGGGCGGCGCATGCCAGGGAACTCTTGGAGGAGGACGATGTGGCGTTGGAGAGCTGGCTCGCGGGATTGCGGACCGTGCGGGCGGACGGGGCGCTCGGATTGAGTAAGCTCGTCGGCAAGCCACGGGCGCTAGTGCGGCGTGCGCTCCATCGTTGGCTGCTCATCCAGCCGAAAGCAGGAGACCTTTCCCGCCAAGGATTCGAGTCGTTGTTGGCGGCGGTGGCGCGAGGCAATGACACGCGTCACAGCCTCGGCCGCGAGGGTTTCGCGGTGATTCGCGGAAAGATTTTGAAATTCGAACGCATCGGCACAAAGCGCCGCAATTTCCGACGGGGTGCCAATTGACTTCTCAACGGGGAACATTCACGTTGCCACCTCACTCTACTCAAGGAAATGTCCGAACCCGAAAATAAAAAGTCCCGTCGCGCCCTCAAGAATGTCCCTCCGGATCGCTTTCAGCCGAAGATGCTCATCTTCTGGCTGGTGTTGGTCGGTGCCGTGGTGGGGCTGTTGATGTGGTCACCGAACCTCAACACCGCCCCGGAAACTTTGACCATTCAAGACGTCGTTGAAAGGGCAGAGGAAAAAAACATCTATAGTGAGGATCCGCGAAAAGCCGCGGTGATCCGTCCCGATCCGAGCGGTGGACGTGATTGGCACATGATTACGGGCGAGAGCCGCAAAGATGTGAACAGCGCGTTTAAGCCGTTTCGCGCGGCGGGACGGGTAACCGACTCCAGCATGGAGCGGTTGCAAAAATCGAAGCTGTTCAGTGAGCAACCCACCACGACGGTCTTGGCCTCGATCGCCGCTCAAGTGATTCCATTTTTGATCATCATTGGACTGCTGTATTTTCTATTCGTGAGGCAGCTCAAGCAGGCGGGGCGCGGTGCCATGAGTTTTGGCAAGAGTCGCGCCAAACTGCTTACGCGGGACCGTGACAAGATCACGTTTGCCGAGGTCGCCGGTTGCGATGAGGCCAAGGAAGAAGTCTCCGAGGTTGTGGAGTTCCTCAAAGATCCCAAGAAATTCACCAAAATGGGCGGGAAGATTCCCAAGGGAATTCTGATGGTCGGCCCGCCCGGCACG
>SYGN01000289.1 GCA_005799525.1 Opitutaceae bacterium | reverse complement strand
GGTGCGGGCAAATCCACCCTCATGTCCCTGATCGCCGGCCTCCGCGCGCCCGACGCCGGCACGATCACCCTCGACGGCCAGCCGCTCAACGCCGCGAGCGCCGTCGCCCGCCTTTCGCTCGGCCTCGTCCCGCAACACGTAGCGCTCTACGCCGAACTTTCCGCCGACCAAAACCTCCGCATCTTCGGCGAACTCTACGGCCTGCGCGGCGCCGACCTCCGCGCCCGCATCGGCGCCGCGCTCGACGCCGTCCAGCTCTCCGACCGCCGCCGCGACCCGGTGAAGAACTTCTCCGGCGGCATGGCCCGCCGCCTCAACCTCGTCGCCGCCCTCCTCCACCGCCCCAAACTTCTCCTCTGCGACGAGCCCACCGTCGGCGTCGATCCACAGTCCCGCAACGCCATCTTCGAATACCTCGAACGCCTCAACCGCGAGGGCCTCACCGTCATCTACTCGACCCACTACATGGAGGAAGCCACGCGCCTCTGCTCGCGCATCGGCATCATCGACCACGGCAAACTCCACGCCCTCGGCGCCCTCGACGAACTCCTCACCCGCCTCCCTTTCGAGGAAGAAATCCGTTTTCCCGCCACCGCCGAAACCGCCGCCCTCGCCGCCGCCCTTCCGGGCCACGGCGAACTCACCACCGCCGACGCCGTCCATCGCTTCCGCCCGCGCCCCGACTTCAAACTCTCCGCCTTCTTCGCCCTCGCCGAGTCCCACTCCCTCCCCGGCCGCCACTTCACTAGCCAACGCCCGACGCTCGAAGCCCTCTTCCTCCACCTCACGGGTCGCACCCTACGCGAGTGATCGGGCGATCAAATCTAGAATCGAGAATCATAAATCAAAAATGACCTCTGTCCTCGTCCTCCTCCGCAAAGACTTCGCCCACTTTCTGCGCAACAAGGCCGCCGTCGTGCTCACGTTCGTCATCCCGTTCGTGATGATTTTTCTCTTCGGCCAGATCTTCGGCATCAACCGCAAGGACTCCGGCCCCAGCGGCATTCCGCTCGCCGTCGTCAACGCGAGCGCCAACCCCGGCGCCGCCAAACTCGTCGAAAGCCTCCGCGCCGAAAAAAGCTTCCGCGTCATCACCGAGTTCACCAACTCCGACCAATCCAAACGCCCGCTCGCCGAAGCCGACCTCCGCGCCCTCATGGAGGCGCCCGGCGCGCCGTTCCGTTTTGCCGTGATCTTCCCCGCCGACCTCGTCAACGAGTCCGAGATCGGCCTGAAGTTCAAAATTTTCTCCAACCCCCGCAACGAGATCGAAACCCAGACCGTCAACGGCCTCCTCCAGAGGACCATTTTTTCCAACGTCCCCCAGCTCCTCGGGGAATCCCTCAAGGCCAACGCCCGCAATTTCATCGGTCAGGCCGCCTTCCAACGCTTCAACCGCGCCGTCGCCGAGGCCGTCGCCGCGGCCTACGGCGGCGACCCCGCCGAGATCGAGGCGCGCATCTCCGCCGGCGACTTCCTCGGCGCCGGAGTTCCCGCCGCGACGGCCGGGGCCGCCCCCGCCGCCGCCTCCTCGTCACCCGCGAGCGACGTCCTGCAAAACCTCGTCCGCATCGAAACCGTCCAAGTCGTCGGGGCCAAGGTGAAGAGTCCCGCCGCCACCGCGATCGTCGGCGGCTGGGCCATCCAGTTCCTCCTCTTCGCCGTGAGCGCCTCCGCGACCAGCCTCTTTCGCGAACGCGACGCCGGCATCTTTCAACGCCTACTCGCCGCGCCCGTCACCCGCGCCCACATCCTCTGGAGCAAGTTCCTCTACGGCGTCGCCCTCGGCCTCGTGCAACTGCTCGTGCTCTTCTTCGCCGGCCGCGTCCTCTTCGGCATCGAGGTCGAGCAACATCTCGGCCTCCTCGCCCTCGTGTGTCTCTTCGCCGCCGGCGCCTGCACGTCGTTCGGGATGCTCGTGGCCGCCATCGCGCCGAATCCGGAGGCCGCCAGCGGCCTCGCCACCTTCTTGATCATGTTCATGAGCGCGATCGGCGGCGCGTGGTTCCCTATTACGTTTATGCCCGGATTCATCCAGCAGTTCAGCAAGCTCACGCTCGTCTACTGGTCGATGGAGGGCTTCAGCGCGGTGCTTTGGGCCGGCCGATCTTTTGTCGAAATTCTCCCCATCCTTGGCATTCTCGGCGGCATCACCGCTGTCGTCATGTCTATCGCCGTTTGGCGATTCAATCGCGGTAAGATTTTTGGGTAACCCTGCCTAACGCCCAGCCTTCCTCCGACTCTGTTTCTCTACATCGTCACCGCGATCTTCCCGAACTGCCCGCCGCGCTCCATCAGCGCGAACGCCTCGTCTGCCCGCGCCAGCGGAAACACGTCGCTCACCACGGGCACGATTTTGTGCAGTGCGACAAAATCCGTCATCGCCCGCCAGTCCGCCGGCGAGCCCATCGTCGTGCCAAGCAGGGAAATATTCCGCCAGAAAACTTTTCGCATCGGCAACACCGCCGGATTTCCCCGCGTCGCCCCGAAAAACACGATCCGCGCGCCCGGCGCTGCGAGGTCGATCAGATGCTCGAAGCCCGGACCGCCCGCGCTGTCCACAATCACGTCGAAACCGCCGCCGGGCACTTGCGCCGCCACCCCACCCGTCCAGCCCTCAGCGGTGTAATCAAAACCGCCCTTCGCTCCGAGTTCCACCGCCCGAGCGATCTTATCCGCACTGCTCGACGTCACCCAAACGTCCGCTCCGTGCGCCACCGCATACTGCAACGCGAATAGCGCCACGCCGCCGCCGATTCGCGACACCAAGACTTTTTCCCTCGCCCGCAACTGCGCCCGCGCAAACAGCGCCCGATACGCCGTCAATCCCGCCAACGGCAACGCCACCGCTTCGACCCACGTCAAATGCCCCGGTTTGGCCGCGAGCTGCACCGCCGGCACCGCGATCTGCTCCGCCAGCGTGCCCGCCCGCGGCAGCCCAAAAATCGTAAACGCGCTGCCTTGCCCGCCTCGCTTGCGCCCCAGTCGAAACTCGGGTTGATCATCACCTCGCGCCCCAGCCACGCCGCGTCGACTCCTACGCCGAGCGCCGACACCACGCCCGCTCCGTTCGAACCCGGCTGAAAACCCCTCCCGGATCCGATCCCCTTGAAAATCCAGTTTCCTATCGGCAAGAGGTAGGCCTTGGCGCAATCGTCGCGCACGTGGTTGCGCATCCGCAGCATCCGCAGGTAGGCCTCCTGGATCACGTCGTCGTGATCCGGCAGCGCTGGAAACCGCTTCAAAAGGTACGCCCGCAGCGCCGGCTCGTGCGGCAGCACGATTTCATAAAACCAGTGGTCTTGTTCGGGAGGGGGCATCGGCGCGGAAGTTCGCCGCCGGGGCGAAAAACGAAACTGTTTCGCACCGAACGCGCGCGGGAGTCAAGCGGTGCGTCGCTCGCCGAAACTTTTCGCCGATCGGACTAGTCCGAATCGCGCCCTGGCCCGTTTAGGGGGCAGCTTTCGCCACGCCCGTCTTTCCTCGATCCCGCGGCCGCGACGTGCGAAAAAACGGCGCAACTTGCCGTGCTTGCCCGCTGGGGCGAGAAGGTCATGGCCCCATAAAGCCTCGCGTCGACTTCCAACGCACAGCCCTGCTGAGAGTTGTCGCGCCTGTCTAGCGTGAGTTTACCGAGATTTTGGTCAAGCGGTGGCGAAGCGGCTGGTAATGGTTAGCTTAGAGAGCTGAATGCGTATACACCAACATTGGTATTATGGCGTCACGCCGAGCGGGG
>SYGN01000288.1 GCA_005799525.1 Opitutaceae bacterium | reverse complement strand
CACGAACGACTCCGCCGGCGCCGTCACGCGGCTGGTGGACATGGGCGTGGAACCGATTCTCATCGCGTCATCACTCGAAGCCGTGCTCGCCCAGCGCCTCGTGCGGCGCGTGTGTGTGCAGTGTCGCACGCCCTATACGCCGCCGCCGGAGTTGTTGAAGCCACTCGCGATCGCGGCCGATAGCGTGGGCGACCGGCAGTTTTTTTACGGGAAAGGTTGCCCGACCTGCTCGCAGTCGGGCTATCGAGGGCGCCTCGGCATTTACGAGTGGTTGCGCATGAGCGAGGCACTCCGCGACCTCGTCGGTCAACGCGCATCCACGCTGGTGATCCGTCAGAAAGCGATTGAGCAGGGCATGCGCACGTTGCGGGATGACGGCCTCCGCGCGATCTTTGATGGACACACGTCAATCGAGGAAGTCATCAAATACACTTAACCCCATGGCGAAACTCTCCGTCCGCTCCGCGCCCGCCGCCCCTGTGCCGGCCACCTTTGCAGCCAAAGCGCCGCCGCGGCCTTCGACGGCTTTTAACAGCGGTGCCGCCTCCGCGAAAAAGAAACGCCGTCAGTTTGGCAACGCCGTCAACGCGAAGGGCGTCGCGGTCTTCACGCGGCAGCTCGCCACTTTGGTGAAGGCCGGTATGCCCATTCTCCGCAGTCTCGAGGTGTTGGCCCGACAGGAAAAACGGCCCGCGTTTAGAGACGTGCTCGAAACGATCGCCGACACGATTCGCTCGGGCGGAAATTTTTCAGACGGCCTCGCCGCGAACGGCAAGGTCTTTGACCGACTGTATATCAACATGGTTAAGGCGGGTGAGGCCGGGGGTGTGCTCGATACCGTCTTGGAACGTCTGTCGGTATTCATGGAGAAGGCGCAGAAGATCCAGGGCAAGGTGAAGTCTGCGATGATCTATCCGGCCGTTATCGTTTCGGTCGCGTTGGTGATTGTCTCGATTTTGATGATTTTCGTGGTGCCGAAATTCCAGGAAATTTTCACCGGTTTGCTCAAAGGGCAGCCGTTGCCCGCCCTCACTCAGCTGTTGTTGGACATCAGTAATTTTCTCAAGGACCAGTATCCCTTCGCGATCGGCGGCCTGATGGCAGCCTACTTTGGGTTCAAATTTTTCGCCCAGATGAGACTGGGCAAACGCATCATCGATTGGTCGCTCATTCATATGCCGGTTGTGGGCGATCTATTCCTGAAGGCGGCAATTGGCCGGTTTACGCGCACCTTCGGGACCTTGCTGTCGAGCGGAGTGCCCATTCTGCAGGCGTTGACGATTACTCGCGACACGAGTGGCAACGTCCACATCGCCGACGCGATCAACGTCGTCCATGACCGCGTGAAGGAAGGCGACAACGTCGCCAAGCCGCTGGAGTCGACGCATGTCTTCCCCGGCATGGTCACGAGTATGATCGAGGTTGGTGAGGAGACGGGTGCGCTGCCCGACATGTTAACCCGGATCGCCGACACTTATGATGAGGAAGTCGACACGGCGGTCGCCGGTCTGACGTCGATCATCGAGCCCATTATGATCGTGTTCATGGCGGTCATGGTCGGCACCATCGTCATCGCGCTGTTCTTGCCGCTCGTGAGCATTATTGAACACTTGTCCTGACCGGAATGCCGCGGGGCTGGCCGGCGAGGCAGGCAGTGCGAACCAGCGTGCAGACTAGGCGAGTGGTTTTTTCGTCAGGAGTTGGGAGCCCAATCCGGGCAGGCGCTCGGAGAACTCATCGGTCTCTCCGGCCTGGCGCAGCGCCCGCTGGACCATCCCCATCTTGGCGTCGAGATTGTCGATCATGGACACAAACACGGCCTCGGGAGTCGCGGCAAAGACGGCCGCGCCCCACTCAGGTTCGCCTTGGTGCGACAGGATAATATGCTCGAGGCGCTCTAGCAGGTCGGGTGCAAGTCTGGTTTTCATACCAGCTTTGCGCGCGAGTTGGTAGCCGAGCACCACGTGCCCCTGGAGAATCCCTCGGCGGCTGCGTTTGATGGCGAGGGTGCCCTCATATTCAATGACTTTCCCCGTATCATGTAAAAGGATGCCGGCCATCGCGAGGTCAGCGTGCACCTCGGGGTAGAGCGGGAGCAGGGCTCGGCAGGCGCGCGCCATGTGCGTCGTGTGCTCGAGCAGACCGTGGCGATAAGCGTGGTGCATTGCGACGGCGGCTGGAGCGCATTGAAAGTTCGCCCCGATATCATCGAAGACGGCGCGCACCGTCGCTCGGAGATCGGCATGGCCAATGGCGTCGATAAACGTCTCGAACTCCGCCCAGAGCGTCACCGGGTTTTCCGGTGCAACTTCGACCAAGGTTTCGAGCAGACTCGAATCGCTGAGTTGGTCTTCGGAAAGCACGTCGGCGCGGGCGATTTTCGGGGACAGACGTCCTTGGTAGTAGTCGATTTTTCCCTCGATGCGAACGACCGCACCTTCGCCGCCGGTCTTGAGGATGTCGAGAGCGGGGTTGTCAGAAAAGATCGTGCAGCCGAAAGAGCCGGTGCGGTCGCCGAGGTCCACGCTGTAAAACAGATTGCCGTTCGAGGCTGTTTTCGAGGCGAGTTTTTTTACGATGAGCAGGCTCGCGAAGGGACGGCCGTTGGCTTCGGTGCCGGACGCTTTCAAGTCGCGGACCGTGGAAAGCATGGGCGAATCAGGCATGGGATTTTACGAGTTGGGTAAAGGGCTTGAAGAAAGGGTGCTGCACGTCGCGGAGCAGGGCGTAATAAATCGTCTCGCTCGGCAGGACGTGCACGCCGGCGGCGCGCAGGGCCACGAGGCAGGCGGCGGAATCCTCGGGGTGCCGGGCACCGATACAGTCACTGAGGAGCGTGACCTGCCAACCCTCCGCGAGGGCGGCGATCGCCGTCTGATATACGCAGATGGGCGTCTCGATCCCGCAGAGCAAGAGATGCTCGACCCGTTGCTGCCGGACCAAGGCGTCGCGGATGGCCTCATCGGCGAACGCCGAAAAACTTGTTTTTCCATGCGTCGCCGCATCCGGTGCCAGCGCGAGTAACGCGGGGGCCGTTCCGCCAAGTTTCTGCGGAACCTGTTCGGTAAACGCCACGGGCAAACCGAGGCCGACTGCGGCCGCGACGGCAAATTCGCAGCGCCGTTGCACGCGTCCTCCGTCGACGACCGCGCGCAGGAACACAGGCTGCAAGTCGATACAGAGGAGCAAGGTGCCGGTTGGTGGCTGGGGGGCGATCACGGGTAGTAACGTTGGCGGGCTTTGACCTGAACAAAACGTTTTTCCGGCAAGATGTAGGCGGTCAGAGAGCCGCCCATCGCGCAGGAGGTATCGATGCCGAGGGACCACTTGAGTTTGTAGATTTCGGGGCGCGAGGTGTGGCCGTAAACCACGAAGGGTGGGCCGCTCCAAAAATCGGCCCAAGCGGGCGCGTCGGGCGCGTCGCCGCGCTTCGCCGCCCGGCCGTCTTGGTCGATTACCTGAATGCGAGTGACGATCTCGGCCGGCTGTTGCTGCCAGGCCACACCGGGGAGAAACCCCCCATGAACAAAGACTACGTTGAGCTCGGGCTCTTCAAATGTGAGCGGCATCGCCGCGAGGTATTTCCAGTCGTCTTCGCGCAACTTGTCATGGGTCTCCCGGTCACTTTCCTTTAGATATTTGGGGGCTCCGGTGCGCCGATACTTGAGGAGCCGCAATTCATGGTTGCCGAGCAGCGCCAAGGCCCGGCTTTCGCGGGCGAGGTCGATGACTTTGCAGCTATCGGGACCGCGATTGACGAGGTCTCCGAGCAGGACGAGTCGGTCGTCCTTGGTGAGTTCGAGGCGAGCAAGCAGCTCGGCGAATTCGAGGTGGCAGCCATGGATGTCGCCGATGGCGATAAGTCTCCCGTTCATACGGCGGAAAAGTGCTAGCGTCCGCGGCGGGTGAGAGTAAACAAGAAAGGCTATGGAATTGCATCTGCAGCCGCTCGCTCCCGCCTGTGTCGTCTCCGGCGAGCCGTTTGTCGAGGGTGCGCGGGTCGCCTGTTTTCTCGTGCGGACGACGACGACGGAAGTGGTGCGTTACGACTTATTGGAGGTGCAGTCGGGCAATTTCTCCCCCGAGGGATTCGTGGTGTGCCGCTGGGTGCATGTTTTCAAGCCGCGCAAGCCGGGTGAAAATGCCGACCGTGAGCTGAAGCTCACCGCGGAAAATCTATTCGTGACCTTGGCGGATCCGCTGACGGAGGCCACTCCTGAAAGCACGCGGCTGCTCCAGTTTCTTGCTCTGATGTTGGAGCGGAAGAGAATTCTGCGCTCCAAGGGCAGGTCGGCCGACCGTGAGCGAAACGTTTACGAGCACACCAAGACGAAGCTGCTGTACGAGGTGCCGCTGGGGGAGCTCACGCTGGAATTCTTCGTGGCGGTGCAGGAGCAACTCAGTGTGTTGGTCGGTTCGCCAAAACTCAAAGCGGGCGGAGCGACGTCTGCCCTGGAGCCGATGGCGGTGAAAGCGGTACCGGCCGAGGCGACGACTTCGTGATCGCGCACGGCCGGCGACACACGAGTGCACCGGGAGACGCTTGCCGTAAATTACCCCGTCATGCTGGGCGAGTCGCGTAATCCGCTGCCATGCAGTCGGAGCACCGTCTACGAATGAGCTCCCGGAAACTGATCGAGGGAGGGCTGGCGGTTGTCGCCACGCCGGGTTTTTTCGTCGCGCAGTTGCACGTCGGCAAGTGACGGCCCTACACTCCACTCCTAGGAAATTGCTCCTTGTTCGTAGTCCCGCCTTTGTGCGGAATCCGTCAAACCTTCCGCCTAAAGGCGGGACCTCGAACTCAGAAAAACGGCGACTTTACCCGTCACGGGCAAGAAGTCCCTTTTGTGGTTGGGGCTGAATCGTTACGGCTTAGGAGAGTTGGGATTACCGTCGCACCGGGACGTCGCGCGTTGCGAGGTAGTCCTTCACCCGGGGAATCGTCAGCGTGCCGAAATGGAAGAGGCTGGCGGCGAGCACCGCGCTCGCGCGGCCGGTGTCGAGCGCTTCGGCGAAATGGGCGAGGGTACCCGCGCCACCGCTGGCGATAACCGGAACGCTGACTGCGTCGCTGACGGCGCGCGTGAGAGCGCAGTCGTAGCCCGCTTGGGTGCCGTCGGCGTCCATGCTGGTGAGGAGAATCTCGCCGGCGCCGAGCGTGACGGCGTTTCGCGCCCACTCGACGGCGTTGAGCTCCGTGGGATTGCGTCCGCCGTGGGTGTAAACGTGCCAAGACTGGCCGTCGGCCTCGCGCTTCGCGTCGATGGCGAGCACGATGCACTGCGCACCGAAGCGATTGGAGGCGTCGGCGATGAGCTGAGGGTTTTTGATCGCGGCCGTGTTGAGCGAAACCTTGTCCGCGCCGCTCTTCAGCATCGCCTCGAGCTCGGCGATGACGCCGAACAACTCGGTGCTCGCGCGATAGGCCGCGAGGCACGCGTCGCGCGCGTCCTTCGCGTGGAGGTCTTCGACATCGAGGCTCGCGAGTTTTTCAGTCGCAGCTCGCCTTCCTTGAACGTCGGAAGGCTCGATGAGGCGTATCGCCTCGATGGCGCCGGACACCCGCTCAGCATCCGTTGGGCCCGACGAACAGGCCATAACGACGAGCAGCGCTGCACAAATTTTAGGCAGGGTCAGTCCACTGCCTTGGGTGGAGGACCCATCTGGATTCGCTCACCCAAGTAGGACCCGATGAGCGTAAACATCACGCCTATCCCTGCCATGATCACGTACATGAAGGACGGAAGCAGTCGCACGGTCTGAAACAAGTACAGGTAGAGAACCGTTGGAATCGCCACGAAGATCACGGCGATGACGGGCTCAAGGAAGGTG
>SYGN01000287.1 GCA_005799525.1 Opitutaceae bacterium | reverse complement strand
CGACACCGCGTTTCACTGGGTCGTGGCCGCCTTGCTCGTCGGCCTCGGTGCGTGGCTCGCCTTCCGCGCGCCGCACGGACAAGGCTGCGACCACTGCGAGGGCCGGAAGCTCATCCCCGAGCCCACCGACCGCGCCGCGCTCTGGGGCCTCTTCCTCACGCTCACGCTCTCGCCCTGCGAGTTGTTCCTCCCCGTCTATCTCACCGCCGCGCCCTACGGCTGGCCTGGCATCGCCTGGCTCAGCGCCGTGCTCGCCGTCGGCACGCTCGGCGGGATGTTGACGCTCACCTGGCTCACCCTGCACGGCGCGGCTCGCCTGCGCTGGCTCGACCGTCTCGACCGCCGCGTCCTCGGCGCCCTCCTCGCCCTCCTCGGCGTCGCCACCGTCGCCTTCGCCCACTGAGCCACCCCGCCCTCTGCCCAATCACGAATCCTAAATCATGAATTTCTCGGCCATGTCCCGTCTTCCCCTCTCCCCATCTCTCCTTCTCTCCCTCTCCGCGCTCAGCGCCTTAACCGTCCTCCCCGCCGAAACGGCCACCCTCGCCCCGTTCGTCACCGAGGCCGACAAGCTCCGCACGTTCTCCCTCCCGCTCGACGTCGCCTCCGGCACCGGCTCCCGTCTCGGGCTCTCCGTGCGTGCCACTCGCCGCATCACACCCTAGATCTCTTGCACCCATGCTCACCATCGCTCGCCACACCTTCACCGAGTTGACCCGCGACGGCCGCTTCCGTCTCACCGCCGCGCTGCTCGTCGTGCTTGCCATCGTCGCTGGCCTGGCGGGCTGGCAGCAGGTCAACGCCCTACGCGCCGAGGCCGTCGCCGCCGCTGGCGGCGAGCGCGACCGCTGGCTCGGCCAGGGAAACAAGAACCCCCACTCCGCCGCCCACTATGGCGTCTATGCCTTCAAGGAGCCGCGCCCGCTCGCCGTCGTCGATCCCGGCGTGCAGGCCTACCTCGGGAGCGCCGTCTACCTCGAAGCCCACAAACAAAACGAGCCGCTCTACCGGCCCGCGCAGGACGGCACCGCCCTCCAACGCTTCGGCGACCTCAGCCCCGCCCTCGTCGGGCAGGCCCTGCTTCCGCTGCTCGTGATCTTGCTCGGCTTCGCCGCCTTCGCCGGCGAGCGCGAGCGCGGCACCCTCCGCCAGCTCCTCGCCCTTGGCGTGCGCCCCGCGCACCTCCTCCTCGGCAAGGCCCTCGGTTTCTCCGCCGCCCTCGCCCTCGTGCTTGCCCCGCTCGCCGTCCTCGGTGTGGCCGCCGCCGCCGCCCTCGCCCCCGCCGGCCAGCGCACCGACGAGCTGCTCCGCGCCGTCGCGTGGGTCGCCGCCTACGGCGTCTACGGCGGCGCGTTCCTGTTTCTCACGCTCGCCGTCTCCGCCCTCGCGCGCACCCCGCGGACCGCCCTCGTCGTGCTCCTCGCCTTCTGGCTCGTCGGCGTCGTCGCCCTGCCCCGCGCCCTTTCCGACCTCGGCCGCTCGCTCCACCCTACACCTTCGAGCATCGCCTTCCGCACGGAACTCGAAGCCGCTCTCGGCGATCCCCACGCGCGCGAAACCCTCGAGGCCCAGCGCATCGCCATTCTCAAAAAATACAACGTGACCGAGACCCGCGATCTCCCGATCAACTGGTCCGGCATCGCCCTCCAATTCGGCGAAGAGCGCGCCAACGGCCTCTTCGACCGCTTCTATCAGAACCTCTGGTCCACGCTCGCCGCGCAGGACCGCGTTTTCCAACTCGGCGCGTTCCTCTCCCCCGCACCCGCGCTGCAGCTCGTCTCGCAAGCCCTCGCCGGCAACGACACCGCCCAACACCAGGCCTTTCTCACGCAGGCCGAGCACCATCGCCGCGAGATGCAGCGCACGCTCAACGGCGCACTGCGCGACAGCAAGGGCTCCACCGCCGCCTTCGAGTGGGGAAAAATTCCGCCCTTCGTTTTCAACCCGCCGCCGCTCACCACCGCCCTCACGCCGCTCCTCCCCAGCCTCGCCCTGCTGCTCGCCTGGTTCGCCGCCACCGCTTTGCTCGCCCTCGCCACCCTCCGCCGCCTCCGCGCCTGACCGATGTTATTCTCCCGGATTTTTTCTTCCGAGTGTTCCGTGTCGTCCGTGGGCCCTTTCCACGTCCGCCCGATCATGAATCTTAAATCATAAACTTTATGTCCGCCCTTTTCCGCCTCGAATGGCTCCACGTCCGCCGTGACCCGGCCTTCTGGCTCGCCACGTTCATCCTCGCCGCCGCGCTCCTCTACGGCCTCGCCAACGGATTTGCGTGGACCCGTTTCGAGGCCTCCGCCGTCGCCCAGGCAACGACGCTCGCCGACCAAAAACTCGCCGCCGCCCGCACCGACGCCGCCAAGTTCGACGCCGCCCCGCCGACCAATCTCAACCCCAACCTCGATCCCCGCGACGCCCGCGGCTTCGAATTCGCCTACCTTCGGCGTTTCGCCGTGCTCCCGCCCTCGCCCGGCGCCGCTCTCGCCGTCGGCCAGAGCGACCTGCTGCCGTCGGTCCTCCGCGTCACCTACCGCCCGCGCGAATCTTTTCTTAACAACTACGAAATCGAAAATCCTCTCCGCCTGCTCCTCGGCCGTTTCGACGCCACCTTCGTCGCCCTTTATCTCCTTCCGCTCGCCATTCTCGTGATCGCGCACGGTCTGCTCGCCCGCGAGCGCGACGGCGGCACGCTGGCCCTCCTCCGCGCGCAGCCCCTCTCTCTCGCCCGCTGGCTTGCCGCCCGGTTCATCCTGCGCGGCGGCCTCGTGCTCGGCGTCTTCGCGCTCACGACGGTCGTCGGCTGGCTCGCGCTGGGCGGCGCGCCCTCGGCCCTCGGCGCGGTCGCCATCTGGCTCGCCCTCGCCCTCGCCTACGGCGCTTTCTGGTTCGCCCTCGCCTGGTTCGTCGGCGCCCGCGCCGCCACCGCCAGCTCGTCCGCCCTCACGCTCGCCGGCGCCTGGCTCGTCTTGGTCGTCCTCTTCCCCGCCGGCCTCAATCTCACGCTCAAGCAACTCTACCCGCCGCCCTCCCGCGCCGCGTTTCAGGACACACTCCGGGACGGCACCGACGACGCCACCCGCCGCGGCAGCCAGCTCCTCGCCCAATACCTCGAGGACCACCCCGAACTCGCACCCGGCCCGACCGCCGCCAACGAAAACGATTTCTTCCGGACGCGCTTCGCCGTAAACGCCGAGATCGAGCGCCTCGCCGGTCCCCTGCGCGCCGCCTTCGCCGCCCAGCTCACGCGCCAGCAAACCGTCATCGAGCGCCTCCGCTGGTTTTCTCCCGCACTCGTCCTACATCACGGCGCTCTTACCCTCGCCGGCACCGACCGCACCCGCCACCAGCGCTGGCTCGACTCCGTCGGCGATCTCCACGCGCGCACCGTCGATTTCTTTGAACCCCGCCTGCTTCGCAGCGCCAACTTCCGCGACTACGACGCCGTCCCCGCCCTCGACTTCCGTGACCCGCCCGCCAGCCCCGCCGCGCTGCTCGCGGCCCTCGCCGCCCTGCTCCTGCCCGCCGCGGCCCTCCTCGCCCTCGGCACCCGCACCCTCCGTCTCTCCGCCCTCTGATCCATCTCTCAACTCTCAACCTTCAACTCATCCTTCCCATGCTCACCGCCGCCTCCCTCCACAAAAAATTCGGCCCCGCCGTCGCCCTCCACTCGCTCGATCTCAACGTCGCCCCCGGCGAAATCTACGCCCTCCTCGGCCCCAACGGCGCCGGGAAAACCACCACGATCAACTGCTTCCTCGGTTTCCTCAACCCCGACGGCGGCACCGCCTCCGTCGCTGGCGTAAATGTCGCCCTCGACCCCCTCGCTGCCCGCCGCGCCCTCGCCTATATCCCCGAGCAGGTGAATCTTTACGGCCACTTCAGCGGTCTCGAAAACCTAGGCTATTTCTCCGAACTTGCCGGCCACCGCTACGCCGACGCCCAGCTCCGCGCCTTCCTCAACGAGGCCGGACTTCAAGCCGGTGCGCACGACCAACGCGCCGCCGCCTACTCCAAAGGCATGAGACAAAAGGTCGGCATCGCCATCGCCCTCGCCAAGGACGCCAAAGCGCTCCTCCTCGACGAACCCACCAGCGGACTCGATCCCGCCGCCTCGCACGAATTCAGCGCTCTGCTCAAAAAACTCTCCGCCCGCGGCGTCGCCATTCTCATGGCCACGCACGACCTGTTCCGCGCGAAAGAGGACGCCACCCGCGTCGGCGTGATGCGCGCCGGCCGCCTCGTCCACGAACTCTCCGGCCCAGCCGTCCGCACCGCCGACCTCGAAAAACTCTACCTCGAAGCCATCGCCGCCTGAGTGCGCCCACAATCAAACCACCACTCGCATGCTCCGCTACAGATTTCTCTTCTCCCTGTCACTGCTTACGCCGCTCGCGGCAATGGCCCAGACCGCCACTCCTTCCGCCAAAGACGCACCCAAAAGCGATGAAAAGGTAGTGGTCCTCGATTCAGTGGAGGTGCCCGGCGAACGCCCACGCCCGTTCTCCAACGCGAGCGTCGACCTGCCGCGCACGGTCAATGACGTGCAGCCCTACGTGGTTTTCGATGCGCAGGCGATCAATCGGTCCGGCGCCGTGGACGTGCAGGATTTTCTGCGTCGCAATCTCACGATGGATGCCACCCGGATGACGGGCGCCCAGGGCATTGCCGTGACCGGCGTCGGCAGCAGCTTCGACCTGCGCGGTTTCGGGGCGAACCACACGCTGATTCTCGTCAACGGCCGGCGCGCTGCGGGCGGCAATCTCCTCGCGGCGAGTTCGATCGAACAACCGAATCTCAACGGCATTCCGCTCGGGGCCGTCGAACGCATCGAGGTGCTGCCGACCTCCGGCGCCGCGATTTATGGCGGCAGCGCGGTGGGCGGCGTGATCAATTTGATCCTAAAGCGCAACTCCTCAGGCGGCGAGGTACGCACCACTTACCAAAATACCTTCGATTCCGACGCGGCGATTCGGCGGATCGAGGCCAACTACGGCCTTTCACTTGAAGGCGGCCGAACCCAGGTGAGCCTAGCCGCCGGTTGGTCGGAAACACCGACCATGACCTACGCCAAGCGGCCTTTCCTCCACGACTATGAACTGTATCGGCAAAGCCTCGACGGCGGAGCGGCCGGTGTCTTCACGTTCACCACCTACGCGCCCAACATCCGGAGTTCACCGACGACCACATTGCTGACGCTGAAACCGGCCTTTGGTGGCGGTACCTTGGGCAGCAGCGCGACCTTTGTTCCGCTCGGCACGAGCCCGGGCACGACGCCTTCGGCCCTCGGCGCCGGATTGCTCGCCAACGCCGGTCGGCAAAACCTGAAGCTCCCGACCGACAGCGTCCAATATCGGGGCGGATCGCGGACCGACATGGGCACGACTTCCCAGTCGCGTTCCTTGCTCGCGTCCGTTCGCCGGGAAATGGTGGCGAATCTGGAACTCAGTGCGGAATTTTCGTTCACGCGCAATGACGGCGAGCGGCACCTGAGTTCTCTCCAACTGCTCAATGTGCCAGCCTCGGCGCCGGTCAACCCGTTCAACCAAGCGGTGCAGGTCTATCTCGCGATGCCATTCGACCGACCGACGATCACCAAGAGCGAATCACGGCAGGCAACGTTGGGATTCATCCTCAAACTTCCGCGCAACTGGAAAAGCCAAGGCGACTACACCTGGTCGGAAACGCGTAACGCCTTCTCCTCTTGGTCGAGCTGGGCGGCGCAGGACCAGACCGATGCCCTAAACGCGGGCCGGCTGACTCCGTTTGTCGACGCGGAGCTTTATCCCGTCAACCTTGTGCCTTACATCGGTGATTCAAGATGGAGCGCCCGCGGTGAATTGCACGACATCGCCCTGCGCGCGGCCGGCCCGTTGTGGTCGTTGCCCGCCGGCGAGCCCGCGCTCGCGCTGGGGTTGGAATGGCGCGAGGAAAGCATGAAGAACGGCCTGCGATCCATCGTCTATCCGTCGTTTCCCGCCCGGGACCAACACATTCTTTTCCTCGGCAAAACCCAGGAGACCCGCAGCGCCTATGCGGAGCTGAACGTGCCGCTCATCGGTGAGCGCATGAATATCCCGCTGGTCCGCGCGCTTGATTTCCAAGTCGCCGGCCGGTTTGAGGACTATCAGGTCGATACCGGCACCGCGTCGGTGAATCTTGTGCCCGTGCCGGCCACCCCGCCGGTCGTCTTGGCCAACCAGGCAAGCTACCGCTCCACGCAGCCGACGGCCGGCTTGCGCTACCAACCGGTCAAGGGCTTCGCCCTGCGCACCAGCTACAGCGGTGGATTCATTCCTCCGACCTTCGCCCAGTTACTCGACAATCCCACGCCGTCGGCCACCACGACCAACATTAATGATCCCCGCCGCGGCAACGCCGCCACCGCAGTCCGCACACTCAGCGGTGGCAATCCCGACCTAAAGCCCGAGATCGCCAAAAGCTGGAATGTCGGCGTCGTCTTCGAGCCCGAATTTCTTCCGGGTGCCCGCCTGAGCGTCGACTACTACTCGATCAAGAAAGAAGACAATATCGGCACCCTGACCGCGCAGCTGATGCTGCAAAACGAAAACCTGTTCCCGGAGCGCATCACCCGCGGTCCTGTGCCGCCCGGAGACTCCTTCGGCGTCGGCCCCGTCACTTTGGTGGATATCTCAGCGATGAATTTCCTGCGGGCGCGCAATGAAGGTTTCGATGTCGCCTTCCTTTACCGCAAGCCCTCCACCAGCCTTGGCACCCTCACCTTTAGCGCCAATGCGACCGTCGCCCGCCACTACCTGCGGCAGACTGCCCTGGGCGCCCCTTATCTGGACTACGTCAACTTCAGCGGCAGCGGCCCGCTGGCGTTCCGCACGTTCGGCACGCTCGATTGGGAGATCAAGCAATGGACGTTCGGTTGGTCGGCCTACTATTACGGGCGCTACAAGGTCCTCGCCCCGCCGGTGTTCGCCAGCACGGCCGCCCTCGTCCGGCAGGGCGGTCCGTTCGTCTCCAGCCAGATCTACCACAACGCCTCCGTTTCCTATCGCTTCGACGGTGGCGATGCGGCCTCGCGCCTCCGCTCGCTGACTCGCGGCCTCGCGCTCCAGGTCGGGATTGAAAATGTCTTCGACCACGTTCCGCCCTATGAAGGCAATTCTCCGAACGGCTTCACTTACAGCACCTGGGGAAACCTGCGGCTGCGCGAGTATCGTCTCTCGCTGCGCAAGGCGTTCTGAGCGGCCACGCCATGCTCTCCACCGTCATCCGGCATCAAAGCACGCTGCTGTTCCGCGAGCGACGGGTGGCCCTTTTCACCTGCCTGATTCTCGCGATGATCGCGGTCTCGTTAGGCAATGGCTTCGCCCGGCAGGTGCGGTGGTCGTCCGACCGTGTCGCGGCGGAGCAGGTCGATGCCGAGAGCTGGAACGTCCAGGGCGTGGTCAATCCGCATTATGCAGCGCATTTCGGGCGACACGCGTTCAAAGCGGTTTCTGCTCTGGCGATGCTCGATCCCGGCGTGCTGGACTACGTCGGCACGCTGGTTCGTCTCGAGGCGCATCGGCAGCATCCGGCCGGCGGTTCGCCGACCGATGCCGATACCGCGCTCGCCAGCTTCACTCCGTTCACGGTGGCCGGAGCGCTGACGATATTTGCGCCACTCGTGCTCGTGCTGGCGGGATTTTCGACCTTCTCGGGCGAGAGCGCACGGCAGCTTCTCCGGCAGGAGCTGGCCGCGGGCATTTCGCCCGACACGCTGCTGTGGGGCCGGGCGCTGGCCCTGTGCGGCGGTGTTCTCCTCATCCTCCTCCTGGTCGGCGGTGTCGCGGCGATCATCCTCCTGCAAGGGAGTGCGCCGGCACTTGGGTTTCAGCGGCTCGCGCTGATGCTGGCGGGCTACGGTGTCTATCTGTTCACGCTGGTCGCGGTGATCGTGGGCGTTTCGGCCTGCTGCCGGTCGGCGCGAGTGGCTTTGACTTCGTTGCTCGCTCTCTGGCTGGTCGGTTCTCTGCTGGTGCCGCGGCTGGCACCGACGATCGCGGCCAACCGGTATCCGGTCGCGTCCTTGCCTGAGTTGAACGAGAACGCCGCCGAGTCGTTCGCCACCTCGCTCGATGCCGGCAATCCGAAACAAACCCGCACTGAGCGCGTTCGCACCTTGGCCCTCGAGAAATATGGCGTGAAGAAGGTGGAGGACCTACCCGTGAACCTTTCCGGTTTCACGATGGAATATGCCGAAACTCTCTCCACGCAGGCCTACCGGCGTCACTTCGCCGAGGTGCAGACCCTCTACGCCAAACAGCGCGACCTGCAACGGGTGTTTTCGATCTTCTCGCCCATGATAGCCATCAAGGCGTGGTCGGCGGCGTGGGCCGAAACGGACGTCGCAGCGCACCAACGCTTCCTCAGCGCGGCCGAGGATTACCGCTATGAATTGGTGCAAAGGCTGAATCGCGACTACCGTGACCATCCGCCGAAAGGAAACTCCGGCAACTACGAGACCGATGTCGGTGCGCTTATCGCCCCCCTCGGCAACTTCACTCTTCCAGTCGTCGGGAATGAGGAACTCTGGCCACTGGCCTGGCCGTCCGGGGCCGTGTTGGTGCTCTGGTCCTTGGCGGCCGCAGCCTTCGTTTCGGTCGCGGTTCGCCAACTCGGGGGGCGCGTATGAGGCCGTTCATCACCGCGTTTCGCTTCGAGTTCCGCCGCGGTGTGCGCGAGGGAGTATTGCCGGCGCTGCTGCTGTTGTTTGCCGTGGCGGTGGTCTATGCGGCGTGGAACGGCCGCACCTGGCGAGAGAACCAAAAAGCCGCGCGGGAAGCGGCGCTGCGCGACACGGCGAAGTTTCGCGACGAGGTGCTTGCCCGCTACGCCTCCATCCTCGAACGCACGCCCGAAAAGGCGCCGAACACGGGAATGCTGATGGTGAGCGTCTGGTATCGACCAACGATCCCGGTCGCTCCGCTCGCCGCTGTCACCGTCGGCCAAGGTGAAGGCTACCCCTTCGACCTGCGATTCCACCCCTCGAACACGCGCGCGATCTTTGCGGCACGTCCCATCACGATCGGCAATCCGGAGGCGCGTGCGGTCGGACGCTTCGATCTCGCTTTCGTGGTCGTCGTCGTGCTGCCGCTGCTGCTGCTCGCAGTGGTGTTTGATGTTTGGGCGGCCGAGCGGGAAAGCGGTGTGGCCCGGCTCTTGCAAGCCCAGCCCGTTGCGCCCGGGTTGCTTCTTGGCGCCAAGTTGCTGGCCCGGGGTGGTAGCGCGCTCCTCGGCTTCACGGGCATTCTCGCCGCGGCTTCAGCCTGGACGGCTTTGCCGGACACCAGCCTCACCGGGGTTTTGCCGGAAATGGCGCTCATCACTTTGATCGTGCTATCCTACGGCGCGTTCTGGCTGCTGCTGGCTCGGGCGATCAACATGGTCGCCGCATCCTCCAGCCAAGCCGCGCTCGCGGCGGGAGCGGCTTGGCTGGCGGTCGTCGCACTGATTCCGGCCGGGCTCTCCACGGTGCGCGACCTGCTTCAGCCCGCCCCGTCTTGGCCCGCCCAAACCAGCGCCCTGCGCTCCGCTGAAGTGGCACTCGAGCGCAGGCAGAAAGAACGGGCGGCCGCACGCGGGCCCGCGTCATCGATTGATCGGAATGCCCTCGTGCTGAAATCCCTCGTCGAAAGCGCGGAAGACCAGCAACTCTTGGCCGACGCGCAGGCTTCGGCGCGACAACAGCAGGATAAACGCCGCCAGTGGGCTGACACCTATCGTTTCGCTGCTCCCTCGCTTCTCGTGCAGGACGCCTTGGAACGTATCGCCGGCACCGATGCCGCACGGGCCAATGCCTTCTCCGATCAGGCACTGGACTTCATAGTCACGCTCCGCGATCTCATCCAACAACATCTACGCGACGGAAAAAAGGCCGCGTCGGTGCGCGAATATGCCGAAATCATCCCGCAGTTTACCTTTGAAGAAGCGACGGTCGGCGAGCGCTTCGGCCCTGTCTTGATCAATTTCGCCTCCTTGTGCGGCTTCAGCGCAGTGACGTGGCTGGTTTTCCGACCCAAATTCTGATGTCGTCTCACCGGATCAATTCAACGCCTTCCCGCACTGCATCATGGTATAGTCCACCATCAGCGGAGCGCTCGCTGGGCTGTCTGCGCTGCTCCCCGACAAACCCACCTGCGGCCTCGACCCGAGCGCCAGCCAAGGGTTCGGCCAACTCCTCCGCAAACTCCGCGAACGCGACGTCGCATCCTCGTGGCCACACACGACGTCTTCCGCACGAAGGAGAGCGCCACCCGCGGCGGCATCATGCGCCACGGCAAACTCGCCCGCATCCTCACCGCCGCCGAGCTCCGCCACACCGACCTCGAAAAACTCTACCTCGAAGCCATCGCCGCCTGATTCCGGTTTCTCGTCACGTTCCACAAAACGTCCGATACCCGGCCCCGCCGTCCGGTGCCGGCGCCCGATCTTCAGCCGCCGCACGCCCGTGGTCATACGGCGTCGCCAGCACCGCCACCAGCCGCTCCAGCACGCTCAAGTCTCCCGCCTCCGCCGCCGCCAGCGCCACCTCGTGCCCAACGGCAGTGAGCTGGCAACCAAGGCCGCGTGGACCCTGCGCTTGTGAACCTTTTCCCATGAAATCCAGCCTCCTCCTATCCGTCCTCGCCGCGGCGTTCCTCGCCGCCGGCTGTTCCAAGTCCCACGATCACGCCCACGACAAAAAGTCCAGCGACGCCGGCCACGTCCACACCGCGCCTCACGGCGGCACCCTCGTCGAACTCGGCGACCACGCCTACAACGTCGAACTCCTCCGCGATCCCGTCGCCGGCAAACTCAGCGTCTGGGTGCTCGACGGGCACGCGGAGCACTTCGTGCGCCTCAAGACCGCGTCGTTCCAGCTCGTCGCCCTGCCCGGCGGCAAATCAACCCCGCTCACCCTCGCCGCCGTCGCCAATCCCGCCACGGGCGAGAAAGTCGGCGACACCTCCCAGTTCGAGGTCCAGGCCGAATGGCTCAAGACCGCCGGCGCGTTCTCCGGCATCTTCACCCTCGAGATCCGCGGCACCGTGTTCAAAGACACCGCGTTCTCGCTCGGCGACGACCACGCCCACGGCTCCGGCGACAAAACTAAAAAGAACTCCAATCCGCACGATTCCCCGCGCGGCGGCACTCTCGTCGAAATCGGCGAACACGAGTTCAACGTCGACCTCGTCCTCGACCGCGCCACCGGCACGCTCCACGGCTGGCTCCTCAATGCCCACGCCGAGGGCGTGACCGACGTGGCCAAGACCACGATGCAATCCTTCGAAGCGATCGTTACCGTGCAGGGCAAAAAACAGACGCTGGTCTTCCGCGCGGTGCCGCCGACGGACATTTCCGCATTCGACGCGCAAGCCGACTGGCTCAAGACGGCCACCGAGTTCGACGGCGTCTTCCCTCAGCTCGTCATCGACGGCAAAACCTTTACCGGCACCGCCTTCAACTTCTCTCAGGGAGCCGCGAAACCCTGACCACCCTTCCCGTCACATT
>SYGN01000286.1 GCA_005799525.1 Opitutaceae bacterium | reverse complement strand
CTCGTCTCCGGTGGAGTCGTGGACGAGGCGCGTGCCACGCCATCGCGCTGCGCGAAGGCACGTCCCGCCTCGTTGATAGAGCCTGAATTTCCCGGTCAATCGATCGCACGCGATCTGAGGCGTAACGATGCCGGTGAACGTCTGGCAAAAACCGGGCGACAAGAATGTCGCCCCTCCGTCGGAGCGGCGACATTCCTGTCGCCGCAATCGACCACCATCCGGGGCGGGCGATTCCCCGCGCGGTTCGCGTCCGACTGGATCGTTGCGGCTCCACTCGCCGCAAATTCATCACGGATTTCGCCCGGTTCATCCTGCCCGGGGCCGGCCCCATCTCGAACCGGCGGCGAGTTTTCGGCTCCTCGGTTATTCTCGGCGCAACCTGATGAGCCGCCACTCCGGCGACTCGCGGGAGAAACCAAAAAGTCGAAATCAAGAGTCACATGAAAACGTTCACCACCCTCGCGCTCGTCACGATTGCGCTCGCCTCCACCGCCTCGGCCCAACGCCCCACGGAGCGCCCGGCCAACGCCCCCACCCGCCCCGCCGAGTCGCTGGGCATGACGGGCCAGCGCCCCGCGGGCCTCCCGGAGCGTCCCACCGGCGCTCCCGCCGGAATCGGCCAGCGCCCGGAGGGCGCGCCGTCGCGTCCCGCCGAGTCGTTCGGCAAGACGGGCGAGCGCCCCGCGAATCTCCCGGCGCGCCCCACCGGCGCCCCGAGCGGAATTAGCCAGCGTCCGGCTGATCTGCCGTCCCGTCCGACCGGCTCCTACGGCGCCAACCGCGGCCAACGCCCGGCTGATCTCCCCGCTCGTCCGGCGGGTTCCTTCGGCGGCCGGGGCAATCGCCCGAGCCGGTAACCAAACCAACACCGGCGGCGGTCCGGACAATCCGGATCGCCGCCGGCGCAATTCTCCCGCCCAACTCAACTTCAGGAAAACAACTCCCATGAAAACGCTCCCGTCCGTCGCCCTCGCGGCCGCGCTCAGCCTCGCGTTCGCGCTCTCCGGATACGCCCAAGGCCGCCCGGCCGGCGCCCCGGCGCCGCATCCCACCGATGCCTCCGCCGCCGTCGCCCACCTTGCCGCCGAGCACTTGTCACTGGCCCGGCTGACGGCGGCGCGCGGTCGAAAATACTTTGTCCAATTCCGCGTTTTGCCGCGGATAATAGGTGAGCCGCCATGTCCGACCCCGACGCCCACGAGCGCTTCATGCGACTGTTTCTGCAGCACGAGCCGGCCATCCTGCGCTCAGTGCTGGTGTGCATCCCACAATTAGCCGACGCGCGCGATGTCGTGCAGGAGACCGCGGTCGCGCTGTGGAAACATTTCCCTTCCTACCAACCTGAGCGCCCATTCATCAACTGGGCCTGCGGCTTCGCGCGGATCGAGGTGCGGCGGTTCTTGCGCACCGCGCATCGCCGCGCGTTGCTGTCCGAACAGGCGGCCGCGGCGGTCATGGCGAGCGACGAGACCTTTGCGCCCGCGTGGCTGGAACGCGAACGCCAACTCGCCGATTGCCGCGCGCGCCTGCCGTCCGAACACGCGCGGCTGCTCGATGGCTACTACTTTGAGGAGGCGACGGTCGAGACGCTGGCGAAGCGCTACGGCCGCACCACCGAGGCCACCTACAAATTGCTCCAGCGCATCCGCAGCGCGCTGCTCGACTGCATGGATCGGAAAATCGCGGAGGCCGCGCAGTGAACCCGGAGCTCGAATCCCTGATCGCGCGCTACCTCGACGGCGTGGCTTCGCCGCAGGATGTGGCCGAGTTGTCACGCCGGCTGGAAACCGACGGCAACGCCCGCACGGCCTACCTGCGGCAGGCGCACCTCCACGCTTCACTCGCGGCCGAGTCCACCGACACCGGCGTCAAAGCGGGCTCAACTCCGGGGCCGATCCTTCCCGAAGTGGGTGGCAGGGAACCGGCATTCGCTCCGCCCACGAGGCGCTGGTGGCAGAGTCCCGCGTGGCTGGCGGCGGCGTGCGTCGCGCTCGCGATAGCTGGCGGCGCGATAAAATATTTCCCGACGAGCACACCGCGTGCGCCCGTCGCGTGGTTCGGCGAGCTCCGCGATTGCCGCTGGGTGGGCCGCGACGTCCAGGTTCATTCGGGCGACGGCCTTCGCCCCGGGCAGATCGTCGAGCTGTCGTCGGGCACCGCGGGGTTGAAATTCCGCAGCGGCGCCTTGGTCACGCTCGTCGGGCCGGTCATCTTCGAGGTCACCTCGGCCAACAGCGGGTTTCTCACACTCGGCCACCTGAAAGCGAACGCGGCCACGCCGGAGTCGAAGGGCTTCACCGTGCAAACGCGCACCGCGCAGGTCGTCGATGTCGGCACCGAATTTGTCGCCGCCGCGGCCCCGGACGGGCAAAGCCGCGTGGACGTGACGTCGGGCGAAGTGTGCGTGCTGCTCGACGGCGTCAAAGCGCCGCTGCGGTTGCGCACCGGCGACGCCCTCTCCGTGGAAGCCGGCCGGGCGCAAGTGGTCGTGCGAATCGAAAGCGGCGACGGCACCGCGGCGTTTCGCTTTCCGACGATCGAACCGCCCTCAAACCGCGACGCCGCCGATCGCGCGGCGGGGCGGGCGACGATGCGCGTGGTGCGCGGCACCTTGCACGACACGGTGGGCATCCCGAGCGGCCCGCCCGAAGTGCTGCTCGACGGTCGTGGCCAGTCGAAGGCCGACTCGCCCTCCGAGTCGGTGTTTTTCGCCAACAACGCGACCGGCCTCCTCCTGCTCGATCTCGGGCGGGCGCTTTCCGTCACCAAGATCAACACCTACTCGTGGCACCAGAACAAGGACGCCGAAAACCGCTTTCGGGCCGTGCAGAGATTCACGCTGTATGGCTTCGCGGGCGACGTGCTGCCTGCCACCGACGGCGCCTTGGCCGAAGCCGGCTGGATCCAATTGGCGCGCGTAAACTCGGATGATTTTTTCCGCGTGGCCCAGCCACTCGATCGACCGGCGCAGCAGGCGTGCTCGATCACCGGCGCGCAGGGGACGGTCGGCCGATTTCGCTACCTGCTGTGGGAAGTCGAGCCGACGCAGGTGCGCAAACCCTCGGTCATGAACAACACCTTCTATGGCGAATTCGACGTTTACGGCGAGCCGTGACCCGTCGTTGGGCCGTCCCGACCCAATTTCAATCCCCTTACCCCATGACGATCACGTTCCCTCCGCCCCGCTTCGCACTTCGACTCCAAAGCCGATGGCTGTCCGGTTGGTTCGCTCTCGCCGTTTCCCTGACGGCGTGGGCCGCGACCGCCCCGGTCGGCACCGGCGTGATCGAGGGCCGCGTGAAAAACTCCGTGACAGGCGCCTATCTCAACAACGCGCGCGTGACCGTGCCGGGCACAAACCTGCTCACGCTCACGGATGAATCCGGCCGCTACCGATTGCCCGGCGTGACCACCGGCCGCGTTACGGTCGAGGTGTTCTACACGGGCTTGGAGGCAAATTCCTCGCCGGTGAGCGTCCGCGCCGGCCAGTCGGTCGAGCACGACGTCGAGCTTGCGAGCGCCACCCGCGACGGTGAGCAGGCCGCCGTCGTGCGGCTCGATCCCTACAAGGTCGCATCGACCCGCGAGACCGACATCGAATCGATCGCGATCAACGAGCAGCGCTTCGCGCCCAATCTGAAGAACGTGATTTCGACCGAAAGCATGGGCGACGCGATGGGCGGGAGCGCGGGCGATTTTCTGCGCTTTCTTCCCGGCGTGGCCGGAACCTTCGCCGGGGAGCTGGAGACCGAGGCAGTGCAGCTCCGCGGGTTTCCCAGCAACTACTCGGTGGTCTCCTACGACGGCGTGCCGCTCGCGGGCAACGCCCTGCAGGGCGGGCGGGAGTTTTCGACCTCGCGGATGTCGGTGAACAGCGTGTCGCGCGTCGAGGTGACCAAGGTGCCGCTGCCCTCGAACCCGGCGGACACGATGTCGGGCTCGATCAATCTGGTCAGCAAGAGCGCGTTCGAGCGCAGCACCGCCGAGTTCAAATATCGCGCCGCACTGGCGACGAACGGAAAACCACTCTCGCTGCAGAAAACCGGGGTGCCCAGCAACGAGCGGGATTTCAATGTCGCGCCCGATCTCAATTTTGACTACACGCTGCCCCTCAGCCCCAGGTTCGGGATCGTGCTCACCGGCCTCTACTCCACCACCCTGTTCCGGACCGATTCGTGGTATACGGACTACCTCGCCGCCGCCACCGGGAGCGGCGCAACGCCAGCGAACCCTTATCTTTGGCGCACGCGCAATGTCGAGTTCCTGCGGGCGAACCAACGCCACGGCGGTTCGGTGCGGGCCGACTGGCGCCTCGGCCACCACGGCGTGTTGTCGGCCGGCTACGTGCTGACCTACTACAACTCGCGCAGCAACCAGTCGGTGTTCACGCCCACGGCCGGGAACAACGGCACCTCGGGCGTCGCGGGGGGCACCGCGCTTTCTTATACGCCCACCCAAGTGCTCGGCGCAACCGGCCGCGGCGACACGCCGCAGACCTTCAGCTTCGCGGACAACAACAGCATTACTCAGAACGGCAACGTCCGCTACCGCTTCAACGACGGCGTGTGGAAGATCGAATCGCTCGCCAGCCTCTCCGACTCCAAATCGTGGCGGCGCAACTCGAGCCGCGGTTTCTTCAACGGTCTCAACGTCGCCCTCGCCACCCCTTCGCGCGTCAACCTCCTGCGCATCGGCGGCGGCCGGGTGGGCGACTTCGAAGTGTTTGACAGCAACAACCGGCCGGTGAACCCGTTTGACATCGCCAGCTACGTCCTGAACACCGCCTCGACCAACCCGGAGCTGGACATGCGGACGAAGATCACGCTGGGCGAGCTCGACGTGCGGCGCGAACTGACGGCGCTGCCGTTCCCCGCCGGCCTGCAAATCGGCGGCCTGCACCGGGTCGAGGCCAACGACGAGCGCCGCCGCAACGGGCGCACCTACAATTTCGCTGGTATCAACGGCTCGCGGTCGGCCGCGCCATTCCTCAACGAGAATTACTATGGGGCGCACCGCCTCGTGGCGTTCCCAGACAAGCCGGCGGTGCCGTGGGTATCGCCGCACAAGGTGCTGGCCGCGTTCACCGCCAATCCCGCGTGGTTCACGCAGACCGTCGCGCAACAGCGCACCACGGCGAGCAACAACCTCCTCGACTCGAAATATCTCAAGGAAACCGTGGCCGCGGCCTATGTGCAGGCGGAGGCGCGGCTCTTCCGCAACCGGCTCCACGTGGTGACCGGCGTGCGCTACGAGGCGACCACGGACCTCGGGCTGGGGCCGCTGCAAGACCCCGACGCCGTGTTTGTGCGCAACGCCAACGGCACGTTCGCCCGGACACCCGCCGGGGCGCGCATCCGCAAACCGGAAGCTGGCACCGCCGGTTCCCTCGCGGAAGTGCCGTTGATCTACCAGGAGCGGGCGTCGCGCGCGGAACGCTCTTACCGGGGGCTCTACCCGAGCCTGCATCTCAATTTCAACGTGACGGAAAACCTCGTGTGGCGCGGAGCCTACGCGCGGACCTACGGCCGGCCCGACTACGCGAACATCGTGCCCAACACGAGCGTCACCCAGGACGATGACCTCAATGCCGCCCCCGGGACGACGCTCGGCCGGATCACGGTCAGCAACATCGGCCTGAAACCATGGACGGCCGACAACTATGACTTGTCACTCGAGTATTACACCCGGCACGGCGGTATCCTGAGCGCAGGCGTCTTCTGGAAGGACGTGAGTAACTTCTTCGGCACCGTGGCCAAGGACGCCACGGCCGACGACCTCGCGCGGCTCGGCCTCGATTCGCGCTACCTCGGCTGGCGGTTGACCACCCAGTTCAATTCCGGTTCAGCTCGCATCTTCGGCACCGAAATCAACGCCCGGCACTCGCTCGCGCCGCTGGGCGCCTGGGGCCGGCACGTGACGCTGTTTGCCAACGCAACCAAACTGGACCTCGCCGGCAGCGGCCTGGCGGACTTTTCCGGATTTCTGCCCAAGTCGGTCAACTGGGGCGTCACAGTCGTCCGGAGCCGCGCCAAGCTGAGCGCGAAATGGAATTACCGCGGCACGTCGAAGGGCGTGCAGTTCCCCAACGTGGGACCCGACGCGTTCCGCTATCCGCAGGCGCGGCTGCAGCTGGACGTGAGCACGGACTACCGGCTCGGCCGCCGCACCTCGCTGTTCTGCAACGTCCGCAACGTCACCAACACTCTCCAGGAAGAACACATTTATCAGGCTGAGACGCCCGGCTACGCCCACGATTTTCTCCATGGCAAGCTGGGGCGCATCATCTCGCTCGGGATCAAAGGGACATTTTGAACGCGAAGCGCCGGCCAATCATGATGAACCTGACCAGGCGACTGCTGTGGCCGGCGCTGCTGCTGGCGCCGCCGGTCGCGTTTGCCGCCGCCGCGCCGCCGTCGCGGCCGAATGTCCTCCTCATCCTCGCCGACGATTTGGGCTACGGGGATCTGAGCTGTTTCCACCAGGACGCCGCCAATCCCGACTCGCCGATCCTCACGCCGCACCTCGACAGCCTCGCGGCGCAGGGCGTGAAGTTCACGCAGGCCTACGCGTCACAGATGTGCAGCCCGTCGCGCGCGTCGTTGCTCACCGGAAAATACTCCCAGCGGTTCGGCTTCTACGAGAATCAGGACGCCGCCGTCGGCCTCCCGAAATCGGAACGCACGCTCGCCGAACTCCTCGCGCCGCACGGCTACGCCACCGCGTGCCTCGGCAAATGGCACGTCGGCCACCAGCCGGGCTGCCGCCCGCTCGATCGCGGCTTCAGTCGGTTCTACGGATTCCTCGGCGCGGCGCATGACTACTTCAAGCCAAGCGTGGGCACTGACACCGAGGGCGCGATCCACGAAGGCTCGTTCGTCTACGACCAGGACGCGCCCGCGTCGGAGATGAAATATCTCACGGATCAACTGGCCGAGGTCGCCATCGATTTCATTGACCGCAGCCAGCGCCGCGGAGAGCCATTCTTCATCTACCTCCCGTTCAACGCGCCGCACGGCCCGGCCCAGCCGCAGCCGGAGCTGGCCGCGGAATTCGCACGCTTTCCCACCGTGAAGAATCCCGCCCGCACGAACATCCGCGCCATGATCGATGCGCTCGATCGCAACGTGGGTCGCATGCTGCGCGAACTCTTCCTCCGCGGACTCGATCGCAACACGCTCGTGGTTTTCGCCAGCGACAACGGCGGCAACGAATACGAATTCGCCGACGGCATCCGCACCGTGCAGCACAACGGCGGATTGCGCGGCCGGAAATTCCTGCTCTGGGAAGGCGGCATCCGGGTGCCGCTGATTCTGCGCTGGAAAGGCACGCTGCCCGAAGGCGTGACGTGCTCCGGCACATGCCATCTCTTCGATGTGTTCGCCACGGTCGCCGCCGCGGCCGGCGTCGCGATTCCCGCCGAGTGCCGTGTCGACGCCGTGAATCTGTTGCCGTTTGCGCGCGGCGAAAAATCGGGAAACCCGCACGACGTCATCCACGCCACCCTGCCGTCGCCGCAGGACGAGTGGGCGGTGCGCGCCGGCGAGTGGAAATTGATCGAAGGCCAGGATTCGTTGCGTCCCGGGTCGGTGACCAAGACCGGCAACCCCGGCAAGTCGCCGCGCGTCGCCGGCCTCTACAATCTGGCGCAAGATCCGGGCGAACGGAAAAACCTGCTCGCGGACCATCCGGAAATCGTCGCGCGACTGCGCGCGTTGCACCAAACCTTCGCCCGTGCCTGCGCGCCGAACCTCGCCGCCGGAGCCGGCCACTCTCCCGCCCCATGAACAAACTTATCCACCGATCAAGCGTCGTTGCGCTCCTGCTGCTGGCGGGCCTCCCGCTGGGCGCGGTCGAACTCGCGGCGGTGTTTCGCGATCACATGGTGCTCCAGCGCGACACTCGGGTGTGCATCTTCGGCACCGGCAAAGCCGGCGAGAACATCGAGCTCGGCTTCGCGGGCCAGCAAGTCAGCACGCGGGCCGACGCCGCGGGAAAATGGCGGGCGTTTCTCGCGCCACTCACCGCGAATGCCGCCGCAGCCACCCTGACGGTGCGCGGCACCAACACGCTCGAAGTGCGCGACGTGCTCGTCGGCGATGTGTGGCTGGCCGGGGGCCAGTCGAACATGGGCAGCAGAATGCGCGAATATCTCGAGACCGTGGCGCCCGAGGTTCCGCGCGCGAATTATCCCCTGCTGCGTTACTTCACCGTCGACAAACGTCGGCTCCCCTCCGAGCCCGTTTCCACCACGCCCTGGTCGGCCGTCACCCCCGACACCGTCCTCGACATGTCGGCGACGGGCTATTTTTTCGGGCGCGATTTGCAGCGCCACCTGCAGATCCCGATCGGCATCGTGGTCTGCGCCTGGGGCGGGACGCTCGCGGAAAACTGGATGAGCCGCGAGACGTTGCTCTCGAATCCGGAGACCAAACCCATCATCACCCGCTACGACGTCATCGCGGCGGGCTACGGCGGCGAGGCCGCCTACCAGTCCCAACTCACGGAGCACCGTGAGGAGCTGGCCAGATGGAAACAGAAACGCAAATCCGCCGGGAAGGGCGGCCCGGCTCCAAAGGAGCCGATGGGCCGCGAGCACTTCCAGCGCCCGGCCGGTCTCTACGAAACGATGTTCCAGCCGATCGTGCCGTTCACCTTCAAGGGCATCGTGTTTTACCAAGGGGAGAGCAACATCGACGCGGGCCGCTGCTACCAGTATCGCTTCCTGCTGCCCATGCTCATCGCGGAATGGCGGCGCGACCTCGGCAGCGAGCTGCCGTTCCTCAACGTGCAGTTGCCCGTCATCAAGGGCCAGCACGAGGACGACTGGGCGGAGCTGCGCGAGTCGCAGTGGCTGGGCGGCCGTCAGGTCAAAGGATGCGAGACGTGCGTGATTCTCGAGTATGGCGAATTCAACCGGCTGCACCCGCACCTCAAGGAAGGCGTGGGCGCCCGCCTCGCGCTGCTCGCCCGCGGCGCGGTCTACGGCGAGCAAATCGTGTGCCGCGGGCCGCGGCTCCGCTCCCATCGGATCGAGGGCAACCGTGTGATCTTGGAATTCGACGAGGTGGGCGGCGGCCTGGTCGCGCGCGGCACGCTGCAGGACTTCACGATCTGCGACGCCGCGGGCGAATTCGTGCCGGCCGAAGCCGAGATCGTCGGCGACACGGTGGTGGTCACCTCCGCGCGCATCACGAAGCCCGTGGCCGTCCGCTACGGTTGGAAAAACTTTTTCGAACCGAGCCTGTTCAATCGCGAGGGCTTTTCCGCGATGGGCTTCCGCACCGACGCGTTCAAATTGAAGACGCAGGACGCCCGATGAGCATGCGCAGGTGGCAATGGTGGCTCGCCGCTCTCGGCGTGATCGGCGCGGGCGCCTCGGCTCACGCGCTCACGCTGCCGGAGATTTTCAGCCGCCAAATGGTGTTGCAGCGGGATCGGCCGGTCCCGGTTTGGGGCACCGCCGAGCCCGGCGCGGAAGTCACCGTGTCGTTTGGCGGGCAAAAGAAATCCGCCACCGCGGACGCCGCCGGAAAATGGCGCGTCGCCCTTGACCCGCTGCCCGCCAGCGCCGCGGCGCGGGAGTTGAGCGTGAGCTGCGGGGCGCCGAAGCCGGAGCGCGTGAGCTTCGACGATGTGCTCGTGGGCGAAGTCTGGCTGTGCACGGGGCAGTCGAACATGTTCTGGCCGCTCGGAAAAATCGCGAATCAGCGCAGTTCCTGGCCGGGAGTGCAAAACGGCGAGGCCGAAGTCGCTCACGCACTGTGGCCGCTCATTCGCTTGAACTGCGCCGCCGACTACGAACTCGGGCACGGCGGCTGGCACGTTTGCGCACCGGAAAGCGCGCGCGGGTTTTCCGCCACCGCGTATTTCTTCGGTCGTGAACTGCACCGCGCGCTCGGTGTGCCGATCGGTCTGATCAATCGCAGCATCGGCGGGACCAGCCTGCAGGCGTGGACGCCCAAGCCCGAGCTGGAGGCGCTTCCGTTCATCCAGCAGAATGCGCGGCTGCTCGAGGAGTCCCGCGGGAGGATTCAACAATGGAATCGCGAGTTCGCCGCGTTTCGCGAGGCGGTGAAGCAAGGCGCCGCCTCCCGGCCGCAACGCCCGCCGACCCTGCCGGATGAATTGGAAACCGCGCGCAAGCTCCAAAACCACGGCGAACTGCATGAGCGCTACGTCGCGCCACTCGTGCCGTTCGCGCTCCGCGGCACGATTTGGTATCAAGGCGAGTCCAATGCCGCGCCGCGCGCGCTGGCCGTCGCCTACGAGGACATGCTCGCCGCCCTCATTGCCAGCCGCCGCCGGCTCTGGAACGATCCGGCCCACCCTTTCTATTTCGTGCAGTTGCCGATCTTTCAGCCGCCCGCGGGCGAGCACTGGCACGTGGTGCGCGAAGCCATGCGCCGCGTGCACCAACGCACGTCACACACGGGCATGGTCGTCACTTACGATTTCTGCGACTCCACGACCCTGCACCCCGCGGAGAAACAGGAAGTCGGCCGGCGGCTCGCGTTGTGGGCGCTGGCGCGAACCTATGATCGGGCAGTGGCCTTTTCCGGCCCGCTCTTCCGCGTGGCTCGCTTCGACGGCCACACGGCCGTCGTGGAATTCGATTACGCGCAAGGTCTCAGGTCGCGGGACGGCCAGTCGCTGCGCGGCTTCGAACTCGCGGGCGACAACTGGGAGTTCCACCCCGCCGAGGCCATCGTCGCCGGCGAGACGATTCGCGTGCATTCCGCCGCGGTGCCGCAGCCCAGGCACGTGCGCTTCTTCCACGGCGGATTGACCGCCCCGAATCTCGTGAACGGCGCCGACCTGCCGGCGTCTCCGTTCGTCTCAGCCGCCCGGTTCTGAACAGCGCGCCGGCTTTTCGCGTTTCCCTGCCGCGCGGTTTCGGGATAACCAACCGATCTCATTCCGGGCTTTGACGGGCGGGCCAATAACGCTTTTGCTCCGGGCGTTACCACACCCCACCGCTCGCGTCTTTCCCTCGCGTCATGCCCCACGCCCCGCGCCTCGAAGATTATTTCCTGACCCGCCGCGATTTTCTCCAGAAATGCGGCATCGGTTTCGGCACGCTCTTGGCGATGAGCCCTATCCGCTGTTCGGCGAGATGCCACTCGAGTCGGAAATAACCCTCCTTGCGCGCCTGCGTATTGGCCGAGATGAGTGGCACAAACAGCGCGCACGTGGCGATCTGCTCACGGATTTTCCGATCCCACACGTCACCGCCGACGAGCCCGCCCTCCTGGTCGAGCCACACCTCCACGCCCGCCGCGCGCAGCGCGTCACAAATGTGGGTCGCCACCGACGCGTCCTGGGACGCATAGGAAAGGAAGACGGCTTGGCCGGCGGAGTCGGACATGGTCGGCGGAGCGGGCCGCCGCTGCCAAATGCGCGGAGATCGGCGTGGCGAAAGCCGCCTTCCTCCCCTCGGTAAAGCTGACCGGCAACGCCGGCCTGCAGAGTCCGGAACTGAACGACCTGTTCACTTGGGACAGCCGGCTCTGGGCGATCGGGCCGAGTGTGTCGCTGCCCATTTTCAACGGCGGCAAGAGCCAGGCCAACCTCCAGGTGGCCGAGGCGCGCTACGAGCAGGCCGTCGCAACGTATCGCCAGGCGGTGCTGGTTGCGTTCCGAGACGTCGAGAACGCGCTCGCCAACACCCGCGCCTACGCGGAGCAAGCGGAGGCGTTGCGCCGCGCCGAGGACGCCGCCCGCCGCACCGCAGGCTATTTCGACCAGCGCCTGCAAGGCGGCATGATGGGCTACCTCGACGTCGTGGAGTCGCAGCGCACCCTCCTTCAAGCCGAACGCGCGTCCGTGCAAAACCTCGGCGCGCGCTATT
>SYGN01000285.1 GCA_005799525.1 Opitutaceae bacterium | reverse complement strand
TCATCAGCGTGGACTTGCCCGCACCGTTACGGCCGAGGAGACAGACGCGTTCGCCCCGGTCAATCTGGAGATTGACCTTATCGAGCAACGGCGGGCCACCGAAGCTCAGGGAGACATCAAGAAGACTGACAATGGCCATGTGAACCCAGCAGCTTGCACAACGCTCCCGCCCCAGCGCAAGGTCGGCGTTCAGCTCGCTGTCACTTCGCCTTCCCCTCCCTTTTTCCCCGCCGAGTCCCACGGGCCGACCGCGAAATGGGTACCTCATAGGTTACAATTTCGCGGCGCCCTTCCGGCTCCGTGGCGTAAGGTCCTGCTCGCAGCGAGTTTTCCGAGGAGCGGCCAAGCGTCCCGTTTTCGCCAATGCTTTGCCCGCCGCGACTAAAAGAAACTCCCCTGCTGCAGCGCATCCCGCTTCTCCCCGTCGAGCGTGCTGAGCGCGAGCAATTGCATCGTCGAGAGCGTCGACATCTGCGGCTCACGCGCGAGCGACGCCAGCAAGAGCGCCCCCGCCAAAGCATCGTAGAGCGCCGCGTGATAGTGCCGCCGATCCGGCGGGCAATACGCCGCCGCATGTTTCTCCAAATCGCCCTGCAAGCCACACGCCGCCATCAGTGATTCGAGCCTCCCCGATTCCAGTTGCGGGTAGAGCTGCGAGTAAAGCCGCGCCGAATCCACCCACGGCCCCCACTCCGCCACCCGTTTCCCCGGGCGCGCGAAATCCGGCGAGCTGCGCGGATACGGCCAGACCGATTTCAACAACGCGTTTTCCACCCCCGCATAGTGCGCCGCGAGCGGGCCCAGTTCGCGCAGACTCGAAAAATAATTCCACTCCTCCGAAAACGGTGCGTGCGTCGCCACCGCTTCCTCGCTCAACCCGTGCACCGCCGTGTCTTCCGGCCGCACCCGCCCCGTCGCCCGACACATCCGCGTCCGCGCATTCGCCACCGCGCCGTGCTGCACTTCGACGACCCCGAACTCCAAAATCCCCGACGCACGGCTCCCTTCAAAATCGACAAAAAATATCGGCTGCTCGGTCCAAATGTTGCCCACGCAAACTACGCAACACACGGCCATGAAAAATCCGACTCTATTTTTTCCGTGTCTTCCGTGGGCTCAGTGGGCCACCTTGCTTCCGTGGACCTCACGCCCTACCGCGCCTTCAGCAACGAACTCGCCCACGCGAGCGGCGCCTTCATCCGTCCGCACTTCGGCCGCCTCAATCTCGCCGTCGAAACGAAGAGCGACGCCTCGCCGGTCACGCTCGCCGACCGCGGCGCCGAAGCACTCATGCGCGGCCTCATCGCCAAAAAATTCCCCGCCCACGGCATCATCGGCGAAGAACTCGGCAGCGATCGCCCCGACGCCGAATTCGTTTGGGTCCTCGATCCCATCGACGGCACCAAAGCCTTCATCACTGGCGTCCCGCTGTGGGGCACCTTGATCGCACTCCTCCATCACGGCCAGCCCGTCCTCGGCGTGATCCACCAGCCCGTGCTCGGTCAACTCATGGTCGGCGACGGCGTCACCACCACGCTCAACGACCGCCCCGTCCGCGGTCGCGCCACCCCTGGGCTCGCTGACGCCACCTTGCTCACCAGCGATACGCTCAATCTCGCGAAATATCAAGACGGCCCCGCCTGCGACCGCCTGCTCGCCCAAGCAAAACTCGTCCGCACTTGGGGAGATTGCTACGGCTACCTGCTCGTGGCGAGCGGCTGGGCCGACGTGTGTCTCGATCCCATCATGAACCCGTGGGACATCGCCGCCCTCGTGCCGATCATCCGTGGCGCCGGCGGCGTCATTACCGACTGGCACGGTGGCTCGGCCTATCCTGCGGAATCGACGATTGCGTGCACGACACCCGCGCTGCACGCCGCGGTTCTGGCGGCCCTGAAATCGTAACGCGAGTTACTCAGGGCAAATCGCCCCAAAAGCCACCCTCGGGAGCCGCTTCGAGATATCACGCGACAGGAGTCCGCCGAACGCGTTCCTTCCGGGCCAGACGCCCCCTGCCGCTCTCGGCCGACCCCAGTTCCGACGCGCATCGTCTCGCCGGAAACTCAGCGTTTCTTTTTCCCCGACCAGACACACGTCACCCGAGACGTCACGCCGCCGCGACCTTTCCAGTCGGCCACGATGGTGAGCTCGCGCGGTTTCAGCACCGCGCCGAGGTCGTCGCAAATTTTGTTGGTCACGGCTTCAAAGAAGATGCCGGCGTTGCGAAACCCGTGGAAATACACCTTCAGCGACTTCAACTCGACGCACGTCTTATCCGGCACGAAGCGCACGATGATGGTCGCGAAATCCGGGTGACCCGTGATGGGGCACATCGAGGTAAATTCGTGGTGCGAGTGCTCGATCACGTAGTCGCGATGCGGCGCGGGGTTCGGGAAGGTTTCGAGGATCTTGGGATCGGCCATGGTGGCCCACGGAACACACTGAACCCACGGAATGAAAGCCCATTCTTACCGCCCGATTCCCTCTTCCGAGTATTCTGTGGGCGCCACTCAGCTCGCCGTCTCGGTAAACCGGCTCTCCCGGATCACCGTGATCTTGATGGTGCTCGGATATTGGAGCTCGGCCTCGATGCGGGCGCGCAGCTCCTTCGCGATTTCCCGGGCACGGTCGTCGGTGACTTCCCGAGGTGAAACCACGACGCGGATTTCCCGGCCGGCCTGAATCGCAAACGCCTGTTGCACGCCATCGATCGACACCGCGAGTTTTTCAAGCCGTCCAAGGCGCTGGATATAGCTCGTCATCGACTCGGCGCGCGCTCCGGGTCGCACCGCCGAGATGGTGTCGGCGAGAATGACCAAGCCCGCATAAACCGTCTCGGGCTTCACCTCGTCATGGTGCGCCGCCACCGCGTTCACGACGATGGGCGTCTCGCCGTAACGTTTGATGAACTCCGCGCCAATCACCGCGTGGCTGCCCTCGAGTTCGCCCGACACCGCCTTGCCCACGTCGTGCAGCAGGCCGGCGCGCTTCGCGACATTCGGGTCGAGGCCGACCTCACTCGCAATCATCGAAGCGAGGAACGCCGTTTCCACCGAGTGATCGAGCACGTTTTGGTTGTAGGAAAACCGATACTTGAGACGACCCAGCAATTTAATGATCTCGGGATGCAGCCCGTTGATGTTCAGCTTCGTCACCGCTTCCTCACCGGCTTGGATCGTGACGAGGTCGATCTCGTCCGCCGCGCGTTTCACAAATTCCTCGATCGAGGCCGGGTGGATCCGACCGTCCTTCACCAGCGCATCGAGCGCCGAGCGGGCCACCTCGCGGCGCACGGGGTCGAACGACGAAATCAGCACCATCTGTGGCGACTCGTCGATCAGCAGCGTGACGCCGGTGGCGGACTCGAACGATTTGATGTTGCGACCCTCGCGGCCGATGATGCGCCCCTTCATGTCTTCACTCGGGAGCTGCACGATCGTCGCGGTCAGATCGTTGTTCGGCTTGCTGGCGATCCGTTGCATCGCCGCCACCAGAATGCGGTGGGCGTCGGTTTGCAGCTCTCGCTCGGATTTCTCGAGTGTGGCCCGGCGGAGCACGCGCAACTCGTCGCCGCACTCCAGCAAGACCTCCTCGCGCAATTGTTTTCGAATCTCCTCCGCGTCCATCTGCGACACGCCCTCGAGGCGCTTGCGCACGCTTTTCGAGAGGCCGCGAATCGCGTCGCGGGCCTGCTTCACAGCCGCACTCTCGCGGTTGAGCCGCTCATGCCGCTGTTCCAACTGGTAATCGAGCAGTGCGAGGGATTCCTCGTGCGCCCGGATCTCGCGCAACTGCACATCGCTCTCGATTCCACGCCGATCAAATTCACGATTCAGTTCAGCCCGTTTTTCCTGAACATCGGCCTCGGCCCTCTGTTTCACCTCCTCCGCCGCGACCGCCGCCTCGCGCCGAGCCACTTCGATGAGTTCCGCCGCCTGTTCATGGGCCGCCCGGCGGGTGTGCCGCGTCAGGCGCCAGACCACCCAGAATCCGATACCTCCGCCGACGACCAACGCCGCCGGAAGCGACCAGTCAACGACGTCGCTCTCGGCGATCAGAAACGCGAAGTCGGCTGCGCTCACTGAAGTCAAGGAAGCGGGAAGGTAGGACTCCCCTCCCGAAGCTCAAGCCTTCTTGCGGCCAGTTGCCCAACCTTTCATCGGCCCGTGATCGGCCGTTGAAATGCGGGCAGCGTCTCGTTGAGCACCCTCGCATCCGCGCGGTCGCCGACGCTTCGCCAGCGGTGGCGTCCGCTTGCCTCACTACGTAGGCCTAATGATCGCCGCGCACCGCGCCACCCGTATCAACGTTTCAATTTCAACAGCCGCTCTCCCGCCGCGTGGAGCGTCGCGGGCTTCTTGGCGAAATTGAGCCGGATATATCGGTTCTCGCCCGTCGCGAAGAAGCTCGAACCCGGCACGGGCGCGACGCCGATCTCCTTCGCCATCCAATGGGAAAACTCCACGTCGCTCGCATAGCCAAACGAGGAGATGTCCACCATGACAAAGTAGGCCCCTTCCGGGCGGGTGTAGCTCAAGCCGGTCCTGTCGAGATAACTCAACAGGACATCCCGCGACGCGGCGTATTCCGCGGCGAGGCCGTCGTAATAACTCGCCGGAAAATTAAGCGCCGTCACCACCGCGTGTTGCAGCGGCGCCGCCGCTCCGACCGTGAGAAAATCATGGACCTTCCGCGCCTGCGCAATGATCTCCGGCGCAGCGTGCACGTAGCCGAGCCGCCAGCCCGTGATCGAAAACGTCTTCGAGAGCGACGAGCACATCACCGTGCGCTTCGCCATCCCCGGCAACGTCGCAAAATACGTGTGCCGGTGCGGCGCGTAGACGATGTGCTCGTAGACTTCGTCGGTGAGCACAAACACGTCGAACTCCTCCGCGAGGGCCGCGATCTGCAACAGCTCTTCCCGCGTGAATACCCGCCCGCACGGATTCGACGGATTGCAGAGCACAAACGCTTTTAAGCCGCTCGCGAAAACCTCTCGCAACTCATCCGGATCAAAACGATAGTGCGGCGGGTGCAGCGGCACATGCACCGCCTGCGCCCCGGTCAGAATCGCGTCGGCATTGTAGTTCTCGTAAAATGGCGAGAAGAGCCCGACTTTGTCTCCCGGGTCACAGACGGTCATCATCGCGACCATCATCGCTTCGGTGGCGCCGCAGGTGACCACGAGTTCGCGGTCGCCGTCCACCGGCACGCCCATGCAGCGCGTGATTTTCGCACTCAGCGCGGCCCGCAATTCGTTTGAGCCCCACGTCACAGCATATTGGTGACGGTGCGCGTCCATCGCGTCTTTCGCCGCCTGCACCAGCGCCGGCGGTGGATCCCAGTCGGGAAATCCCTGCGAGAGATTGATCGCCCCATAGCGCGCGGCGACGCGCGACATCTCGCGGATCATCGATTCGGTGAAAACGGACGTGCGCCGGGAGGTGCTGGCCACGGCTCAGGGGATCTTAAGTTCCATACCCTGACGCAACGTGGTCTTCACACCGCTGGATAGCACATCACGGTTAACCGCGAGGATCGCCTCCACGGTCACGCCGTATTTTAACGCCACGCGGTAGAGCGAGTCGCCCGGAGCGACCGAGTGCCGCTTGCCGGCGGCTGGCATCGGAAAACCGGACTTCCCCGCAGACAGAGCAGACTTACCCGCAGGCGCAGCAGCCTTGGCCGTAGGCGGAGCATCCTTGGCCGCCGCTCCGTTCTGACCTTGGGCCAGCGGCGCGGAAGGTGGGACCGCAAAGCTCGGCGGTGGCGGTGCAATCCTGACTGAGAGATCACTCTCACCGTCGACCCGCTTCGGGACGTCGACCACGTCCACCGGACCGCGCGTCGTGCGCAAGAACGGCGCAGGCCCACTTCCGCGCTGGCGCCCCAACTCAGCCTTCAGATCCTCATTTTCCCGTTGCAGACGATCAATGAGCTCCTGACCGCCCAAGCGAACGGTCTGTTCGTCGCTGGGTCGACCCGGCATGGTGCGAAACAATTCGCGGCGAGCCAAATCGATCCTTTGGCGGACCAAGGGCGCCTGCTTGGAGTTCGGCTCGAGCTCGAGATATTTCCTGAAATGATGAATCGCCTCGACCGGATCTTTGATGTGCTGGAGATAGATCAGGCCAGCCTCGAGGTGCGATTCCGGAGAGGACTGCTCACCGCGTCTCTCCGCCACCTTCAGGAACGCTGTCAGTGCTTCGGCATTACGCCCTTGTTTCTGCAGTTGCTTGCCCTGCTGGTAGAGCGCGTCGTCGGTCTCGGAGGACAAAGCCAGACCGTCGCCTCCGCCACAACCCGCGCCGAAGCAGCACGCGACCAGCACGAGCAGAAGGGTGAATTGTTGACGGACAGTCATTCGACAGAGAAAGGAATTGAACGGGCGATTGTTCGCCGTAAATTTCGCGTCCTACTTCTGCGACTCAAACAATAAATGGCCCTGCACTCTAAAAACGCCCTTGCCCGCGCGCGCGCCTGCCTCCGCATCGAGACCGCCGCGCTCACCGCGACAGCGAAAGGCCTGGGAGCAGAATTCATCGAAACGGCCCGGGCCGTCGAAGCGGTCTCTGCGGCGGGCGGAAAGCTGATCTTCAGCGGCGTGGGCAAGTCCGCCCACATCGCCCAAAAAATCGCGGCCACCTTCAACAGCACCGGAGTTGCCTCCTGTTTCCTCGACGCGACGCAGGCGCTCCACGGCGACCTCGGCCTCTGCGCCGAAGAGGACCTCGCCTTTCTCCTCAGCAACAGCGGGCAGTCCGACGAAATCCTGCGGCTGCTGCCCGTCTTGAAACGTTTCGGTGCGCGCATCGTGGCGTTTACGAGCAACCCGGCGTCCGATCTCGCCCGCAACTCCGACCTACGCCTGCTTTACCGGGTGCCGCGCGAAGCGTGCCCGCTGCGGCTCGCGCCCACCGCGAGCACCACTGCGGCGCTCGCACTGGGTGACGCGCTCGCGATGGTGTTGCTCGAATCCCGCGGGCTCACCCGCGATGATTTTGCCAAATATCATCCGGCCGGGAATCTGGGCCGCGTACTCTTGTTGCGGGTGCGAGACATCATGCGCACCGCCGACCGCCTCCCCGTCGCACTCGACACTGTCTCGACGCAGGACGCCGTTCTCGCGATGACCAAAGCCAAGAGCGGGAGCATCGCCCTGATCGCAAAAAAAAGCGGTCGCTTAACCGGTATCTTGACCGATGGAGACTTGCGCCGCAGCGCACTCACCGGGCCCGATTTTCTAGCTCAACCCGTGTCCACGTTCATGACCCGCTCCCCAAAAACGATTCGCGACGACGCGCTCGGCGTCGATGCCCTGCGTCTGTTTGAGGCCCACAAGATCGACGATTTGATCGTCATCAACGCACGCGGCCAGCCCGTCGGGCTGATCGACGGTCAGGACCTCCCTAAATTCAAGATCGTGTGAATCATCCCATTCGCATCGGACTCGTCGGCATGGGTGGTTTTGCCGGCTGCCACCACCACGCGATCGCGCAACTCGAGGCCGGCGGCCACGCCAAGCTGATCTGCGCCTGCGATCCGCAGCCGGAGAACTTCGCCAAGGAGCAGGAGACGTGGCGGCTCGCGGCACGTGGCGTCGGTATTTTCCGCGATTACCGCGCCATGCTCGAGGCGTGTCACCGCGGCCTCGACCTCCTCGTCATCCCCACCCCGATCAATCTTCATGCCGAAATGCACGCCGCCGCCACCGCGCTCGGCCTGCCGGTCTATCTCGAAAAACCACCGACGCTCGATCACACGGAGCTGGAGCAGATGATCGTCGCCGACGCACGCGCTCGGAAGTCCTCCCTCGTCGGCTTCAATTTCATTATCGAGAAACCCCGCCTTGCGCTCAAACAGCGCCTGCTCGCCGGTGAATTTGGTGCCGTGCAGGGCGCCACCCTCAGCGCCCTCTGGCCCCGGCCAGCCAGCTATTTTTCACGCAACAATTGGGCGGGACGTCTGATGATGGAAGGTTGTGTCGTGCTCGATTCGTGTCTCGGCAACGCGATGGCGCATTTCGTGCACAATCTGTTGTTCTGGACGGGCGAATCCGAACTCTTCAGCTGGGCCCAGCTCGCCGCAGTGCGGGCGGAGCTCTACCGCGCTCACGCCATCGAAGGCGCAGACACTTTTTTTGTCGAAGCCGATACGACCGCCGGTGTCACGATGCGTTTTGCGCTCTCCCACACCTGCGCCGGCAACGGCACCCACTTGGAAATGGTGCTGTGCGAGAAAGCGGTCATTCGCTACGCAGTCGGCAGCCAAATCGAGGTTCGCTGGAACGACGGTCGCGTGGAAAAAATCACCCTCGAACCTTTCGATCCCCTCATCGAAAACCACCTCGACTACTACGCCTACCTCCGCGGGGAAAATCCACGACCCGCGACGAGCCTGGTCGATTCACGACCCTTCGTGGCGCTCAACAACCTCGCCCACATCTCCAGCGGACGCATCACGCCCATCCCGTCGGAACTCGTCACCGCACTGCGCGACCCCAAAGAGCAGAAAGACTATCTGCACGTCGCCCGCATGACTGCCGCCCACGAAAACTTCCTCGTGTGCGGTGTTTGGCCCCGCGCGCCCGGCTGGGGCCGGGCGCCCGGCGAGGTGGCGACCCCGGCCGACCTGCCCCGCTTCCGGAACGTCGTGCGGGCCATGGCCGGCCAACCGTGACGGCGTGAAGTCCACCTTTGGACAAACCTCCAGCGGTCTCATGGTGCGACGTTGGTCCCCGCTCACCTTTACACGCCAACCCTTCAGCCTACTGTGATTACGCTATGCCTACGCCCCCGTTTTTCTATCAGGAACTCCTCTCCCTCGGCGCCGATGACACCGAGTATCGGCTGCTCTCAAAAGAGGGCATCAGCACCGCCAACTTTGAAGGCCGCGAGATCCTCAAAATCGCACCCGAGACGCTCGCCTACCTCGCGCGCGAAGCCTTTCACGACACGAATTTTTTTCTCCGCACCCAACACCTCGAGCAAGTCGCCGCCATTCTCCAGGACCCGGAGGCGTCCAATAACGACCGCTACGTCGCCCACACCTTGCTGAAGAACGCGGAGATCGCCGCGCGCGGGATTCTCCCGATGTGTCAGGAT
>SYGN01000284.1 GCA_005799525.1 Opitutaceae bacterium | reverse complement strand
GCCTGCGCAGGACGAAACCCAGAGCGTGGATTTCAATTTTCTGAATCAGCAGCGGACTCCAGGCGAGCATAGGATCGGTTTTGTGCTATTAAAAGTCGGAATCGTGCTAACGCAAGCGGCGGTTTTGGGGTATTGTAGTGATTTCCACGGATCAGTTGATCCGCCGAGCGGGCTCTATCTATGAAAACTCACAAAATTGGCATCATCATGAACGGCGTCACCGGGCGCATGGGCACGAACCAGCATTTGTTGCGTTCGATCAAAGCCATCATGGACCAAGGCGGCATTAAAATCGGCGACACCGAAGTGATCATGCCCGATCCGATTCTCATTGGCCGCAGCGAGCCAAAGATTGCGGCGCTCGCCGCGCGTGCCGGGGTGACGCGATATTCGACCAACCTCGATGCGGCGTTGGCCGATCCCGCCAACCACGTTTATTTCGACTCCACGCTCACAGGCCAGCGCCCTATCGGTGTCCGCAAAGCGATCGCGGCGAAAAAACATATCTACTGCGAGAAACCCAGTGCCACGACTTCGGCTGAGGCGCTGGCGCTCGCCCTCGAGGTGCGGGCGGCCGGACTGAAAAACGGAGTTGTGCAAGACAAGCTCTGGCTGCCGGGTTTGCTGAAGTTGAAGTATCTCATCGACACCGGATTCTTCGGGAAAATCCTCTCCGTGCGCGGTGAATTCGGCTATTGGGTATTTACTGGGGAGCACGAAAAACTGCAGCGGCCGTCCTGGAATTACCGCAAAGAAGACGATGGCGGCATCATCGTCGACATGCTGTGCCACTGGCAGTACGTGATCCAAAATCTGTTCGGCGAAGTGAAATCGCTGACGTGCCTCGGCGCGACCCACATCCCACAGCGGTGGGACGAAGCGGGGAAACCCTACACATGCACCGCGGACGACTCGGCCTACGCGACCTTCGAGTTGGTGAACGGGGTAATCTGCCAATTCAACTCGTCATGGGATGTGCGGGTACGGCGGGATGACTTGTTGACGTTGCAGGTCGATGGGACCCACGGCACTGCCGTGGCTGGCCTGCGCAATTGCACGGCTCAACATTTGGGGGCGACGCCGCGCTGTATCTGGAATCCGGACATCGACAGTCCGGTAAAATACATGGATGGCTGGACGACGGTGCCGGACCAAGGGGTCTACGACAACGCGTTCAAGGTGCAGTGGGAACTCTTCCTCAAGCACGTGGTAAAGGGCGACCCGTTTCCGTGGGATCTGATGCAGGGGGCCAAGGGCGTGCAAATGGCGGAGCTCGGTATCAAGTCGTGGGCAGAACGCCGCTGGGTCGATGTGACCAAGCTCGGCTGATTTTCGTAGAATTCTTCCGCCTCGTTTCCAAACACGCGATTTGCTCTGGCGAATCGCGCGTTTTGTTTAGGCTGTCTCCCTCGACCGGCCACCTGAGGAGGTGGCCTACCGCAATCAACATCCTAAATCACGACGTCCATGATCTTCTATATTGTTCTCATCGGTGTGCCCCTGTTGCTCGGCCTTTACGCGCAGATGCGCGTGATGAGCGCCTATCGCAAGAATGTCCAAATTCCATCGCGCAACGGCATCACGGGCCGGGAGGCGGCAGCGGCCGTGATGGAGAGCGCGGGTATCCACGACGTGGAGATCGTCGAAGTGGAAGGGATGCTGAGCGACCACTACGACCCGTCGAATAAGCGTCTCGCTCTGTCGCCAGACAACTTTCACGGCACGAGCCTCGCGGCCTTGGGCGTGGCGGCGCACGAGGCCGGCCATGCGATCCAAGACAAGGTCGGCTATGGCATGATGGCGGTGCGCCAATCATTGGTGCCGGCGGTGCAAGTGGCGTCGCCCATTGCGATGATTTTGGGTGGATTCGCGATTTACCTCGTGGGTGGTGCGATGGGCGGGCTGCTCCTGAAAATTGCGATCGGAGCGCTCGCGGTGGTTACGGTGTTTCAGTTTGTCACGTTGCCCGTGGAGTTCGACGCGACGGCCCGCGCGAAGCGTCAACTCGTCCATCTGGGGATCGTGGACCAAGATGAAATGGCGGGCGTGCACGAGACGCTCGATGCTGCGGCGCTTACGTATGTGGCCGCATTTGTGGCATCGCTCGGACAGATGCTTCACTTAATCATGATGCTCGCCGGGGGAAGCCGAAGAGATGACTAACTTAAGGGGACGAACTGAGAGACGATTAACCGGACCGTCCAGCCAAGTAAAACAGTCTCGTCGTCGTCTATTTGATCAAAATTGGCTTAGCCTCGATGGCGCTCTTTTCCCGTAGTTTCACCGCCTTGGGCAAGGCATCCAACAGCTGCGTGATGCGTTCCGGATTAGACGGGTGCGTTGAAAGAAATGCTGCTTGCACCGGCTGGTTGGACGATTCTGCGTCCAATTTTTCTAGGACCTTGACCGACGCCTGGGGATCGTAGCCCGCTCGGGCCATATACATCAGGCCGATGTAATCAGCTTCTTTTTCTTTCTTTCGGTCGAAGGCCAAGCCGGACACGCCCGCCGTCAGGCCGTAGGCGTTCATAATCGCGGAAGACGTCAGCATGCCAGCGCCCGATCCCATGAGGGCGACGCCGCCGACGAGGCCGCCGGTTTTGACGAGCATTTCTTGCGACAGTTGTGAGTGGATGTGCTTCGCGGTGACGTGGGCGATTTCGTGCGCAATCACCGAAGCCAGCTCGTCGTCGTTTTCAGTGATCCGGTAGAGTCCGCTAAATACACCCACTTTCCCTCCTGCCATCGCGAAGGCATTGATTTGTTGCGGGACTTCGAACACGACAAACTCCCAGTCGGCATCGGGCATGTCCCAGAAAACGACCTTGGAGATGCGATCGCCAACCCGTTGAAGCTGGGCGATGCGCTCCTTGTCGCGCGAGAGCGGGTACTGGCGTTTCATATCGTCGAACGCCGCGACGCTCATCTTCGTGACTTCTTTGTCATCGACGAGATTCATCGATTGGCGACCGGTGACGGGTACCTGATAGCAACCGCCGAGCACGGTCACGAGGAGCAAGAGCGATGCGCCGAAAAATCCTGCAAGACATTTCATGGGGATTCGAGAAGGGAAAGCGGATCGGAAGCGATAGTCCGGTTCGGCCGGTTAGCAAGCCCCGCGCTCAGAGGGGAATTGATTCGTTGCAGTGGAATGGGCCTGCCACCGCCAAAATAATAATGCCCTTTGCAAATTGGCATGAACAAAGCATGATCCCAGCCGTCCTACTCCGCAGTAAACTTTTACCCTCCGTCGCATCGTTCACCCTTTGGCAATCGCCGCCCACTGGCACCCCATTATGGCAGACGAAAATGAATCCTCCTCCTCTGGCAAAAAACGCCGGATCATCCATTGGAATCCTGAAGCAGGTCGCGAGACCGCGCAGCGCCGGTGGACTTTGAAGCGCCTGCTGCTGTGGAGCGTAGGCGGTTTTTTCGGTTTACTGCTGACGGCGAGTGTGGTTATTCGAATCGCCAAGCTGGTGTTGGGGCCGCAGATCTTTCAGCCGAGTGAAGCGGTCGTCGTGAGCGCGCAGACCCATGACGACGCGAACACGGCTTTTGTGAGCCAGTCGAAGGCGGAATTGGCTCACGCGACCGCGACCAAAGCACTCAACGAGCTGCGGCGCCTGCCGCACGATCACCCGGTGCAGTTGCAGCGATTGATTTTGATCACGAAATCATTTCAGGAGGGTGAAAGTCTCTTGTCCGGCCACGAATGGTCCCGGGCCTTTTCGACGTTTTCGGCGCTCAACACCGACATGGATACGTTTAGCCGCAACGTGAAAGCCAAACACGATGCGCAGCAGGGTTATGATGCGATTTTGGTGCGGATCAAATATCTGGAACGGGCGCGCAATTTGGCTCCGGGAGCGCTGGAATCTGCGTTTGAAAATGCCGGAGCCGGGCGCAAGCTGCTGGACGACGGCAACTTTCTCGGGGCGAAGACATCATTTGATGAAGGCTTCGCGGAGCTCAAGAAAGCGGAGCGCGTCTTGGCGGGTCGCGTGCAAGAGAATCTCTTGAAAGGGCAACTGGCATTGACCAAGGGCCAGCGCGATTTGGCGAAAACATCGTTCGATGCGGCGCTCGAATTGGCTCCGGGCAATGAGATCGCGTTGGCCGGACTAAAGCGGGCAGAAAACATCGATCGCGTTTACGCACTCCTGCTGCAAGGCGAAGGTTTCGAGAAGGAGGCGCAGTATGCCCGGGCGGCGGAATCATACCAAAAAGCATTCTCACTCGACGGGGTTTCCGCAGCCGCTCAGGCCGGCCAGGCGCGGGCGAGTCGCTTAGAGAAAGAGACCCGATTTGAAACGGCATTTTCGGCGGCGAAAGCCTCGGTCGAACGTCGGAATTGGTCGAAGGCGATTACCGAGTTTCAGACGGCGTTGAAGGTCTATCCGCAGAAGACGGACGTGCAGGCAATGTTGCGCTCAGCCCGCGAAAACGAGCACCGCGACGCCGTGCAAAAGGCACTCACGAAGGGGTTCTCCTTTGAAAATCAACACCAGTGGAAAGAGGCCCGGGATGCCTACGCCGAAACCCTCAAGCTCGAGCCCGACCTGCCGGATGCGAAGGAAGCCTATATTCGCTGCGGCTCGATGATTCGGACGCTGCTGGAATACGACCGCCTGATTGAGAACGCGAAGCAGCTGGCAAATAATGCCGAGTTTCAAGCGGCGATCAGAATCTTTAGCCGGGCTATGGCGATCAAACCCGGTTACCCCCTGCCCAACGACGACACGATGGAGCAGCTCCACACCTTGCTGACCGCGCAGAGCAAGCCTGTGGATGTGACCTTTAAATCGGATGGTAAAACGCATGTCTCGATCTCCAATTTTAAGCAGCCGAGCCAAGCGGAAACTTTCACGGTGAAGGTCCTGCCCGGTGACTATCAAGTGATCGGTCGCCGAAAGGGGTATACGGACGTGCTCATTTTGCTCCAAGTGCGCAATGGAACGACACCGCCGACGGTGACGGTCATTTGCCAATTTGCTGCGGATCGCACCTGACTTTCCGTCACCATGCACCACCGCCCACTCGGCCTCCCTCTTTTTGCAGCAGTGTTGATCGCGGCCTCGCACCTCGCGGCCCAAGACACGCGCAGTTCATCGGTTACCAGCCCTGCGGCGTCGGCTCAAAAGAATGCGGGTCGGGCTTCGGCGCGCGGTCCATTGCCCGATCCGGCGTTGCTTGATGGGTCGACTCAGTTGCCCGAGAAAAAATCTGAATACGGCATGCTCGGTGAGTTCGAGATACCGGGGGACGAAAACTCCAAGAGCGATAAAGTCGGTGGGCAGCAACCGCCGCCCGGAATGCCTGCGGGTGGTGGCCAAGCGGGCCCCAAGGGCGCGCAGGGCGCTCAGGCTGCTATGCCGCAGCGTGGAGGCGCGGCCGGCGCACAACCGCAAGCAGGGCAGGAGCCATCCAAGGGTGGGGCACCCGGGGGGCCGAGTGGTGGTCAAAACGATCCCAATGCCAAGGCCGAGGGTATTCAGGTCGCCGAACTCCAGACAGACGAATCGGCCGGTCCGGCTGGGCGGGGTGGCGCGCCAGATATAAACACGAAGAAACCTCAGCCGGTCTCGATCGGCGATCCGGCGAGGCAAATCAAGCCCGCGGCCAATGCGCCCGGGGTGGTCGGGGTCCAAGTCCCAGCCGGGAACACCCAGCAGATGGAGAAGGCGACCGGTGGTGCGGCGAAGGGTTCTTCCGGCAACAGCGGCAACAAGGGCGTCGAAAAAGGGCGGGTCATGCCGGCTGGGCTGTAGGTTAATTCTCGCTACATTAGCATATTCCCATCCTGTGAAAAATTCCCGCTCTTGGCTCCCACTATCGGTGTTTTTTTTGGCGGCGACACTCGCGCGGGCCGCGACGTTGATTTATCCGGTCGAGGCGATCGACGACCTCTGGCAACTCCCTGCCGACGATTTTCGTCAAAAATATGCAGGAATCAATATCAGTGGTATTGGTCCTAGCGACGAGGGCTGGTATGTGCGCTACAAACACGAGAACCTGACATACCTGTTTGGGCCCTTGGCGGACAGCGAGGCGGCACGGAAGAAGAAGTGGGAGCTCGAGGCCGTGCGTGATGCGGCGATCCGGAATCGGCCCAATCTCACCTCGAGCAAAGTCGACTATGTAAAGTTCACCTATTCTGGCGTGTTTGGTAAAGGTGGTGGCGATGGGTCGGGCGCCGGCGCCGGCGGTTCGCGGGTGGCGAAGGATGGCAAGAGCGGACCGGACGGAGACCTCGATGGTGACGGCATTCCGAATTCAACGGACAACGACATGGACGGTGATGGAATTCCTAACGATCAGGATACCGACAGCGACGGGGATGGCGTTCCGAATGGAAAAGACGACTACGCGTTTGGGACAAATCCTGACGGTGACGGTAAGGGAGGGATCGCGAAAGATGGCTCTGGCGATGGGCAAGGCGACGGGGCCGGAGGCGAGGGTAAAGACGGCAAGGGAGGCAAGGGCGGAAAAGGTGGTCAGATGGCGGGCCTTGATGGACAGGGCGGCGACGGCGCGGGCGGCGACCAAGCAGGTGGCCAAGACGGCAAGGGCGGGGAAAAAGGCGGCAAGGGCTCCAAGAGCGGCAGTGTCGGTAACGGCGGCGACGGTTCTGAGGGCGGTGGCCAGCAAGGTGGAGGCCAGAAAGTCGCTTCGGCCAAGGGCGGAAAAAGTGGTAGCGCCGGAGGACAACAAGGCGGCCAAAGTGGGCAGTCCGGTCAGCAGGCCGGCCAAGCCGGAAGCCAAGGAAGCAGCGGCGGTCAGAGTGGCGGCCAGCAAGGGCAGGGCGGCTCACCCGGTGGTCCTTCAGGGGGCGGACAGGGAGGCGGTGGCAATCCGCTCCAGTTGATCGGTGCGCTGCTGAGGGCTATTCTCGGTCTTTGAGTTTTGGCTGACGCGGAATTCGACCAGAAGAACGCGGCGCGCCCAGAGGCAAACGCGGGCGGCTACAGGTCTTGCACCGCGATGAACGCCCCGCCGTGTTGGTAGGTGAGTTCACGCATGAGGTTCGCGAACTTCACGCCCGTGTTTCCCATGGAAAATTGAAATTGGATCGTGGTCGGAAAGCCAACGGCGTTAATCACGACTTTTCGCTGACCATTCTCATTCGCCGGATTTAACTCATCGAGGCGGCGCAAGACCGGATCGGCGGTTTCGGTGAACTCATCGCCAAAGACATAAATGCCCATGCGCATATTTTCGTCTTTTGGATCAAAAAGGGTGCGCATGGCTCGATAGATTCCAGGCACAGGATTGCTGATGGTGTCAGCGTCATAACGGCGAAGCGTGCGCTTGATGGCTTGGCGGGTATCGGGACTATCCGGCAGCCAGCCCCCGTTGCGCCCTCCACCCATCACAAAGCGACCGTCGGCATCGAGGACTTGGATACCTTCGATAGCGGGATACACGTCGAGCACCTCCTCGATTTTCCGAATCGCCACCGCCCAAAGACCACCGGTGTTGGGGTCGCGCATGGAACCGGAGGTGTCGATGACGAACGCGATGTAGTTGCTGCCCACCGGTACGCCGACCGGCAGCGGCTTGACGTCCTTCAACTCCATCTCAGGCTTCTTTTGCCGCGCCGCGATTTCCTTCTTCAATTCGTCGATATCGATTAGCATCGCCTCCAGGCCTCGTTTCTCCAGCTGCAATTTGCGCTCAAGGTCGTCGAGGAGTGCATGGATCGAGTCGTTGCGGAGGCGAGTGTCGGTGACGAGGGTGGCCACGCGCGCGTTGCTGCGATCGAGGTCTTCTTTGCTGTTTTTTAGTTTCGCGATATCGAGCAGGTGCGCCGCCATAATTGTGCGCAGGGAGGCGAGGGCATCGAGTTTCTCTTTTTCGCGCGAATCAATGCTCAGGACAAAAATCAAAATAACGGCGCCGAAGCCGCAGCAGATGCAGTCGAGAAACGCCAAGCTGAAGATTTGAGTGGGGCGGCGGCGAATCATAGGTCAGGCCAGGATTTTGCCGGGCTGATGAGCGCGCCGCGAGTGGCGTTGGCGAGTTCCCAGAAAAGTGCGGGGCCGGCCGGGTCTCCGCTCATCGGAAAAAGAATCGTGCTGATCGGGATGCGCAGCGGAAGCTGTTTGGTGGCAATTTTAAAAAAACGGATGCGTTCGTCCTGCCCCACGTCACCGTCGTAGGGCAAGGAGTCACTCTTGGTTGGCAGGCCGTCGGTGAACAGGACGATGCTGTCTGGCAGGCGAGGTAGGAAGCGCACCGCGGTGAATGCTTTCTCTAAATTGGCGCCACCCTTGGGGACGACGGTGTCGAGTTGCTTGACGATCTCGTTGATCGTTTTCTTGTCGCGCGTGCTGAACCACTCGTCGCCGCGGTCGACGAGCACGGGCGTAACCTCGTCATTAAAAAACAGAATTTGAAAGCGAGTGTCCTGACTGAGCGAGGCGATCATCCACTGGAGGGCATGGATGGTGCGTCGCCATTTCGGAGCTTCCCGTTTCCTCTCATCCGAATCACCCAGTCGTGCGGTGGCGGTGTCGATCGTCTCGTCCAGCATCGATCCGGAACAGCGGACGATGAAGACGATGAATTCACCGTTGAGTTTTACGCCCGTGAGGTATTGGCGCCGATCAATATTGGGAATGGGCACCGGGGCGAAATCCTCGGTGGGCAGGTTCTTCTTTTGCCCTAGGAGCGTCGCGAGTGCGTCCTTCATCGCGCCGGTCTGTTGCAGCATGAGCAACAGTTCACGTTGGCGGCTGCTGAGCTTCAACTGGTCCTGAGTGCTCTTCGCATTGACGTCGTCCAGTTCGAGCTGGGCTGCCGCCAGGACTTTGGCGAGCCGGTCGATTTCGGCTTGGCTGAGCGTGATGGTGCGCTCCATCGCCTTTGTGCGTTCACGGAGTTCATTCACATCCGTTTTGTCCACTTTCATTTTTGAAGCGACCGTGAGCACAAAAACGAGAATGACCGCGCCGAAGCCGCAGCAGATACAATCCAAGAACGCTAGGCTGAACACCTCCGTTTCACGACGTTTCGCGGCAATCGACATGGCGGCGGGTGCGGCGACGCTAAACGTCTTGCCGGTGGGCTTCGGGGCAATAGGCGAACAACACTTCAGCGGAGACCGCGCCGGTCTTGAGCGAGAGCCGGTCGCCCGTTGCGACCGGGACACCGGGCGTGACCTCTCCGCTGTGGACGATCGTGGGATCGATAAACCAAAGTCGGCCGGCGTCGCGCACCAGCGGAATCAAGCAATCGTCGCCGCAGAAGGATGCGGGGAGCGTTAAATTGGGCCGCGCGTTGGCCGCACCAATGGTGAAACGTGCACCTGAGCCGAGGGCGTGACCCAGCCCTTCGATAATCGCGTGCGTGGGCGCGGGGCGCGACTCGGAGTGGCGAGCTTTCTGGAAACGGAGTTCCCACGCCCGGGTGGCGGCGCGCCGCGTGTCGGAGAGGGGCACCGCGATTTCGACGGCAACATCCGACAAATCACTGGAGACCGCCAGACGGTTCACCCCGATCCGCGCGGCCCCTGCAGCCGCCGCCCCGGCGGGGAGCCGAATCTGACGTGAAAACCCGGCGGCCCGTAGTTTGGCTTCAAGTCCCGGGACTCCGGCACTCCGAGCGCTCAATGCGACCGTGCAAAGTCCGGGTGCCAACGCGGCATGGTCCACAAATGATTGCACGCCGTGAACGAGCGTGGCTACAAACGCGTTCGCGTCGCTCGTGAGCTGTTCTTGTTTCGCGAGGAGTTCGTAGTTACGGGTGGCCGTGTTAATTTGGTAGCGATGCTCCTGGGCACCACTGACCAGGAAATTTTTTGTCTGGCGGAAGAAAATTTGTTCGACCCGGCCGTCCTCCAAAATGTCGAAGGCGGTGTGGCGCAAGAACCGATTGCCCATCGTGGCGGTCAGGTGCTTGAGCAAATGGGCGTATCCAGAATTGGGAAGGTGAAAGAAGTTTTTACGTTCCAAGCGTTCCTCTACGGTGAGGACCGTGAAGTCCGCGCCCTCCAAATGCACGTCGACGACGACGACTGGCAACGTCGGGTTGAAGCCCGGTGCGCGGGGGTCGCACAACGCGGCGCACGCCATATCCACGATCCCGGCGAGCGGAAGCTTGAGCTCGGCAGCCATCCCGAGCAGCAGGCCCACTTTCTCCTCTTCGGCGGCGGCGTCTTTCAAATAGAAACCCGGCACGGCGAGCACGATTTTGTCGAGCGGACCAGAAGCGGCAATGAGTTGTTGGATGAACTCGCGCAGGAAGAAGAACGACAGTTCGGAGACCGACGGTGAGCGAGTCGGGGTGTTTAGCGTGGAGACGGTATTATGAGCCAGCTTGGACCAAAACGCGTGAGCGACGCGCCGGGGATGGACGAACCACATGTCTTCAGCGGCGCGCCCGAAGGAAAAATGGCGGCCTTCATGGTAGGCGAAGCCGGGCCAGTCGGTGGCACCTTTGCTGTCGGCGATTGCCAGTAGCTTGGTGTCGGTGTGATCGCTCGCGGCGGTGAGAAATCCTGCGTCGCAAAGTTCGAGTCCAATCGTGATCATGGGAGAGGGGTTACGTGAAACTCCGGGCTGATTCTTCCTTGGTCGGCACTTTCATCACGTCGATGAGTTTGTCGCGGCAGTAAGTTTGCGTCTCGATGACGAACGACTCCTGCTGGGATTGCACGATGTGCAGGACATACATAAGCACGATACAGAGCATGAGGCCGACAAAGGTGGAATTGAACGCGAGGCCCAGATTGGCGGTGAGTGCCGAGATGTCGCCCTTGATCGCTTGTTCAGCGAACGAGAGCGCGTCGCCGATGCCGCGCACTGTGCCGACGAAGCCGATGGCCGGGATGGCCCACGCGATGTAGCGGACGAGCGAAAGCGAGGAGTCGAGTTGATCCGCCGCGATCTCGGCACGTTCCTTAACGGCGTTGGACGCGTCTTGGATTGAGGCGGTCGCATGGAAGCGGTGTAGCGCCGCGAGGATACACTCGGGGAGGAGCCGCTCGCGCCAGCCCGGTTCTCGGCCCATGACGGTGCGCAGCTCTTTGTAACGATCAAAGGCGTCTTCCGGAATAATGCGTTCGCCGGGTTGCACGCGGACAAAGTCCTGTTTCAAGAGCTTCCGCTCCCGGCTCACTTGAAAGAATTTATAGGAGAGAACGATGAGGCCCCACGTGCAAAAGATGACCTCCACCATGGGCTCGGGATCTTTGATGATCAAATAAATGGATCGTTCTTCGGCCACCTGTGAGCCCGCCTTGCCTTGATCGGCCATCACCTTCCGTTCGATCATCAGCTCGTTCGCCCGAGGTGTGACGACGTGACGATAAAACATTGTCACCCCGAGAATGGCGACGAGGAGGCCCACATTGGGCACCAAGAATTCGAGTGAAAGAATACCCTTGTTTCGAGAAATCATGATTCTAGAATTTTTACAGGTTGTTGAGCGACAGGCGTAAAATGCAGATTCCGAAGGGGGTTCTTGGGGCAAAGCGGCCGGTCAAAGGGTGTGCTTTGGGGGCTCTCGACGAATTCGCATACTCAGTTGAATAAAAAAACAAACATGTACTATTTAGTACGAGTCCAATAGTAAGCAAATTCGGCTTTTCTTTTTCCCCCATGGAAATTCTCTCAGCTACCCGCCCTGTCCTAAAATTAATTTTCGGCTTCGGTACCGCGCTGGCGGTAATGAGTTGGAGCGGTTGCTCCTCCGTTGCGCCTTCCCGCACGGCAACGGGTGCCGGTACCGGTGCCGCCGTCGGTGGCTTGGGTGGTGCCGTCGTGGGAAACAATAGTGGCCTCGGAACCGGGACCGGCGCTGCGATTGGCGCGGGCGCGGGCGCCCTCATCGGCGGGATCGTCGGCATGGTGCAGGATGCGAAGGACCGGAAGGAGCAGGATCGTCTCGCCCAAGAACGCGCTTATCAGCAAGAGCTGGCCAAGAAGCGCAGTGTGGAGGCGCGCATGAAAGCGGAGAGCGACGAGGAGTTGGCGATCGCTCAGGGTTTTCGTATTTCTGATATTGAGCTGACCGATGCGCAGAAGAAAAAAGAGAATGCCGACGAGCGTCTGAAAAGGCTCCGGGATGAGCGCGCCGGATATCTGGCCAGGAAAAAGGCGCTCGACGACGCTCACGACAAGACGCTGCAAGCCGAAGCGGCCATTGCTAGCTTGGAGGAAGAGTTGGCGCGCCTGAAGGGGGACGTGCCGGTTGCGAAATCAACCGCGGCTGACGGTAAAATTGCTCCGTCCCCGGCGCTACCCGGCAACTCGCCGACTGGTTCGGCGGTGAAACCAAGTTTGTGATCCGTGACGAGCGCCAAGAGGTGCTCATCAAGGTCGTCCTCCAACCACCGGCAACCACTGCATCCCGAGCGATGAACCCGATCGCCTGTCTGAGGATCTTTTCGGCGCTACTGGGCTCCTTTTTGGTCGCGCTCGCGACCGGGTGCCGAGGGACGACCTACGCCGTGAAAGTGGACGCCTCGGCCAAATCCGCTGCCTCGAGGCCGAGCACTGAAGGGCAGTCCTACAAGATCAGGAGCAAGAATCCCGTCCTCGTTGAAGAAAATCTGCGCTACAAAGAGGCGGCCGAATATGTGAAGACCGCGCTGTCGGGAAAAGGTTTGTTCGAAGCCACCAACACCGAAGCAGCAGACCTGATTGTCGAATTGGATTATGGGGTGGACGCACCGCGCACGAAGATCGAGACGGTCAGTGTGCCGCGCTACGCGCAGGTCGGTGGCGGGGTTCGTTATGAGCAGGTTCCCGTCACCGATGCACGCGGCAACACGAGTTTGCGAACCGTGGCGGTTTACGAGACACCGCGCACGGAGCTCGTCGGGTTTGAGGAAATGCCGCAACGCGTGACGGTCTACCAAAAATATCTCCGAATCACCGCCCGCGAAAACACCCTCGGTGTCGAAGGTCGCCCGCCGCCGGAAATCTGGCGGGTGCAAACGAGCACCGAGGACGAGAGCAAGGACCTGCGGAAATATTTACCCATCATCGCATCGGCTGCGGCTGATAATATTGGTCGAGACACGGGGAAGCCGACGGTGATTAAGGTGAAAGATCCCTCGCAGGTCGTGGATTTCATTCGCAGGGGAATGGCGGAATCCGCTGCGAATGCGTCCACGGTGCCAGCGCAACCGCCCAAGATCTGATTTCGGAACTAAAGATACTCGGCCGTGCGCACGGCGCGCATCGGGTAGGTAGAGCCGTCGGGCCGACACCACGTGAGGCGATCGATTGCGGTGGAGGCGCGGTTGCGTGCAGGGCCGACCCACCCACGTCTTGCGTTTGGAGCAGGGGCAGGAGGCTGCGCCCGGTGATCGCCGCCGGCACGGTGGCGCCCGCGACTTTGAGGAAGGTGGGTGCGAAATCGAGGTGGCTCACAAAATCGTCGACTACCCGCCCGGCGGGAACGCGACCGGGCCAGCGCACGCGAGGGGTCTGCTCACGCCGGGATCCTCGAGCGTGCCAGAGAGCATGCCCGCTTCAGCGATCTGCCAGATCGGCTGACCGGTGAGCACGGCGCTGCGTAATGGCGTGCACGACGGACTGGCGCAAAACGCATGGGTGAACCGCACGCCCTCGCGCGCGATGCGATCAAACGCCGGTACTCGGACGGTCCTCGCTCGGCGAAAAGGGGTACAGGAAAAAGCGAGTGGGTGGCAAGCTGAGGTTGGGCCACCGCATGAAACCATGTTCGCACCGGCTAAAAAATATTCTTTCGGGCGATTGAGTTCCCCCGGAACGTTGTTCACGTTCTCAAAAAACTACCGACCCCATTGGCTCTCTTGTCCGACGAGGAGTGACCGCTCATTCGCCTGTAACCCTCACCTTATTCTGACCATGAAACGCTCCTCACGATTGAACGCCCTTGCAGCCGTCATTCGAGCCGCCGTTGGTTTCGGCACGCTGGCCGCCGCCTGCGACAGTCTTGGACAAAGCGCGCCCACTCCGGCGCTTTCGCCCAAGCCCGCGGTCGACGACAAGGAAGCGGTCATGTTGTCGGCGTTTGTCGTATCGACCGAGCTTGATACGGGATGGTCGGCCAACGACACGTTGTCCGCTACGCGCACCAAGCAGGCGATCAAGGATGTGCCCGTAAATATCGATGCGATCACGGCCGATTTTATGGAGGACCTCGGGCTCTTCAACGCGGACGAAGTCGCCAACTACGTTGCCAACGCGTTCGCGCCGCCGACGCTGGAAAACGACAACCAAAGTGGCGCGATTGCCTTTCGCGGACTCAGCGGATCGACGGCGACCCGCAATTACTTCCGGTGGTATGTGCCGAGCGACACCTACAACGTTGAGCGCATCGATTTCGGCAAAGGGTCCAATTCCCTCATTTTCGGAGACGTCGAGCCGGGCGGGCAGGCGTCGGTCTTCACCAAGCGCGCGATCATGCGAAATTTCGGCACGCTCCTGTCCCTCTACAACAGCGACGGCGCCTACCGTTTTCAGCTCGATGTTAACCGTCGTATCGGGCGCAACCTCGCCCTCCGCCTCAACGCGGTGCGTCGCCAAGAACGCACGTTTCAGGATGCCTCCACGTTTCAGCTCGCGGGCGAGACGCTGACGACGACGTGGCAGCCGCTCAAAGAGACGCTCATTCGGGTCGAATACGAACGGGGCGATTTCGAAAACGTGCGCGGCTTTGGCGGCGTGACCATTCGCGAACAGTCGGCCCGCTCGCGCGCGTATACCAGCGACCGCCTCCATTATACGTCCGACGGTGAGTGGATCAATCGGGCCCTGCTCCCCGCGGCCGACCGCGCCAACGGCCCGGCCGGCGGCTCGCCGTCCCTCCTCGAAGGGGGCTCGTTCGATGTCACGATGCGCAATGCGGCCGGTGCCATTGTGGGCACGAAGCGATTCGCCGGCTATCCTAAGCACTACAATCTCCGGGGCGCCTTCGACCGCCAGAACCGTCCCTTTGATACGGTTTCCGTGACCGTCGAGCAACGCGTCGGCCCGGTCGGGCTTGAACTCGCCTACAACCACCAGAAGCAGACGGCCATTCGTAACGATAATTTTTTCGCCAGCACGCTCAGCATCGACGTCAACGGCCGGCCCTACACGGAAACCGAGTTGGACGAGAAACGCTTCGGCAACACCGTCGACTCGTTCCGCGGTGCCGCCGTCTACCTTTTCGACAAGTGGAAATGGATGCAGCAGCTCTTCGTAGGTAGCGCCGAATACCGCGAAGATCAGGTGCTTAACTATCGCTTCAACACCTATAATACTTACAACGTCGACCGTGGTGGCACGCTGAATACAAACTCGGACCGCGTCCGTCTCCGCCTTTTTCTTGACGACCCACGGTTCTATTCCCGCGCGCTCTTCGACGCACTGAAGCCGGCGAATCTCCCCAACACCCCGACCATCACACTCAAATCGCTCGCGTCCTTCCCCAGCGGCACGGGCTCGACTGACGGCACCCAATGGCGCCAAGCCTCGGCCGTTTCGCTCTCGGCCAGCGGGCGCTATTTTGGCGGTCGCGTGCTGTCCCTCGTCGGCGCCCGGCACGATTGGAATCGCAACTACGAATACGATGGCACGCGGACGTTCGGGAAATACAACGAAGAGATCCCTCCGCCGAATCGCGGCGACGCCCTCCCCGGTGAATATGTGCAGAACAAGCAGCTGCGTCTGGAGAACACCAGCCTCACGGGCGGTCTCACCGTCGTTCTCACCAAGGGGATCAATTTCTATGGCGTCTACTCCGAGTCCTTCCGCTTTCAGGGTGTGCGCACGTTTGATCGCGAGCGCTTTCCGCCGATCACGGGTGTCAACAAGGAGGTCGGTCTCAAAGGCAGTTTTTGGGAGGACCGTGGGAGCATCAATCTCGGGGTATTCAATATCGACCGACAAAACGTGGCGCTAAGTTGGAACACCATCGTTGATTTCACGACCGCCGAGATCGAGGATCTCATGAACCCCAATGACGTTCGTCCCGGGGATCCGCGCTACAAATACGGCGAGGAAGGCACGGCCAGCGCCGCGCGCTATTATAGCTCCACCGAAAAGTCCCGGGGAGCCGACGTCACCCTGAATCTCCGCCCGGCCCGCGGCCTGCAGCTCCGCCTGACCCTTGCACGCACGCAGGTCACCGGCCAACCTAATCTCGACAGTTTTCGCGGTTATTACGAAGCGGCCGTCAAACGCGGAAACGAAAGTCCGGCTCTGCTCAACGAAGCAAAAACCTTGCTCGACTCGCTCGACATCGACCAAAGGCCCACCGGAGCCCGCGCGTCGCCGTGGTCGGCAAGCTGGGTGATCGACTATGCGTTTCAGCGCGATGCGTGGACTCCGCTGCGCGGTGTGCGCGTGGGGCTCAACGGCAGTTGGCGCGACGACTATCTGTTTGGCATCGCCAACAGTCAATCGCTCGGCGGCGGCGCGACGCACCTCGTGCACGGCTATGTGACGCGTGATCAAAAAATTTGGCGGCAACAAGTCCGCGCCCGGATCGGCTTCCGCAATCTCACCGATCTCGAAAACGGAAAATTACGTAAGACAAGTTTCACGACGCTCGCCAACGCCGCGAACGTCTACCGCTACAGTTACGTCGTACCCCTCCAAGTCGACGCGAGCCTGACCGTGCGGTTCTGAGGCCAGCCAGGGCTGATCTTGGCTGCTGAAATTCCATTCACCGTTCAGGACAGAGCTGGCCGCGAGACGTCCTTTGCGCCGAAATAAACGTAGGTTTTCACCGAACTGTCCGGCTGCGGCGGCACGTTCGCGCGGTGGCGGGCGGTTGCTCCCGAGGCGGAAATTGCGGGTGGTTTCGAGGCGGGCGCGAAGGAGTGACGACGAACGGACCAAGGATCGTTGTGCGTCGCCCAGCCAAAGGCACGATCGCTCGGTGTCTGTGGTGCCGATTTTTTCACGTCGGGTCAAATGATTGTCCAATTTCGCTCATCTCATGCCAAGATAAGGTAGGAATCGATGACCCCCACAGCTAGCCGCAGGGCAAACGAAGAGGCTTTTCCCCGCCAGTTTATGGCGGAGGAGCGGACTCTGCTCCGCTTTATCCTGCGCTACGTGCCGGCCGCGGCCGATGCGCGCGATGTGCTGCAAGAGACGCTGGTCACTCTCTGGGCGAAGCGCGCCGAATTTGATGCGACGAGAGAATTTCCCCCGTGGGCATGCGGGATTGCGCGCTTCAAGGTGCGCGAGTTCTGGCGTAATCAACCGCGTTGGCAGGCGTTCGCGCACGACGACTGATTGCCTTGATCGATGCCCGTCGCGAGGTGTTGTCACCGGAGCTTTCGCTGCGAGCGGAAAAGTTGCGCGACTGCCTCGCCAAGCTGCCGCCCGACCAACCCGCCAGCTTGAATCGCTACTACACCGAGGAAGAACCCGTCGAGACCATCGCGCTGCGCGAAGGTCGCACGGTGGACGCGATCTACAAGCTGCTCCAACGCAGCCGGCGAGTCCTGCTGGACTGCGTCGAGCGCGGGATGAGAACCGAAGCAACCACTGCATGAAAATGACGCCAAACAACGATTTGCTGTTTGCCCGCGTCTGCGACGGCCTCGCGACTGCGGAGGAGATCACCGAACTTGATCGGCTGTTGCGCATCGACGTGGCTGCGCTCGACGCTTGGCTGCACTACTCGGCGCTCCACGGCGAACTGGCCGGCGGCACTGCGTTGGCCGCGGCGGTGCGGAGAGAGGGTATGGCCCGGACCCCGATTCTGCCACTCAGCGACCGTCGCGCCGCGTTCAGCCTATCGCGACCGCTGGCGTGGTTTCAGTGGGCGCCCCACGCGGCCGTCGGACTCGTGGCTGGGCTTTTCGCCGCGACTGTAGCCTGGGCCTACGTCCTTCCACCCGTGGTGAAGTCGCACTCGGTGCTCGATGCGGATTTCGAGAACCCCGAGGCTCCGTTGGCGATCCGCTCGGCGCTGGAAACCGGGATCTGGCGGGGTGACGCCGCCGAAATCGTCGGCACCCAGAACGGCGTGAAACCGGAAAAGGCCAGCGGATGATGCGGTTTCTCCGGGCCGATTTTGACGGCAAGTCCAAGCCGGCCGGCGGCCATATCGCGGTCGTCTACCGGCTGATCGACCTCCGGCCATTTCGCTGCGAGTTATCCGATGGCGGGGCCGTGGTGGAAGTATCGGCGAGTTTCAATGCGATGGTGTTTCCCGACGCCGAGAAATAAGGCTTCGCGATTTCCCCCTATGCCCTCGAGACGGAGTCCGTCCCCGAACGGGCCGGCCGCCTGGGTAGCGCGCTCACGAATGGTGCCCTCGCGATGGCCCGGAGCAGTCGCACCCAGATGGATCGCGATCCCTCCACGTGGCAGCGGTTAACGACGGAGCTGCACTTTCCGGCCAACGCCGAGTTTCTCGTCGTCCGCCTGCACATCAACCAGGCGTTCGAATCGGGGCCTGCTTTTATCTTCACTGGCGGCTACGTAGACGACGTTAGCATTTCGCTCACGCGCCGGGCCCCGCTGCCGTGAGGCACCTCCTCAACGGAATGTGCCGTTCTCTGCGGACGAATAAAGAACCTGCGCAGACATCCGCATCACCCCAATAACCATAACCTCCGTAAAATCTCCATGCGGTTTCAGGCTCTTCAGACGATTGCTCCCGAGAATACTCACGGCGATAGAAGCGCCGGACTTTCCGCTCAAACGGCGCCGACCACTAACCCAACAACCGCGCAGGGAGCCGTGATCGAACTTTCGCCCTTCATCATCGCTACCGAGCGTGAGACCGGCTGGTCCGCCAACGAGATCCCGTCGGCCACGCGCACCAAGCAGGCGCTCAAGGATGTGCCGGTAAACATCGATGCCATCACCTCCGATTTCATGGAGGACCTCGGGCTCTTCACGGCCGACGAAATCGCCAGCTTCGTGGCTAATGTTTACGCCGCGCCGCCTATGGAGGACAAAAATCTCGACGGCGATTTCTCGTTTCGCCGTCTGAGCCAGAGCAACAACGTCAGTCGGAATTATTTCCGCTGTTTCATCTCGAGAGACACCACAACGTCGAGCGCATCGATTTCGGCACAGGTTCCAACTCGGTCATCTTTGGTGAGGTCGACCCAGGTGGCCAAGGTTCGGTCTTCAACATCCGCCCCGAGTTCGGCGCTTATGGCGCGAACTACGTGAAGAGCCCGAACCTCGACCGCATCGCGAAAGAGGGCATCACCTTCAACCGCGCGTATTGCCAGCAGGCCGTCTGCTCGCCCACGCGCTCCAGTCTGCTCACTGGCACTCGCCCCGATAACACCAAGGTTTGGGATCTCGTTACCCACTTCCGCACCGCGCTGCCTAACGTCGTGACGCTTCCCCAGCATTTTAAAAAGAACGGCTACTGCGTCCAAGGTATGGGCAAAATTTATCACGGCAGCCTCGACGACCCGCAGTCCTGGTCGGTGCCGTGGGGCACGCCGAAGGCCGAGACCTCCGCACTGCCGGAAAACGTCACACGCAACGAGCGGCGCTACGGCGTCGATCCCGACGGAGACAATGCTTCAGCCACCAAGGGCAAGGGGAAGAGCAAGGGGGCGAAAACCGCCAAGGCCGCCGGAGTCACCGTGCCCGATTCCATGCCTGCTGCAAAAATATCCGCGGCCCCGCCTTCGAGGGCGCCGAGGTGCCGGACAACACGTTTCAGGATGGCAAGGTCGCCGAGCTCGCCGTCTCCACGCTCAGGGACATCAGCCAGAAAAAAGAGCCGTTTTTCCTAGCCGTCGGTTTCATTAAGCCGCACCTGCCCTTCATCGCGCCCAAGAAATACTGGGACCTCTACGACCCCGCCAAAATCCAACTCGCCACGAACTCCTTTCGCCCGAAGGACGACCCCGATTACGCCATTCGCCCCGGTGGCGAACTGCGCAACTATCACGGCATCCCCGAAGGCCACGTCCCTGACGACCTCGCCCGTCGGCTCAAGCACGGCTACTACGCGGCGATCAGTTACATGGACGCCCAGGTCGGTAAGGTCCTCGCCGAACTCGACCGCCTCGACCTACGGAGGAAAATCATCGTCATCCTCTGGGGCACCATGGCTGAAAACTCGGCGAGCACAACGCGTGGTGCAAACACAGTAACAGCGAAAACGATACCAACACCGCGCTGCTCCTCTCTGTCCCCGGCATGAAGAACGCCGGGGCGAAAACGAACTCCATTGTCGAGTTCGTGAATATCTATCCGACCCTCGCTGACCTCGCCGGTCTGCCGCTGCCGAAGCACCCCGAAGGCGTGAGCTTTAAACCTGTACTCGACGATCCGAATCGCCCGTGGAAATCCGCCGCCTTCAGCCAGTATCCACGCAGCGCCGGCAAGTCCGAAATCGGGCAATTGATGGGTTATGCTATGCGCACGGAGCGCTACCGCTTCGTGGTATGGATGGCCCGCGACGATCATTCGAAGATCGACGCGATTGAGCTCTACGACCACACTCTGGACCCGCAGGAAGCTACCAACATCGCGAAGATGCCGGGTAATAACGAACTGGTCGACAAGCTCCTCGTCCAATGGCGCAAGGGTTGGCAGGGCGTGAAACCGGGCATCGCCGCCAAGCTTTGAGTGCTCGCGTTGCTGCGCGCGACGCTCCACGACGTTTTCCGCAGGTGGGCCCATTCGCCCACCTGATGTGTTTCCCCTCGACCATTACTCCTATGAACCTCCGGCAAAAGATATTCACCACTGCGCTCGTAGCGTTGGTCCTGTTCGTCGGCATGGCACGTGCGGCTAGCCAGCCCAACGTGATCATTATTATGGCCGACGATGTCGGCTACTCCGACCTCGGCTGCTACGGTGGCGAGATCGCGACGCCGAACCTCGATGCGCTCGCCGCGGGTGGGGTGCGCTTCACGCAGTTCTATAACACTGCGCGCTGTTGTCCGACGCGCGCCGCGTTGCTCACGGGGCTCTACCCGCACCAAGCCGGGATCGGCCACATGATGGGCGACTACGGGATCGAGGGCTATCGCGGCGATCTGAACCGTCGCAGCGTCACCATCGCCGAGGCCCTCAAGCCCGCCGGCTATCGCACGTATGCCGCTGGCAAATGGCACGTGACCCCCGGCGACACCGAGGCCGCGCTCACGAACCAGAAGAACTGGCCCTTGCAGCGCGGCTTCGACCGCTTCTATGGCACGATTCACGGCGCCGGAAGTTTCTGGGACCCGAGTGCGCTCGTGCGCGACAACACGCTCATCACCGCGGCCAACGATACCGACTACCGCCCGTCAGAGGATTATTACTACACCGACGCACTGAGCGATCACGCTGCAAAGTTTATTCGTGAACACAAACGTGATCAGGCCGGAAAACCGTTTTTGCTCTACGTGCCCTACACCGCCGCACACTGGCCCATGCACGCGCGCGAGCGGGACATCGCGAAATACAAGGGCCGCTACGATGGCGGCTACACGCCGGTGCGCGCAGCGCGCTGGGAAAAACAAAAGCAACTCGGGGTCGCGGACGCGGCGTGGGGACTCGCCCCACAGGTCGGCGAGTGGGACAAGGTGAAGGACAAAGAATTCGAGATCCGTTGCATGGAAGTCTACGCCGCGATGCTCACCGTGATGGACGAAGGTATTGGTCGCATCGTCGCCGAGCTAAAGGCCACTGGGCAGTTTGAAAACACGGTGATTTGCTACCTCCAAGACAACGGCGGCAACGCGGGGACCAACGGCCGCGTCGGTGCGTTTACCCCTCGCGCCGCGGCACCGTCACTCCCGCCGATGGCGAAGGATGCACAGCAATTGAGCAGTCGTCCCAACCAGACCCGCGACGGCTACCCGGTGCGGGGCGGTTACGGCGTGCTGCCGGGCCCCGCCGATACCTATATGGCCTACGGCGGCGATTGGGCCAACGTCAGCAACACCCCGTTCCGCGAATACAAGCACTGGGTCCACGAAGGTGGCATCGCGACTCCGCTCATTGTGCACTGGCCCGCCGGTATTCCCGCTGCGCGTCGCGGAAAGATAGACGCGCAGCCCGGTCACCTGGTCGATTTGATGGCGACGTGCGTTGATCTCGCGGGCGCGAAGTATCCGGCAAGATTCAATGGCGAAGCGATTACCCCGATGGAAGGGGTGAGTCTGCGTCCCGCGCTCGAAGGTAAATCAATCCGGCGTGCGCAGCCGATTTTTTGGGAGCACGAAGGCAACCGCGCTGTCCGCGATGGCCAATGGAAGCTGGTGTCGAAGTTCCCCGGTGGTTGGGAGCTCTACGACATTTCCACCGACCGCGCCGAGCAACGCGACCTTGCGGCGAAAGAACCGGCCCGCTTGACGACCATGGCTGCCAGCTATGACGCGTGGGCCAAGCGCGCCCATGTCGTTCCGTGGCCTGCCAATTCGGCCAACGCCACGAACAAAGCCAAGAACTCGAAGAAAAAAGCCGGTGATGCCCCGGGAAAGTGAGTCAACGTCCTGTCATGAAATCCCTCCTCTGTTTTGCGCTACTTGCTCTGGCCTACGCAGCGCCGGCTATCTCCGCCGCCGACCGGCCCAACATTCTCTGGCTCGTCACCGAGGACAACGTCGCGACCACCGTCGGTGCGTATGGCGACCCACTCGCCAAAACGCCCCATATCGACGGACTGGCGAAGAGTGGAATTTTATTCGAGCGGTGTTACTCGACGTCCGCAGTCTGCGCGCCAACGCGCTCCAGCATTATCACGGGACGCTACGCCAGCAGCATGGGTACGCAGCACATGCGCAGCAAACAACCTTTACCGGCAGGCGTGAAATTTTTCCCAGAGTATCTCCGCGCAGCGGGCTACTTCACCACGAACAATGCCAAGACCGATTACAACACGTCGTCGTCTTGGGATGCCGCGTGGAATGAGAATAACAAAATGGCGCATTGGCGTCATCGCGCGGCGGGGCAGCCGTTCTTCGCAATTTTCAATTTTGAGCAATCCCACGAGAGCAGCCTACACAAGCAGGCGGCACAGGTGACCGATCCGGCGAAGGTCCGCGTGCCGGCCTATTTGCCCGATACCCAGACGGTTCGCGCCGACATCGCGCACTATTGCGACAACGTCTCCCGCGCCGATGCCGCGCTCGGGAAAATTCTGTCAGATCTTCAGTCCGATGGTTTGGCGGAAGACACGATTATTTTTTATTACGGCGATCACGGTGGGGCGGTCTCGCGCAGCAAGCGCTTCCTCTACGAGAACGGCACGCACCCGCCACTCGTGGCTCATTTCCCGAAAAAATTTCAGCACCTCGCACCGGCGGCACCGAATTCCCGCCTGAGTGAGTTGGTCAATTTTGTCGACCTTGCACCGACGGTGCTGAGCCTCGCCGGCCTCCCGCTCCCCGCGCAATTTCAGGGCCGCGCTATCGCCGGACCGGCGCGAAAGGCTGGCCCCGAGTTTACGTTCAGTTTCCGTGATCGCATGGACGAGCGCTACGACATGGCCCGGGCGGTCACCGACGGGCGTTTCCGTTACATCCGCAACTATTACCCGAGTCAGCCGTGGGGCCAACACCTCGAGTATCTGTGGCGGCAGCCGTCGATGAAGGAGTGGGCGGGCCTCTTTGCGGCCGGAAAGCTCAACGCCGCGCAGCGCGCCTTTTTTGAAAACAAGCCGACCGAAGAGCTCTTCGATTGCGCGGCTGATCCTGACAACGTCCGCAATCTCGCGGCCGACCCTGCGGGGCGACCGCAGCTCATCCGCCTCCGCGCCGCGTTGCGCGCACACCAACTGGCAGTGCGCGACACCGGCTTCATGCCGGAACCGCTGTTGGTCGCATGGTCAGGCCAAGACTCGCCCTCCGTCGTCGCCGCAGACGAAAAACGTTATCCGCTCGCGCGAATCTTGGAGCAGATTGATGCCCTGCAATTGCCGGCGCAGCCAGACGCGGCCGCGCTGCTGACGGCGCTGCGTTCGCCGGAGCCCGTCATCCGCTATTGGGCAGCGGTGGCGGCGCTGCGTGCCACCACACCTCCGGATGTGACCGCGCTATTGGCCGACGCGGAGCCCGTGGTGCGCTTGGCGGCGGCCGAGGTCATGCTCCGTCGCGGCGACAACGCGGCCGCATGGTCGGTCGTTGAGGCGGTGCTGAGGGACGCCACGAAAAGCGAGGCCCGCCTGTTTGCAGTGAACGTCGTTGCGCGCATTCCGCGCCCGGCGCCGACGGCCATTGGCACGGTGCTGGCTCTCCTGGCCTCCTCGACGGCCGCCGGTGGTGGCGAAAATTATACGGCGCGCGCCGCTGAGCATTTGATCAAGAAATCTGAGTGAAGATCACCGCGGCATTCGCGGCAAATAGTCGCGTTAGGCTGGACGTTAGCTTTGGGGTATAGGACCCACTGCAAATAAAAAACGCCCGATCACTAGAAGCGGTCGGGCGTGAGAATCGCAGTCGCGAGGAAGCACTGCGGTTGGAGAACCGCCGCGCGTGCGTCCATGAAACTATGAACTCAGAATGTGAAAGTCATCTCCTCCGCGCAGACAGCGCGCGCGGGGCAATCGGAGGCAACTGCGTCGCCGCAGGGCGGGGTGGGGAGCAGCCCGAGACGGAGGGTCGGTCCCGAACGAAAGAGCACTCGATACGGCAGGTCAGACGTGCGAGCGTAACGCGAAGCCTGCCGCGCAAGCGGCAAACCGGTCACGGCACTAGCACTGTCAAAGCTGGCGACCGGTCGGCTGGGGTGTGGTTGGAGCGAGAACGATCCGAAGAGAGCATGGGATAAATGGAGATCCCGGCGCGGCGAGCTGAGCCGCGCCGGAGTCAGAGGGTCCATAGTGGCGTTGAAGCCGGATAACGCCGGGGGAGCGAAGGGACCCAGGAAGGTGAACGCGCCATTAACACACCGAAAGAAGTCAAACCTGCGACAGTGCACCCCCGCCGATATATTCATATCTTAAATACAAAAACTGGCAGGGAGCTGCGCTCCCCAGCGCCCCTCCCTTGCTTTCACGCTTGTCCTCCCTCCTTAACTCATAACTCACTTTCAGATCTGTCCAATCCGATGGGTCCACTTTAAAGTACAAAGTGAAAAGTGTGACCTTTTTTATGTCCTCGCCGCCACCACCGGCGCGTGGCACCTGCCGGTGAGTTTCGCGTTGGCGACGACGGTGCGGTCTCATGGAGGGTGAGACGAGGCGGTGCTCCACCGGATCACCGTGGTGCTGCGCTTGCGCGGCGAGCGCAGTAAGTCCGGTAAATGATAATCCTACGGGCGGCGCTCGGCGCGTTTGTGCTGCCCGCACAGGAAAATCGCCAGCGCGCGCAGCGCCTCATAGCAGGGCGGAGCGTTCGGATCGCGCACCGGGCTGTCGTCGTCGCGGTAGGTGGGGTCACACCATCTGAAACCGCCGCTTGAATGTCGGCGGTTTTTTTGTGCCTGTTATCCCATGCTACAATCGCTTCGCATCCGCAATCTCGCACTCCTCGAAGAGGTCTCACTTGACTTTGAGGCCGGCTTCACCGCCGTGACCGGCGAGACGGGCGCGGGCAAAAGTATCTTGCTGGGTGCATTGAGCCTGTTAGCGGGCGAACGTGCCGACAAAAGCGTCATTCGACAGGGAGCCCCGTCTTGCGAGGTCGAAGCGGCACTCTATTTCAAGGATCCGACGCAGATTGCTGGCGCGCTCGGAGCACTCGAGCTTCCGCCGTGCGAAGACGGGTTGCTCATCCTCAAGCGCAGTCTGGCACGGGAAAAAGCGCCTAAGATCACGATCAACGGTAGTCTGGCTACGCTGTCCGCGTTGCAGCGATTGGGTGAGCATTGGGTCGATTTCCATGGACCGAGCGAGCCGCGCCGGTTGCTCAAGGAAAGTTGTCAGCTCGATTTGCTGGATTTGTTCGGGCGCTGTGGTGCAACCCTCGCCTCCTATCGGGAGAAATACCGGACTTGGCGAGAATCCGTGAATGAGCTCGAGCGGATCGCGCACGAGACGAGATTATCGCCCGAGCAGATCGATTTTTTACGCAATCAACTCGCCCGCATCGCGGCGTTGGAATTGACCGACGAGGCGATCGAGGCGCTGGATCGAGATTTTCAGCGCATGAGCCGGGCGCAAGAGTTGATTGAGTTATCGTCGGCGCTGGCGGCGGGCCTGACAGGTGAAGACGGTGTGCAATCGCGGGTGGGCGCGCTGTTGCGTGAGGCCCGGCAACTTGAGTTGATCGATGCAGCGAGCAAGCCGTTGGCGGATCGGCTTTCGTCTGCCGCCGTGGAATTGAATGACCTCGGTGCGGAATTTTCGGCGTTGAGCCAGCAGTTGCAGTTCGATCCGGAGCAAGCAGAGCAGCTTACCTCCCGCATGAATACATGGCAGGAGTTAAGGCGGAAGCACGGTGGCGAAGTGTCCGCCGTGATGGCGGCGCGCGATGAGCTCGAGCGAAGGCTCGAGGTGCAAGGGGATATCGAGGGCACACTCGCGCGCCTTGAAAAAGAAATTGCCGCGTCGGAGCGGGCGGCGAAACAAGAGGCGCAGGCGTTGCGAACCGCGCGCGAGAAAGCGGCCAAGGAATTGTCCAAGGTTGCGGCCAAGGGTATCGCCCAGCTGGGTTTCAAGAAGGCGGATTTTTCCGTGCGTGTCGTGAGCCTCGCCGAAATGGGGCCAACCGGTGATTGCGGGTGCGAGTTTTTGTTCTCACCGAATGTAGGGGAGGCTCCCTTACCCCTGAATCGCGTGGCGTCGAGCGGTGAGCTGGCCCGCGTGATGCTCGCGCTGAAAACCGTGCTGGCCGATCTCGATGGCGTTCCGCTGCTCGTGTTCGACGAAGTCGATGCGAACGTCGGCGGCGAGATCGGCCGCGTGGTCGGGGAGAAAATGGCCGCGATTGCACAGAGCCACCAAGTCTTGTGCGTGACGCATTTGCCGCAGGTCGCGGCGCAGGCGACGTGTCATTTGGTGGTGACGAAGGATCAATCGAAGGATCGCGCCGTCGTGACCATCGAACCGATCCAAGCGAGTCGGAAAGCCCGGGTCAGCGAGCTCGCGCGGATGCTGGGCGACAGCAAAGCCAAGAGCGCGCTGGCTCACGCCGAGGAATTGTTGAGCAAGATTTGAAGCGATTGCGCGCGGGGCCACGTTGACGACTCCATCAACAAGCCCACAAGATTTGAGGGCTGAGCGCTGGGAAAGCCCCCAAAAGGTGGATCTCGGCTCAGGCGTGACGGTACGTTTTTTGTCGCTGAAAATGGTCACTCAGCACCGGACCGGAGGCTCAACCCTCAACTGCCTGGATGCGGCTAAGCCCGGAAGCTACGCCACATGGCAAGCGGGATGCTCCCGAGAGCGATGCAGAGCAGTTGGCTCCCCGCGAAGGCGAGCAGCCACGGAAACGCCGAGTCCATGAAGCCGTAGCTGTGCAGGCCGACGCCCAGCATGTTGACGCCAAACCAGCTCCACGCCGTGATAACGTTACCGAAGACGGCGAGGACGGCGAGGCCGCGTTGTTTCGCCAATCCGCCCCAGCGAGCGTGGAGATAGATGGCGTTCCAAATCACGATCATGAGGGCACCGTTTTCTTTCGGGTCCCAGCCCCAGAAACGGCCCCAAGACTGGTCGGCCCAGATGCCGCCGAGGATGGTGCCGACGAGGCTGAACAGTGCGGCGAAGCACACGATGCCGTAGATCATGCGTGAGAGGGCATCGGCGGTGGCCTTGTCGAGGGACTTGGTGAAGACGCCGCGGAAAATGTAGATGATCGCCAGAAAGCCCGCGAGGAACGTCGCTCCGTAGCCGGCCGTTACCGTGACTACGTGGGTCGCGAGCCAGAAGTTCGAATCCAGCACGGCGCGCATCATCTCCAAGGTGTCTCCGCCGAGGGAGAGGTAGTAGCCGATGAGCAGAGTCGCAAATCCGACGAGGCCGCCGGCCACGGAGCCGATGGCGTTGCGATAAATGTATTCCAGCGCGAGGCAGAAACCGACGGCGATCCAGCCGACGAAGAGCGCCGAGGAGTAGAGGTTCGTGACGGGCGGGCGACCTTCGAGCCACATCCGGGCGAGGAGGCCCGCAGTCGCGAGCACCCAAGCGATCCCGAGGAGCCAGAAAGCCGCGCGACCGAGTTCGTCGGGCCACACGAGCCAAGAAATGACTGCGATCAGAAACGCGAGGACGTAGAGAATCATCGCGGTGTAGAAGGGCTGGGCAGAGTTGTAGCGCGCCTCGGCGTCGCATTTCACCAGCGACTGGGGGAAATTTCGTTCGAGCTGCGCGCGGTAGAGGCGGAGGATTTCGTTGAATTCTTTCGGCTGATCGGCTTTCCACGTGCGCGCCAAACCGGCGTAGACCATAATCGCGGGATTGATCTGGCCAGTGGGAAACGAATCGAGGAGGGAATCGCCGACTTTCTTCCAGCCCGTGGTGTTGCTCTCCCCATCGGAGGGTGGGACGGCGAGGAGATAGGCGAGTTCGCCCATGCGTGAAAATCGCCCGCCGGACTCCATCATTTGGGCGGCGAGGGCGGCATCGTAGGGCTGTCCGGCTTCTTTTGCCCGGACTGCGGCGACACCTGCGGTAACATTTTTCTGATACGTCAGCAGTTCGCTGAGAAAGTCTTGGTGATCGGGGGCGACCATGCTGGCCTTGAGACGGATGTACAGGCCGAGATTGGCGTAAAGTTGGGCGACCGCCTTTTGGAACGGCGTGCGGATCGCGGCTTCGACGGGCTCGGCGAGGCGGGCTTGGCGCTGGAGTTCGTCGATTTTTGGTTCAAGCTGGCGAAACGAGAAGCGACGTTTGGCGCGACCGTCCGCGGGCGTGAGGCTGAAAATCGCGAGGAGGTCGGGGTGGTTGATTTCGAAGTGTTGGTAGGCGTCAGCGCGTGAGCTGCGAAAGAGGACGTCCAGCAACCACTCGTTGGGCGTGAGCTTGGTCTCGTCGGGAGCGGCGATGCTCTGGCTGCTTTGAAGGACGACAAGTGCGGTGCGGGCGACGGTATCCACGGGCTTGACGCGCCCGTTGACGACGACGGGGAGGCGACCGAAAGCGGCGAGGTCGAAGTCGGTTTTATTGCGCTCCGGAAGGAAGGAGCGAGCGACGAGCGCGAGGCCGAGCAGGAGGAAGAGGAGCGGAAGGTGTTTTTTCATACGACGGCGGGTTTGGCGGTGGTGCGGCGTTTTGCGATGAAGGCGCGGAGGCTCAGGCCGAATTGAAGGAGGAGGCCGAAGGTCATCATAATGCAGGCGATGTAGGGCAGCAGCCAGCTGGGATTCCGCACGACCTGCAGGCCGGTCTGACCCCGCGAGCTATCCATCTGATATTGGAAAAACGTGTAGCCGCCATAGCGCAGAGGGTTGTTCATGTAGATGAGAACTTCCCGGTCGTCGTGGCCGTCCGGGGTGGTGAGCTTGATCCGGCTGGAGAAATTCTTGGGGAGATCGGTTCCGACGTAGACGTCGTGCGTCACCTTGAGCAGCTGCAGGGAAAACGGTTTGTAAGCGCGGGCGATGCGCAGTTCCAACCGCCACGTGCGGCCCGCGTGAGACAAGGTTTGCGGCGCACCGAGATGGGGCGAGACGAGCCAGGAGCCGAGTGAGCCCTCGTCACCGATGAGTTCCACGACCGCGGAAGGCACGTTCATTTCGTTCATCTTGTAGGTGAGCGGGAGTGGCGTCACAGCGACACTGCTGCCGATGCCCCGCGTCGCGACCGGCACGGCGGCGGCGGCGGGCGATAGTGCAGCCGCATCGCGGCGGGCGAGGGTGGTGTTGGGGAAGTAGGCTTTCGTCGCCACGCGGAACGGCATTTTCGGGTGTTGGACGAGGGCGGCCCCGGCGAGCTTGGAATCGGGGATCGCCACGACCTCATCCATCTTCGGGTCTGTCGTGTCGATGACGGCGAGTTCGTAGAGGCGAAAGCTTTCGGAATAATTTTTCGTATCGCCCTCGGAGATCGTCATCTGAAAATCTTCCTGCCAGAGGCCCGTGAAAAGTTCGCCCAGCAAGAGCACGATCAGACCGGAATGCGTGAGCTGGATGCCGGCTTTACGCCACTCCAGTTTGAGCCGGTAGATGTGCGCCGAAAGGAGGTTGATGAGGAGCAGGCCGCCGACGAGGTAGCCGCCGGGGAGCGGAATAAAAATGCCGCCGACGTGCCAGATCGCGATGAACGAGCGATAAAACTCTTCTTGGACGGCATAGATGCCGAGGTCAACTTGCGCGAGGGTCGACGCGAAGACGAGGATGAGCGAGAGCGCGAGGAGGACGACGGTGAGTCCGAGCGAAACGAAAAAATCGCGGACGGAACGAACGGCAGGATTCATGGCGTAGAGGGGGGCTTCACAGTCTTCAGGAACGTAAGAAAGGCCGGCTTTTCTTTGGTGAGCTCAGTGGCCGGGCCCGTGAGCTTGACGAACCACGTGCTCCCACGGAACGGAATGATCGCACCGAGGACGCGCTGTTGGCCGTTTTCAAAGTCGACGACGGCGAACGTGAGTCCGCTGTTTTCGAAGCGGGTGATGGCGGTGGTGAGATCGGCGTCGCTGGCGGGGGAGAGTTGGATTTGTCCGCGCCAGCGGTTGATGTTGGCGGGTTCGCCGCCGACATCGCCGGGGAAGGCCGTGATCGACAAGTCAGCGGGCGGGCCGCCGTCGGTCGGGACTGCGTAGCTCCCCTTGCGCATGGCCGTGGCGGGCTTCGCTTGCCAGTGGGCGGGAGCGGTCCAAGTCAGGCTCTCGCCGTCGGCCGTGGGGACAGGGGTGTTGGCCATGGTGGCGGGGCCGGCGGCCGCAGGGCCCTTCGCCGCTGCACTGGCGGCGGGTGGAGTTTCTTTGGCGACGCGGTACGTGGTGACTTCAGGGTCGCGGCAGCCGCTGACATTAAAACACAACGCCGCCGTGATGGCGAGGAGAAGGATCGTGAATCGCATGAGTATATAAAAGTTTCGGGTTTGTTGCCCGACAGCAAACCAAACTAGCCGATTCTCGACCACCGCATCGTTCGTGGACGCGCCGGCAATAAGACTGTTGTGTTCAGCGCAGCGGCGGGTCGGCAAGGGACGGCCCTGCACTCCACTGAACTGTTTGGCTGAGACGGCCCGGCGCTGACTGATCAGCGGTCGGAACCAGGCAAGCTCGGCGCTCACCCCAGCGCCGGACTTTTTCTTTTGCGGCAGGCAGAGGCTCGCGAATAGTGACGGTATGACGCTCACGCCCCTCGGCGATTCCGCCGTTGTTGTCGCGCTCGGTTCCGGCCTCGACGAGACGGGGCTGCGGCGAGTACGGGCGTTAGCTGCGACGCTCGAGCGCGACCGACCCGCTGGCGTGGTCGATGTCGTGCCGGCGTTTGCGAGCGTGACCGTGTTTTACGACGTCGCGCAGGTCGGTGGATATGAGCGGCTGTGCCGGGAGATCGCGACGCGGACGGAACGCGTGGAGACCGCCGACTTGAGGAGGGAAGCGAGGGTGATTGTAATTCCGGTGTGCTATGGTGGCGAGGGAGGGGCGGACCTCGCCGACGTCGCCGCACAGGCGGGGCTCAGTTCCGAGGAAGTCGTGGCCCTGCACGCCGGAGGTGACTACCTCGTGCAGGCGATCGGATTTGCGCCCGGCTTTGCGTATCTCGGTGGTCTGCCTGCGAAAATCCACACGCCGCGAAGGCCGGCGCCCCGCACGGTTGTGCCGGCGGGGACAGTGGGAATCGGTGGCGCGCAGACGGGGGTCTATCCGCTGATGACGCCGGGCGGTTGGAATCTCATCGGGCGCACGCCGTTGCGACTCTTCGACGGAGGACGCCATGAGCCTGCGCTCTTGCGGGCGGGGGACCGGGTGACGTTTCGTGCGATCAACGCGGAGGAGTTTGCCGCATGGCGATAACGGTTATTCGGGCCGGGATGCTCACGACGGTGCAGGACCTCGGGCGGCGCGGCCATCGCGCAGCGGGCGTGCCGCTCGGCGGAGCGATGGATGCGATGGCGCTGCGCGTGGTAAATTTATTGGTGGGCAACGCGGAGGACGCGGCCGCGCTGGAATTCACACTGACGGGGCCGGAACTCGTGTTCACCGCCGACACCACGATTGCGATGGGAGGCGGAGATTTCGGTGCAGTGCCGAGGTGGGCACCGGTGAGCGTGCGCGCGGGTGAGCGCGTGAAATTTGGCGCTGCGCGGACGGGCTGTCGCGGTTATCTTGCGGTCGCCGGTGGCCTCGATGTCCCCCTCGTCTTGGGTGGACGCGGCACGTATTTGCGAGCGGCGCTGGGTGGACTGGAGGGGCGCGCGCTGCGCGACGGCGATGAGCTGCGCGCCGCAGCGGGTTCCCGGCAGATGGTGGATCGCTGGCATCTCGATGAACGCATGTTGCCGTCCTACTCGGCTGCACCGACGGTGCGAATCGTCCGCGGCGCGCAGGCGGGCGCGTTTAACGGCACGCTGACTACGATAGGGTTTAAGGTGACGTCGAAGTCGGACCGCATGGGCGTGCGTTTGGCCGGACCGGCGGTGGTCCGTCGTGACGCGGGAGAACTCGTTTCCGCAACCGTCGCGCCGGGGACCGTGCAGGTGCCTCCAGACGGACAACCGATCGTGTTGATGGCGGATGCCCAGACAATTGGCGGGTATCCGCAAATCGCTCACGTCATCAGCGTAGATCTGCCGCTCGTCGCTCAGCTGAAGCCGGGCGACACGCTGCGTTTTCGGGAAGTAACGCTGGAAGCGGCGCATCAACTTATTCTGGACCGCGCGAGAGCCTTGGCCTTGCTGCGAGAGGGACTGTCCCAAAAGATGCGCTGACTATGTCGCTCCGCATTGATCTTAATTGCGATCTCGGTGAAGGCGCGGGGCACGATGCCGAACTAATGACGGTCATCACGTCGGCGAACATCGCCTGCGGCGCGCATGTGGGTGATGAGACGACGATGCAGGCGACCGTGGCGCTCGCGCGACAACACGGCGTGGCGATCGGCGCGCATCCGGGATTTGCAGATCGGGAAAATTTCGGGCGGCGGGAATGGGCCCTCGCGGCCTCCGAGGTGCGGGCCCTCGTGGAGCGGCAGGTGCGGGCGTTGCAACAGATCGGCACCGTGGTGCACGTGAAGCCACACGGTGCGCTCTATAATTTGGCGGCGCGAGACGCGGTCATCGCAGAGGCCGTGGCGGGAGCGGTCCACGTGGTCGATCCGCGCTTGGTGATCTTCGCGTTGCGCGGCAGCGAACTGGTGCGGGCGGGGCGACGTGTCGGGCTGCGGGTCGCCGAGGAAGTGTTTGCGGACCGCACCTATCGCGCGGATGGCGCGCTGACGCCGCGAGCCGAAGCGGGAGCGGTCATCACGGACGAAGCGGTAGCGATCGCGCAGGCGTTACGGATGGTGCGGGCGGGAGCGGATACCATCTGCCTGCATGGCGACGGGGCGCACGCGGTGGCATTGGCGCGACGTTTGCACGTGGAGCTGCGGCAATCGGGAATCGAAATCAGAGCGTTTGGCGTATGATCACGTTACTCGGCCTGTTCGTCGTTATAATCGGTTTCACGTTACGGGCCAATCCGCTGCTGGTCGTCGTCGCCGGCGGGATCACCACGGGAGTGGCGGCGGGCTTTTCGTTCAACGAAGTCGTGGCGATGATCGGGCAGTTTTTCACCGACAACCGGGCGCTCATGTTGCCGATCATTTTGATGGTGCCGATCGTCGGCGTATTGGAGCGGCACGGTCTGCAGGAGCGGGTGGCGATGCTGATTCGGCGTGCCACTGCAGCGACGGCTGGGCGGGTGCTCTGGACCTATCAACTGCTCCGGGGTGTCACGAGCATGTTTGGGCTGAGCATCGGCAATCATGCCGCTATGGTCCGTCCGTTGATTGCACCGATGGCCGAAGGTGCCGCGCTGGTGCGGTCTGGAACGTCGAGCCCGCAGTCGCGCGACGAGATCCGGGCGCACGCGGCGGCGGCGGAGAACGTGGGAAATTTTTTCTCGGACGATATCGTCGTGGCGGTTGGCGCGTTGCTGCTGATCAAGGCGTTTTTCGACAATGCGGGTGTCGCCGTCGCCCTGAGTGACCTCAAGCTTTGGAGTCTCCCGACAGCTCTGTGGGTGGTGTTGGTGGGCTGGTGGCGGTATCGGCGACTCGATGCGCGATTGCAAAAGGCGGCGGCGGCAGCGAAGGAGCGTGCGCCGTGACGTTGCTGACGCTCGATCTGTTTCTCGTGGGGTGCGGCGTCGTCTTGGCGGCGGTGAGCGCGCTGGTCGCGTGGGATGTGACGCATCCGCAGCGATGGGGCTCGGCGGTTTTTTGGTTGTTGCTGGCGGTTGCGGTCGGCTTGGGCAAATGGCTCCCGCCGATGGCGGTGGGCTATGCCGTGCTCGGGCTCACGATCTTGGTCGCGACCAAGCGGGTGGGTGCCCCGCAGTTTGCGCGGGTAGACTCTGCGGTGTTGACGAAACGCGCGGAGGTGCTCGGCAACCGGCTCCTGTGGCCCGTGCTGTGGGTGCCGGTCGTAGCGATCGTGGGTGGTGCGGGATTGGACTGGGTAAAATTCGGCGATGTCTCGCTGGTCAATCCGACGCAGGTGGCGCAAAGCGCACTCGGGTTGGGTTGTGTCGTCGGCTTGGCGGCGGCGCTGCGGACGACGGGTGAACGCCCGCTGGTCGCAGCGCGGGAGGGCGGGAGGCTGCTGCAATTACTCAGCTGGTCGCTGATTTTACCCGCGATGTTGGCGGCCCTCGGTGGCATCATGGCAAAAGCGGGCGTGGGGGGTGTCATTGCGGGGCTCGTGGCGACGGCGTTGCCGGTGCAGTTTCCGTTGGTGGCGGTGGTCGCGTACTGCGGAGGCATGGTGCTCTTTACGGTTTTGTTGGGGAACGCGTTCGCCGCATTTCCCGTGATGACGCTGGGAGTGGGATTGCCGTGCATTGTGCAGACCCACGGAGGGGATCCGGCGGTGATGGGTACACTCGGGATGCTGAGCGGTTACTGCGGGACGTTGGTCACCCCGATGGCGGCCAATTTTAATATCGTGCCCGCAAGGCTACTGGAGCTCAAAGACGACTATGCGGTGATCAAAGCGCAGGCGCCGTTTGCGGGAGCGATTTGGCTTTTCAATGTAGGGGTGATGTATGGCTGTGTTTATTGAAGGAGGACATTTTTAACTACGGAGCACACGGATGAACATGGATAAAAAACGCAGGACGGTGTTGGTCACCGGATTTGAGGCGTTCGGCGGGGAGACGATCAATCCGTCGGCGGAGATTGCGCGCGCCCTTAATGGAAAAATAATCGAGGGCCGAGCAGTGGTCGGCGCGGTCCTGCCCTGTGTGTTTGGCACGAGCGCGGAGGAGTTGCTACGGTGGTTACGGGTGGTGCGGCCGGAGTTGGTTGTGTGCGTGGGGCAGGCGGGCGGTCGTTCAGCGATCACGCCGGAAAGAGTGGCGATCAACGTCAATGATGCGCTGATCCCCGACAATGCCGGCGTGAAATTGGTGGACGTGGCGATCATGCGCGGTGGTCCGGCGGCGTATTGGTCCACGTTACCGATCAAGGCCATCGTCGCTGGGCTCACCGCGCGAGGAATCCCCTCGGCGGTGTCGCCAACGGCCGGAACGTTTGTGTGCAACCACGTTTTCTACCGTCTGATGGGCGCACTCGTGCGCCGGAAAGGAGTTCTCGGCGGATTCGTGCACGTGCCTTTTCTTCCGCACCAAGCGAAACGCGGCCAACCGAGTCTCCCCCTTGATACGATGATCGTCGCGATCACTGGGGTGGTGGCGATTTCGCTGGTCACCCGCCGCGACATTCGTCGAGCGGACGGTCAGACCCACTGAGCTAACGCGGACCGGTTGACTCGACAGCGAGCGCGCAGATGTCGTCGTCGAATTCGGGGTGCCCGGTGAAGGCCACGATCTCGCTGACGAGGTCTTGCAAGAGGGCTGCGCCCGAGGTGCCACGGTGTTGGGTGAGAAAAGCGCGCAGGCGGGCCTCGCCAAACTGCTGGCCGCTCGCATTGCCGGCTTCGAAGAGGCCGTCGGTGTAGCCGAGAAACACATCGCCGGGGGCAAAGACGCACTCGTGGTTCGTGTAGGAAAAATCCTCGATGAGGCCGGTGGCGGGCTCGGGATCGGACAGGGAGAGTTGGTCCACGACACCGGTGGCAGCCCGAAGAATAAGGGGCGGTGGATGGCCAGCGTTCCCGTAGGAGAGAGTGCGCGCCGTGGTATCGATCACGGCGTAGAAAGCGGTGGCGAAGACGGGCTGACCCGTCTGGTGCACGATAGGTATGAGGCTCCGGTTGATCTCGCCCAGCACTTGCGCGGCGTCACGGGCATGGGGGCCCACTTCCTCGACGATGCCGCGGATCAGTGCGGTCAACAACCCGGCGCGGACGCCGTGGCCCATGACGTCGCACACGAGGAGGCCGCAACGCGTGTCGGAGAGGCGGACGATGTCGAAGAAATCTCCGCTAAGCGTCGATGCGGGCACGTAGCGATGCGCGAAACGGAGCGCACTGTCGGCGGGGGCGACGCCGCGTGGAAACACCGGGTAAGGTTGCGAAAAAAACGCCTCCTGAACCTGGCGGGCCATCCGCACATCGGTTTCCATTTCCTCGGTCCGCTGCCGTAGTTCCTGTTCCATCCGTATGCGTTCGGTGATGTCGTGGCTGATACCGACGAGGCCGATGATATTGTCGCGGATGTCTCGATACGGAACCTTGGTCGTCAACGACCAGTGGACCTGCCCCTGGGCACCGAAATCGGATTTTTCCTGGTTGAGGACCGGGGTGCCGGTGTCGAGCACGCGCCGGTCGTCTTCCATGGCCTGCTGGCCGCGTTCACCAGGGAAAAAATCCAGCGTGGTGCGGCCGCGGGCCTCCTCTTGGTGTTCGACGTGGAGAATGTCGAGGTGGGCGCGGTTGTTCAGGACGTAGTGTGAAGCGAGGTCCTTGACGAAAATACGACTCGGGAGGTGATCGATGATAATGCGGAGGAGATTGCGCTCCTCGGTGAGTTTTTCTTCCGCCAACTTGGTGGCGGTGACGTTGCGGGTAAGGCCGAACGTTCCGATGATACGACCGGTGTGGTCGCGCCACGGCATTTTTGTGGTGGAAACCCAAGTACGGGTGCCGTCGCGCATGGTGGTGTGTTCGACTTTGCCGATGATGGGGCGACCGGTGCGGATAATGACCTGTTCGTCGATGAAAGCTTGGTCGGCGTGTTCGCGGGAGAAGTAGTCGTAGTCGGTTTTACCCACACAGTCTTCCGGGCTGGCTGCTCCGAGGGAGCGAGCTTGGGCAAGGTTGTTGCGCACGAAGCGGCTCTGCAGATCCTTGAAATAAATCCGGTCGGGGATCGTGTCCATCAGGACGTGCAAAATGGTCGAATCGAGGGACTGCGCGGGAGCGGCAGTGGAGGAAAGATCGGGAGGCGTTTCGCTCATGAGAGTGGGGACGATGGCACGTTTGGGCGAGAGCACGCAATCACGCGATGAGCGAGCAGCGACGAACGAGCAAAATCAAGCGAACCGGTCGAACGTGCGGCCGGGTGTGCTGCGGAAACGGACAGGTCGCACGCAGCCGTGTCCGTGCAGTTGAGAGCTGAGGGCTGAGAGCCCGATTTACAGAGCGAAATAGCGCGGCGCAGGCGGGCAAACGCGCGTCACCCTTAGGGTTCGCTCTGCACTTTCGGTACTTGGCTCTCGACTGTTAAGAAAAAGCTCCGTGTTCGTAGTTCCCCCTTGGGACGGAATCCGTCAATCCTTCCGCCTGAAGGCGGGACTACGAACACGGAGAGTCTTGGTTTCTACCCGTCACGGGCAAAAGTCGCTTTTGCGGTTGGGGCTGAATTTTTTGGCTAAGCGCACAGGCCCCGTCCCGCGCGTGTAACGCTACTCTTTAATTATGGTGAACCGATCGCGCTTTTCGCCTTGGTCGTTCAGAAAAGTGAGGGTCAAGTTGAGCCCGTCAATGTCGAGGACCGAGGACCCGGCTTCGTTGAGGGAGATATAAAAGGCAGGGTGGTTGAGGGCAGGGGGCTTAGTCTTGCTGCCGGCGTGTCCGGCACTGCCGGTGACGACGTTGATGTCCCCGAAGTGAGCAGTGCGGGCACGAGGCTTGCGATAGACGACCACGCCGTCGGCGCGCACTTCGCCTTTCTGTTTGACCATCGTGGCCGCGTTGAAGGTCGTGGATTTCCCGTAGTGGCCGTCGAGGAGGAACGAGCGTTCGTAAACGTGGGAATGACCGGTTAAGATGAGGTCGACGCCACCGGCTTCGAGGACGGGAAGGAAATTTTGGCGCATATCAGTCATGCGGCCGGCACTGTCGCTGTCCTTGTCGGAATCGTGCGTGCCTTTTGTATACGTGGGGTGGTGGAAGAACGCGACGATCCAGTCGCGCTTCGTGGCGGCGAGGTCGGCCTTGAGCCACGTCATCATCGCCCCATCCAGCGAGCGGTCGGAGTCGTGGGAATCGAGGGAAATGAAGTGGGTATTGGCGTAGTCGAACGAGTAGTAGGCCTCGGTGCCCGAGGCGACGCCACCGGCTTCGCCGCGGGTAGGGAAGGTGAACGCGTTGTAGTAAACGCCGGATTGCGTGATCGAGTTGGCAGATTTTCCGTCGTGATTGCCGAGGCAGGACCAGACCGGAACGGTGCGCAGGGTCTCGGGATAAATCTCGAAAATGGCTTTCTGATAATCGGTGTCGGTGCCGTCGGGGTAGGCGTTGTCACCGAGGAGGAGCCAGAGGTCGGTGGCGCGTTTGTCGGTGAATTTGTAATACTGGTCGCGGACAGCTCGCTGGGTGTCGCCTTTGGTGCCGGGGTCGCCGAGCACCCACACGCGCGTCGGTTGGGAGGAACCGGATTCGGGTGGGGTCACGAATGAGCTCGTCGGTGCCCTGCCGGGACCGTCTTGCGCTTCGGCGGCGGGAGTGGCGGCGCCGACTTTTTTCGTGCCGACTGCTGCGGGCCTCGCGACCGGCTCAGCGCCCATGGTGTAGTAGTAGCGGGTATTTGGTTTCAGGTTACCGAGGTGAACGAAGTGCTCGGTGGTAATCCCCTCGGCTTTGACGGTCGTCGTGAGTGCGGTGCGAGTGAGGCCGTAGCGGACGATGGAGGGCTCGGTATTATCGGTGCGCCAACGGACGACCATGCTGGTGGGGGTCGCCGATTGGAGGTAGGGCCCGCGGATAATGGTCGTGGCGGCCCGGAGGGTGGACATCGCGGAAAGCGCGAGCGTGAGGACGACGAGGCGGCGGAGGTGGTGAGACGGAGACATAGGAGAGATGGAAGAAAACGGGAGGTTCTAACCGGAAGCGAGCGAGCCGGGTTCAGGGGCTGGTGGTAGCGAGACGGGTGAGTTCGGTGGAAAGTCGCACCGTGTCGGGCGAAGCTGCCAGCCAAGCGGGCAGGGCGGCAATCGCGGTTTGCGCGGCAACGTAGGTGGCGCGGGCTTCGGCCTGGCGGCCGGCCAAGACGAGAATGTCGCCACGGCGTTTGAGCCAGAGCTCACGACGTTCGCTGGCGGAAGTCAGGAGATCGACGCGGGTGAGGGCATCGTCGAAGCGACTTAGCGAAATTTCCAAATCGAGCGCGCGGAGCTGGAGCGACATCACGGGGCCAAGGCGGACGAAGGCGTCGGCGAGGGAGCGCAGGGCATCGGCTGGGGAGGCGAAGAGTGCCGCGCGCTCGAGGTAGAGTTCGGGCGAGGGTGCGGCGAGGAGACTGAACGCTTGGGTGTAGTCGGCGAGGGCGTCCGGGGTCAGGCCGAGTCGTGCCAGCGCGCGGGCGCGAAGGATGAAAACGGTGGGATCGGACGGGGCGAGGGCGATGGCTTGGCCGAGGAAGCGGCAGGCTGCGGAGACTTGCCCGCGGGCGAGGGCCAGCGATCCGCGCGCGCGAGCGAGGCGCGGCAAGCCAGGAGCGAGTTCGGCGGCGCGCAGATAGTTGGCCTCGGCGGACAGCCAATCTTCGTGCTGGGCGTAAAGTTCGCCGCGTTCGGCGTAGAGCGAGGCATCGTTCGGAGTTGCCGCGAGTGCCGTCGTGAGGCGGTCGAGTGCGTCTTGAATCTCGGGATGTGCGCAGGATGTAGTCGCGCTCAAGAGCGCGAGGACGAAGAGGGTGGCGCGGCGAGACATGCCGGAAATTCCAAGGGAACGCAGTAGACGGAGGCAATGATGTATTGCGCCGCAGTCCTAGGTTTGTGGGCTCGCGCTTAAGCGGAGGGCGGACAGCGCAAGCCGCTCAGTTATTGAAACGGAACAGCGCGACGTCGCCGTCGGCGAACACGTATTCCTTGCCCTCAAGACGGTATTTGCCGGCATCGCGCGCGGCGGCGACACTCCCGAGGCGCGTGAGGTCATCGTAGGAAACGATCTCGGCTTTGATGAAGCCCTTTTCAAAATCGGTGTGGATGACGCCCGCGGCTTGAGGGGCCTTCCAGCCCTTCTTGATGGTCCATGCGCGACCTTCTTTTTCGCCGGCGGTGAAATACGTCATCAGGCCGAGGAGGCCGTAGGTGCCTTTGATGAGAGAGGACACACCGGAGTCGTCGACGCCGAGATCTTTGAGGAAGGCTTTCGCTTCGTCGGCGGGGAGATCGATGAGCTCGCTCTCGATCTTGGCGCTGATGGGAACGTAGGCGGCGTCGTGATGCGTGCGGACAAATTCTGCGACCTGTTTGACGAACGGATTTTGTTCGGCGGTGGCGAGGTCAGACTCGGCGACGTTGCAGGCGAAGAGCACGGGTTTGGCGGTGAGGAGCTGGAAGAGCTTCATCAGCGCAATTTCCTCCGGGGTGGCCGGGAGGGTGTTGGCGGTCTTGCCGCCGTTGAGGTGAGGCGAGAGCTTTTCGAGCAGCGCGATTTCGATGATGGCTTCTTTGTCGCCGGACTTGGCCTTCTTTTGAGTTTTGTCGATCCGCTTCGTGACCGCGTCGAGGTCGGCTAGGATGAGCTCGGTGGTGATGACCTCGATGTCACGGACGGGATCGACGCCGCCCATGGTGTGGATGATGTCGTTGTCTTCGAAGCAGCGGACGACTTGGACGATGGCGTCGACTTCGCGGATGGTGGC
>SYGN01000283.1 GCA_005799525.1 Opitutaceae bacterium | reverse complement strand
CTAGAGTGGGGAACGGTTGCGACGAAAAGGAGGATCTCGGGCGCTACTCGAGACTCGGCTTGCCGTTTTTGGGGCAATCATCACAGTGAGCGTGTTGAACATGCAGTGCTCCGAATCTCTCGGGGTCAAGTCGCAACGCGTTGCGGGCTTCCGGGCGATTTCCTTTATACGTTTTGTGTTGGCCGGATCGAACCAGCGCACGGTGGGACGAGGGTGGTTATGACGGTGATCCCGTTTGCATCCGTCGCCGCTATGCACGATTTTTACTGCCGTTCCTTCCCAGGTTAGCATCACGACGACTCCCGTTCACCGGGCGTCACCAACCGAGCCTTTCACGGGCCGCGGTGGTCAAATCGATGTGGGTTACCGACGTTCGGCAACCAAAGTTGTTCGTGGTGCGTGTTGGGTTGGTTGATACACCATGAAAAAATACGCGCGCATCAGATATGGTTTTCGCCCGCAGTCATATTGGGAGGACGCCGACCCGTTGTCGGCCATACTTCGTAACGTCACAGGTGAGAATCGTCGACGAATGATCACGGACTACTGGAATGCCGGTCGTTTGGAGGAGTTGGATGGCGCTCTCCTGAAGGATGAGCCTGATGAAGAATCAAAACTGCGGCTTGGGCGCATTCACCCTAGCTTCATGGGCGGTGAATACTTGCCGCATTATCTGGTCGGCGAGGTCGAGATCGCCCGAATTTGCCTGCAGTCCACTACGAGTGATGTTGTCAGTCTTCGTGCTCGCCCTTCGCCAGATGGAATTTGCTACCGAGTAATCGACGAGTACGAGGGGCAGTTCACTTTGCCGATCTCGACTTCGCTGCTCCCACTCACGCTCGCGGAACTCGTCCGGCAGTTCGACGACGGGAGTCTGCATGAACTTGATTGGGGCGGGGGGCTTTCCCTCGGCTACAACAACATGAACGCCGATAGCGGTTCCGACTACGAAAGCCTCCGCCACTTCACGGACATCTCGTCATCCTTTTACCGCGAGCTTTCGTTCCACTACGAACACGTTTTCGAAGACTGGGTGAAGGAGTCCTGTGCCGAGCGCGACGCAGAGCCGGCTGCCGGAGGTGACGTATGAAGCCACAGGCAAAAATCACCGAGGCCGAGAAACTCATCCAAAACGGAATGCGTGAGCTGAAAACATGCGCCGAGGCAGCCGCCGATTCCGCGCGTAACTTGGTAAATCTAGCACTGGCCCACCGGCCAAAGCTTCTGTCAGACGCCACCATCGTAAACGAGATCGCGATGCTGCTTTAGCACGCATCACAGAACCTCCAATGCACTATACAGAAAAATCAAAACTATGAAGCCAACGACACCCGAACAAAAAGAACGTCTTCGCGAGCTCTACCGGAAAAACTATCTCGCCCACATACTGCTTCCGCCGGAAGTCGTGGCAGACGAGTTCCCAAATCAGCCGCCGTCCGCAAAGAAGGAGTCTCCTCATCGTTCGGATCTTGATCGAACTGATCCGGATTGATCCCGTGGCCGCCTTTGGATCGGCGCACTCAAGGGCTGCCCACGCGGGCCTCTCGGCCGATCAGAAGGCATCAGGCGCGTCAGGCGATGATCGGCATCAAAAACCGCACGCTGATTCCAACCCGTGACGGGGGACGGGTTTCACGTTTGCCCGAGGTCAGTAAAATCTTTGCAAAATCGATAAACTCTATGAAAGACCCGCTAATCCTAGCATCCTATCCAACCGCGGGACAGGCGACTTCCTCGCAAGTTGGAACACCCGAGTCGAAGGCAAGCGGGCCTATCGGGCCGTACTGGGACGCACTTCGGAAACTGAAGCGGGTGACCGTGGGGGGCAGTCTGACCAGCGGACTGGTGGTCAGCCAGAGGCCCGTTACAGCGTCACCGATGAGCCCGTCCCCGAAGCTGGTGGAGTAGGATCAGGAAGAGGATCGGTATCGCAACCCGCAGGCAGCGTCGCAGAAAACATCCGCAAATTCTACGAAGAGTTCCGACTCCCCGACTCCTGGAGAGCAGGCGAGACTGCTGGCACTTCCGCAGGACGAGATGCTGAGACTTCTACCGCTAGTCGGGGACGACCTACACAGGCCTCCCGCGCAGCAGCGGTGGCTGGCGCGAAACTGTCCGGAGACGGTCGAGAAACGACTTCTTTCTTTGCTGATGTAAGCGCAGGGAAACGCGGAAGGCACCGATGCCGTGTTTGCTGATGCCGTGGCCGCGTGTGATCCGGCAAGGTTGGTGTTGGTGTTGGTGTTGCCGCACGAGGGGATGGGCCGAAAGCGACGTCCGCCGTTTGCGAGCTGCGTGGCTTTAAAAGCGATGTCGGATGCCGATTTGACGCGGGTGGTTGCGGTCACTCGACAAGCCGGGCGCGACGCAGGTCAAACGGTGGCGACGATTGGTTTTCCGAATATCGATATCCAAGGATTCAGCCCGAAGGTCACGCGCGGGAAAATCAGCAGCCTCAACGGAATCGGTGACGATCCGCGGGCGTGGCAAATCAGCGTGCCCGTGCAGACTGGAAATTCTGGCGGCCCGCTGCTCGATGAGAGTGGCAACCTCGTGGGGGTAGTCGTCGCAAAACTCGGGATGGTCGCTGCGAGGGCGACCGGTGATTTGCCGCAAAACGTGAGCTACGCCGTGAAGAGCGCCTATGCGCTCGTTCTATCGGAGCCCTGTGTCGACGGCAGTGGAGCCGACGGGAGACCGTCGAGTGCAAAACTACGATTCGAAGACATGGTCGCGAAGGCGCAGCAGTCGGCGGTGTTGATCTTGGTCTACCGAGACGAGCGCGATTTGCGCGGTAACGTGGGGCACCGGCGAGGGAATCCGCGTGGACATCCGCACGGCGAAAACGATACGTTGAGAAGCGATGAGCTACGGCGAACCCAAAAGCGCGCCATCCGATTTCCGCGTGCTTACGTCGATTTATCCGCACGGCCAGCCGGAGGAAATCGAATCTTCGGTGCCGCTGCGCCCGAAGGTGAAAGCGTATCTGGAGCACTGCGCCGATTTCCTGCGCTTTGAAATTTACGACAATGCGTACTTTTCGCTCTGCATCTACGATTCGCAGGAGTTTCTTCGCCGAAAAAACTACTACGTGTTTTATCGTCAGGCGGACTGTCAGCCTTTGGTGGTGGGAGGGGGAACGGTCGTGATCTTTGATCAAATGACAGGCGAATTGCTCTACGATGGCGACGACGGTGGTGAGTGAGGCGCAGCTGCCGAATTCAATCGGCATAGACGGCCCGAGAAATACGGGCTTTGAGACTCAGAAAGCTTTTCGGCCAAATTTCTGCACCTGCCGTAGACAAACACCGGTTGACCGGCCACGCCTCGACTTCGATGGACGCGACTTTGCACCAACACCTCAGCGCGCACGAGCGACCCGTTATTTTGCTGGAGGGCACGCGGAAACTACCGGCCAAGGCGCACAGGCAATTGCGGGCGTTGACCGCGTGGTTGTGCGCGGAGTTTCCCCGGGCGGTTTTTCGCAGTGGCAACGCGGAGGGAACCGATACCGTTTTTGGGGATGCAGTGGCCGCGTGTGATCCGGCGCGGCTGGAGTTGGTGATTCCTCATGCAGGGATGAGTCGGAAGCGGCTCCCATCAGGTGCGCGCAGCGTGGCATTGGAAGCGATGCCGGAAGCCGATTTGAAGCGCGTGGTCACTGTAACTCGCCAAGCCAGGCGTGATGCCGGTCGGCTGGGCGATTACTATCTGAAGCATCGTCATGGCCCCAGCAGCGCCGCAACCAGCAAGGCGACCTACCTGCTACGTGACACCTTGAAGGTTACGGGCTCGGATGCCCTTGGGCTGGCTCCGGCCGCGCTGGGGATTTTCTTTGTGAATGAAGCGGAGCCCACCGGCGGCGGCACCGGCCACACGATCAGGGTGTGCGGGGTGCAGGATGTTTCGGTGGCTACGCAAACGGAGTGGGGAAGCTGGACGTTCGTTGCGGGTGCGTGATGACCGGATGAGCTGGGTGGTATTCCAAGCTTGGAAAAAGGGGACCGGATTCTTGAGACCGCGCGAAGGTTGAAACCATATAAACTAACGGGTCGCCTGTTGTGAGTTTATTGATAGCTTAAATGAGTCACTGAGAAAAAACCCGCTTAACGTTGCAGATAAGCGGGTCCTAAATTTGGAGCGGGCGGGGGGAATCGAACCCCCGAGGCCAGTTTGGAAAACTGGAGTTTTACCATTAAACTACGCCCGCTCGGCGCAGCCGAAAGCTTCGCCCGACCGTGACGCCGCGGTCAAGCTCGCAGAGAAAAAGACAGGCTCTGCGTCCTGCACCGACCTCTGAACTCAGCACCTATGGGGCGGCTTCCCGGCCCCGCCCGCCGCCGCCTTTCAAACTGCTCAAGTAGGCCACCACGTCGCGAATTTCCCGCGGCTGCAATATCCCCTCCATCGGCGGCATGATTGTAACGGGCGGCGTCTGGCTCGCGATGTCGGCGCGCGGCACCGTGCGCATCGTGCCGTCGAAGAGCCGCACCGTTACCGCTGTCGGCGTCTCGCGCGCCAGCGTGCCCGTCACGACCGAAGTGTCCTTCAACGTGACGCTCACCAAACCGTATCCGACCGCGATCTTCGCCGCGGGATTGAGCAGCGACTCAAGCAAGGCCGCGCGGTCGTTTTGCACGCCCACGGTCCGCAAATTCGGACCGACCTCGCTGCCGCCTTGAGCCACCGAGTGACAGGCGAGACAGTTGGCGTTCAGATGATTTGTCACGATGTCCTGACCCGCCGCCCCGCTGCCACCCTCAAGCAGTTCCTGCCGAGCGGACGCGACCGACGCTGCGGTGAATGACTGCAATATTTTGGCGAGCGCCGGATCAGCGACGCTGCGCACGCGCAACGCTTCCAGCACATCAAGCTGCAGCGCCGGGGGACAATTCCCCGCGACCAACAACGCACCCTGTTGCGCCAAGATCGCATCCGCCGCCGGATGGCCGGCGGCGGCGAGTTGCGCCAGCGCGTGCTGCTTCTCCGGCGTGGTGCGCCCCGCGAGCGTCGCCAGCGCATTCCCGGCGAGTTTTTCGGCGCGGTCCGGCAGGAGCAATTCCAGCGCGGCCATGTGCAGTGCCACCGGTGAATCGTCAGCGAGCGCGTGATCGAGGGTAGCCGCAAACACCGGATGCGTCCGGTGCTGGCCTGCCAGCAGCCGCAAGGCTTGAGCACGCAGCGGGGCGGACGCCTTTCCGTCATCGACGATGCCGGCGATTTGCGGTGCAGCGGCTCGCAGCGAGTGAGCGATCATGATCTCGATCGCGAGGGTCTTGAGTGTTGGATCGGTGAGCGCGAGGAGCGCGGCGAGCTGGGACTCGAGCACCTCACGAATCCCGGCCGATTTGAATTTCCGCGCCCATCCATCCACGCGATCGAGGGGCGGGGGCTCATTCCACACGCGCAAGCTCACGAGCGCCTCCCGCCGCATCTCGGGCGTGCGCGCCTCGTCGAGCGCAAAACTCAACAACCTCCCAGCCGCCGCCGGCGTTCCGAGGCGAAGGTTGGCGTTGAGTGCACGGCGCGCAATCACGTCGCTCCGCTGGCCCGGCTGATCGAGCAATGCCGCCAAGGCCGGCAGCGCCTCAGGTATCGACGTATCGTCGTGAATCGCCCGCGCCGCGTCCGCGACGACCGCGGAATCCGCGTCCGCCAAATAGTCGCGCACCAGAGGCGAGGCCTGCCGACGCAGCGCCACCACACTCGCCAAGCGCACCGCCAACGACGGATGGGATTTCTTGGCGGCCAATTGTTCCGGCGTCGCACAACCGACGAGGCCGGCCACGAGCGCCTGCCGCATGACCGGATCGGCCCCTGCTTTTTCCGTCTGCACGATCAGTGCGGCGAGCGCGGCGGGCACGCCAATTTTGCCGACGGCAATGGCCGTTTGCAGGCGCACGCGTAGCGCCGTGTCAGCCAAAAGCGGAATGAGTTTCGCGGCCGCTGCTTTCGCGGCCTGCGGTGCGTCGCCTAAAATCTTTGCCGTCTGCGCGCGCAGTTCGCTGTCCGTATCCGCGAGGAGCGCCAAGACGGCGACCGCCTCCGCGGCACCGCGCCGCAAGAGCTGGCCATAGCCCCACAGACCGTGAATCCGCGCGAGCTGCGGCGCTTTCGCGTCATTCGCGACAGCCAACAACACCGCCGCGCGCCCGCGTTTCGCGAGTTCGAGTTGCGCGCCCTGCCGCACGCGTTGGTCGGCGTGGCCGAGACGCGTTACGAGTTCGGTGTCGGTATTTTTCTCAAAACCCGCCTTCAGCAAGCGGTGGGTTTCGACCCGCTCGGGACGATTGACCGCACCCGGCGCATCGATCCGCCAGACCGCCCCGAGTCCGTCGAGTGGATAGCCCCCAATCCAATCCACCAAAAAGAGCGAGCCGTCCGGATGCCACGCCAGCCCGATGCCCATGACGCCGGAGTTCACCACGCGGGCGTCCACCATCTTGAAGGAAGCGCCCTCGGGCTCGGCGCGAAATGCCCGCAGCTTGCCGGACGGAAATTCATTCAAAAAAAACGTGCCGCGCTGGGCCGGACTGAGTGCTGTGCCGGGATCGAAACGAAAACCCGCCGGGCCATCCGAGTAACTCGCGAGCGCGGGTAGCACATAGGCCGCCTGTCCGTCGAAGCGCGGTTTCCACAAACCTTCGCGCATCCACGGGCTGTCCATCCCCATGTATTGATAATTGCAGCGCCAACCGGTGTCGCTGAGTTCGACGATCCGAATGAAGCGTTCGCGCTCACCCGACATATCCGCGTCGTTGTCGACCGCGAAGAGATCGCCGTAGTCGTCGAAAGCCGGCTCCTGCGGATTCCGCACCCCGCGTGCAAACGCCTCAAAGCCGCTCCCATCCGGCTCGACGCGCATGATCGCACCTTCGTTGGGAAACGAAAATTTCCGTCCCTCCCGCGAGGTCACGTTCATTCCCTTGTCGCCGATGCTCCAATAGATCCGGCCGTCGGGCCCGACGCTGAGGCCGTGCATGTCGTGCCCCGCATACGCAATGTGAACACCGAAACCGTGCGCGACCACTTCACGAATATCCGCCACGCCGTCGTCGTTCGTATCCTTGAAGCGCCACAGGTCCGGCGCGATCGTCGCATAGACCCAGCCGTCGTGATACATCACACCCGCGGCAATCCCGGTGACGTCGGTGTTAAAACCTTCCGCAAACACCGTCATCTTGTCCGCCACGCCATCGCCGTCCGTGTCGCGGAGCTGGTAGATGCGCTCGCTGAAATGCGTGAGATCCTTCCAATCGATCGACCCATCCTTGTTGTGATCGGCCAACCCGCCGCGGGCCTGGCGCATTTTTCCGGGCGCGAGCACGTCGCGAAAAAAAGCAGATTTCTCCGCGACGGTGCTCAACCCCACATCGTTCGGCACCCACATCCGGTGCTCGCGAATATCCAGATCGCCCACCTTGCGCCGGGTCGTGGCCGTCACATAGACGCGCCCCTGCGGATCGACGGCCACGGAGACGGGATCGGGCACATTAATCGCCCCCGACCATTTTTTCACCTCGAGCTCTTTCGTCGGATTCTGGTCTGGGGCCGTGGCCGCAGAGAGCGTCGCAGCGAGCGCGGAGCCGAAGCTGACCAGCGCGATTGAAACGAAACGTGCACGAGCAGCACGCATGACCGGACAGAGGTGAGAGAGGAAAAACACAGCCTGCGAGGATTTCGATGCTCTCGCGAACCGCAAGCCGGGAGGTAAGACGGCGATGGCGTCCGGACCTTTGCCCGATCCCCACGGGCGCAACCTTGGCGACATCCGTCCCAACAAAATCCACCCGCGCTCCCGACGACTTCGCAGGCGACCATAAACTCAGCAGTGACACCAGAAACCCTCGTGAGCCTGGGGCCGGTAAACGTTAGTCCAAATCGCTTTCAAGTTGGGACCAACGGACCCGAGATGGGAGCCCGCTTGGGTGCGATTCAGAGTGCAAAAATCGCCCGCAAGCAGGCTCCTACCCCTGCCCTGTTAAGCTCATCTTGAAAGCGAATTGGAATCAGTCGATCCCCCGCAGCGACCCCGGCTCGATGTGCGTCATCCGCATCCCGAGCACGAGCAGCACGAGCAGCCCGAAATAAAGCACCGCCATCGTCCCGCGCTGCTCCGGCGTCACTTCGAAATACCGCGCCTCCTCGTCGGTCTTCGGTCGAAACAGCGACCACACACGCGGCAGCGACATGATCAAAATGAGAATCAGCAGGAAGTTCGGCTGCGCCACGATCATCGCCACCAGCACCGCCAACCCCGCCAGCCACAGCCACGGCGAAAGCGCCGTGGCAATCCGCCCACCATCGAGAAATCCGACGGGCATCATATTAAATAAATTCAGGAAAAATCCCGAGTAGGCCAGCGCCCGATAGAGCGGGTTGCCCGTGATCCGAAACCAGACTTCACACAACGCCGCCGCCAGGGTCCCCAACAACGGTCCCCCGATCCCCACACACGCTTCGATCCACGCGTTCTTCGGCGCGTCCTTCAGCGCGATAAAGGCACCCATAAACGGGATGAACATCGGCGCCCCGACCTTCAGCCCCGCCTGCCGCGCGACGATCACGTGCCCCAGCTCGTGCACGAAAATCAAGAGCACAAACCCGACCGCATATTTCCAGCCCCACAACATCGCGTAGGCTCCGATCGACAAAATCATCGTAGCGCCCGTCTTCAAAATCGGCGCGCCAAACTTCAGAGCGAGCAGCGCGATCGTCTTCCCCTTCGTCACGACGATCACGAGCACGACGCCGACCGGCCCGAGCATTTTCGTGAATCGCTGCCGCGCGGTCGGCGGCTTCGGCGGCTCAGGCGGCAGCAGGAGCGGCGGCAATTCAGGAGGATGTTTGTCGTCAGACATGCTCCCGCACTGCAACTTCCACGACCACCGCATGCAATCCTTCACCTCACCGGCTAATGCGATGGCCCACTCGCGCTGCGCTCCGGTGCGCCGGAGTTCATCGTCCAACTCCCTCTGGCGTCAGCTGTGGCGACGAAACCCAGTACGTCCACTTGAAAAAACATGGCCGTCTATCTGAAAACTAAAGTCCGTCTATTCGTAAGCGAAACGCCGCTTCCCGCGGGCCACCAGCCGCCATCCCCGCATTGCCTCCGCCGTCCTCTGCCCCACGCTGCCCCTCCCAACCGCCACGTGAATCTCATTCTCTTCGCTCCCGCCGAAACCACCACTCCCCTCCCGCGCACCGACCTGCGCGCCCTGCACATTCTCCGCGTGCTGCGGCGCCGCATTGGCGACGCGTTTGATTGCGGCATGATCAATGGCCCTCGCGGCAAAGCCACCGTCACCGCGCTCGACGCGCAAACCCTCACGCTCGCCTTCGCATGGGAGGCATCGCCACCGCCCGCGCCCGCCCCCATCACCCTCATTCTCGGTCTGTCCCGCCCCCAGACGGCCCGCGACATTCTGCGCGAAGCCACGTCGCTCGGCGTCGCCGCACTGCACTTCGTCACCACCGAAAAAGGCGATCCCAACTACGCCCGAAGCACGCTCTGGTCGTCCGGCGAATGGCACCGGCAGGTCGTGATCGGTGCCGAACAAGCGTTCGACACCCACCTCCCGGTCGTCACGCACGGCCGCTCCCTCGTCGCCGTGATCGCCGCGCTCCCTGCCTCGGCACCCGCGAACGCTCCCTCGAACCGCCTCGTGCTCGACAACTACGAGTCCCCCGCCGCCCTGAGTGTTTGTCACGTATTACGTGACAAACCGGTCATCCTCGCACTCGGCTCGGAGCGCGGTTGGTCGGCCGCGGAACGCGATCTGTTTCGCGCGCATGCTTTTACGTTCGCCCACTTAGGCCCGCGCGTGCTCCGCACCGAGACCGCCGTCATCGCCGCCGTCGCCCTGATTCGCGCCAAGCTCAGGCTGCTTTGACTTACCTGAGAGGGCCGAGTCCCCAGCCAGCGCGGGCCGCGCCGAAAGCGGCGCGAGCGCATCAATACAGAGCCAGTCTGATCTCCAAAACCACCCACACTTCGGCTCTTTTTTTATTTGTGACGCCACGCACACTCGACCGATGCCGCTACGGGAGCTGGGGGTGGAGCGGTGCGCGCGTGTCGGGGGCCACCGGGTAAACGGCACCGTGTTTTTCGAGTGACGCGATCAGGCCGGTCATCATGCGACGGAGTTCGGCGGGCGCGGAGGGCGCGAGGTTGGTTTGCTCGAAGGGATCGCGGCCAAGGTGATAGAGTTGGTAGTGGGAATTCTCGGACGCGGCGGTCGGGAAGTAGTGGTAGATCACTTTCCACACACCGTCACGGTAGCTCGTCCAGTAATCGCTGCGGTGCGGTGCGTGCGGATAGTGCATCAGAAAAGCCTCCGCGCGCTGTGGGTCGCGGCGGCCGGCGAGCAGGTTGTCCAGGCGAGCGCCGTCGACCGGATGGCCGCGCGGAACGGTGGTGCCGGTGACGCCGAGGATCGTGGGAAACAAATCCATCACCGCGGCCTGTTGGCTCTGGATCGCACCGGCGAGAATCGGGAGACGTTTTTGGTTCGCATTGGCGGTGGCGGGCTTGGCCCAGGCGGCGATGAAGGGCACACGCATCCCGCCTTCGTAGTGCGAACCTTTCTTGCCGCGCAGCGGGGCGGCGCAGGCGACCGCGTGTTCGTGACCGAGGGGCGCATCGGAGCCGTTGTCCCCCAGGAAAAAGATCAAGGTATTTTCCGCGACGCCAAGGGCCTCGAGATGGTCGAGGAGATCGCCGAGCGACTTGTCCATACCCTCGACGAGTGTGGCGAAGGCCTGCGCGTTGGCGGGTTTTCCGGAATTTTTGTAGTTTGCGGCGAAACGCGGGTCCGCCTGGAACGGTGAGTGCACCGCGTAATGCGCGAGGTAGAGGTAGAATGGCTGGTTGGCCTTGGCCGCTTGGCTGACGTGCGCCTTTGCCTCAAGGGTGAGCGCCTCGGTGAGGAAGAGATCGGTGCCGTGGTATATCGCGAGGTGCGGGACGGCGCTGGAGGCACGCTTGCCGCCATGGCCGAAATTCTCCTTTGCGTAGTAGCTGCCCGGCGCGCCGATGGATGCGCCGCCGACGTTGGCGTCGAAGCCGAGGGTGAGCGGCTCAGCACCAGCGCTGGCCCGCGGGCCAAAATGGCCTTTGCCTACGTGGATGGTCCGGTAACCTCCGGCCTTCAACAAACCGGCCAACGTAACGTCGCCGCGCTTGAGTCCCTGCCAGTTCCAGTCCGGAGCGCCATTCGGACCGGCATTATTGGTGTCCGGGTTGATCCAGTTCGTCGTACGATGGCGCGCAGCGTTCTGGCCGGTCATAATCGCGACGCGAGTGGGCGAGCACACGCTCATCGCGCAGAATTGGTTGAAACGGATACCGCGGGCGGCAAGACGCTCCATGTTCGGAGTGCGATAAAAGTCGTTGAGCGGATAACGTTTCGCTTGGCCGGCGGCGTCCGTGAGAAACGGCAAAGACGTATCCATTACGCCCATATCGTCGACGAGGATCACGACGATGTTTGGACGCGCCGGCGCGGAAGCGGCGCCAGCGTGGGTCACGAGGAATGCGCAGAGGACAGCAGCGAAGAGACATTTCATGGTGACAGGGGATGGGCGTGAGCGAAAAAGTTCTCGACGGTGGCGACGCGGCGGGCCGGGGCGAGTGGCAAATTCACCTTTTCGTTCAAAGGCATGATCACCATGCCCGCGCCAATCGGCCAGCTCTTCGAACGACGGCGGGCGACGTGCGACCCCTGCGGGAGTGGCCGAGGCCCACTCTCCCCCGTGCCACGCCCCCGCTCGATTTCTTTGCCCCATTCGCCTCATGCCGGAGCGGTCGCGGGGCAGCTGAACGGGGTCAGCACAGGGTTTTCTCTGCGTTCTGGTTTCGTCTCTGCGGTGCAAAAGGATTGGCGGGAATGGACTGAGGGGCACCGCAGAGAAGGGGGAATCCGACACAGAGAAAACGATCAGGAAACAGGCGAACAGGGTCAGGCGGGAATCACGGACCGGATGGTTGGCGCGGAAGGTCGTCTTTCCGGCGGCCCATCACGGCGACAGGAGGATCGCCGATCCGACGGAAGCGGGACCGCTACGGCCAACGACCACTGGGACGTGCGACGAATCCGCTCCGCGCTTGCATTCCCCGTAACGCCCGCGTGTTTTCTCGCGTCTCTCGCTCGCATGAATTTGCCCAATATTCTGACTGTTTCCCGCGTGCCGCTAATGTTTGCGGTCGTCGGACTGATGTATTCGGACGCGCCATGGGCGAGCAACGCGGCGTTCTGGCTGTTCATCGTGGCCGCGCTGACGGATTGGCTCGACGGTAAAATTGCGCGGGAGCGCGGCATCGTCTCGGATTTCGGGCGCTTCATGGATGCCGTGATCGACAAGGTGATGGTGCTCGGGCTGATGATCGCGCTCGTCAACGACAAGGCGAACTTTCTGGGGCACGATATCGTCGCGATGGTGCTCCTGCTCTGCATCCTGTGCCGCGAATTTGCGATCTCCGGGCTGCGCATGGCCTTGGCGACGCAGGGACAGGTCGTTGAAGCCGACGCGGGCGGCAAGGTGAAGACCTTTGCGCAATTAAACGCGATCGGCTGGCTGATCGGAGCGCGGATGTTGGAGCAGGGCCATCCGGGCGTCTTTACCGGCGAAGGCCAGGATTGGGTTCAAGGGGCGCGTATCATCGGAATCGGGCTCTTCGTTTTGTCGGCGGTGCTCACGATCACGTCGGGGTATGCTTATTTTCGGCGGCACGGACACGTGTTGTTCAAATAGCCCATGCGGTTGACCCAACCGATGTGGACGCGCCGCTGGCCCTCGGCAGTCGTGGTCAATCTGGCCACCCTCGGCCCGGTGGGGCGGCGTTTGCCGGCACCGGGCACGGGGGGCTCGCTGGTGGGAGTCGGTTATTTTTGGTTCGGCTTCGCGGGCCTGAACGCGACGTGGACGGTGTTCATGAGCGCGCTGGCGGCCTACGTGGCGGTGGCGATTTGCGGCGAAGCCGAGATCCGTTTGCGCCGGCAAGATCCCGGCGACGTCGTGCTCGACGAGTGTGTGGCGATTCCGTGGTGTTTTTTGGGTTGGCCGGCATTGGTCGCGGTGGTGCCGGTGTGGGTGGTGTTGCTCGCGGGATTCGCCCTGTTTCGTTTCTTCGACATCGCCAAGCCGTGGGGCATTGCACGCCTCCAACGGCTCCCCGGCGGTTGGGGTGTGGTGGTGGACGATCTGGCGGCGGCACTGGCGACGTGCGCGACCCTCCATCTCGGGGTCTGGCTCTGGACGATAATCGGCCGCTAGGGTTCGTGCCGGCGGACGCCCGCAGGAGGCGGGCTATTTGGCGGCGCGATTGCGGCGCAGGAGAAACTCAATCCGCATGCTGCTGCTGAGACCAAGCTGATGGCCATCGGGGCCCCAGACGGTGCGGGCACCGAGCGTGAAAAGAAGCTGCGTGCGAGCCGCGGGGTGAAGTTTCCACGGCACCACAATTTCGGGGCGGAGGGCGTAGACGTTTCTGTTTTCGTCACTCACCCAACGGCTGCTCGTGACGGTCGCGGTCAGCGACGCGCGGAAGCGGGGCCATTCCCGCGCGGCTCCGGCGACGTAACTGAGGGAGTTACCATGCAATTGATTGCGCCCGAAGTGGGCGGACATCGGGGTGCGCTCGAGCAGATCGGCGCCGACGCTGGCGTATCCAAGAAGTTTCCACGCGGGCACGAGCGGACGCGTCGCGGCGACGTAGGGCTGGAAGTGGCGGTGGCCGTCGGTGAGGGCCTGCGGGGGCCGACTGAGGGGCGTCTGGTAGATGAAGCCTACGCTGACACCCGCGCCATTGTTAAGCGAAGGCAGCAGGTGTTCGCATTTGGTGCCGAGTCGGATGCCGGCCAGTCCGTAGCCGGCGGCGTCGCTGATCCCATGGGTAAAATAGGTCTGCAGCTCGGCACTGCTCTCAATGTTTTCGCTGAACTTGGCCCGACCGCCGAAAGGCACGCGCAAATAGTCGCGGCGGAGTAGATCGCCGAAGTGCGGCCGAACATAGAGTCGCATCGCCCCCATGCGGTCGAAACCCGGGAGGCGGTCGGTGAGGAGATCGGGCAACCCATCAATGAACTCCGCGATGTCCCAGCCCGCGGCGGGATTCACTGCAGGAGCCGCAGACGAGGACTCGGCAGCAGGCAACGATGCGAGGGGACCGGCGCACAGTAACGGGAGGACAACGCGACGGAACCAAGGGGGGTAACGGAGGGCGGAAAGCACAGCGCGCGGGTCAGTCCAAGACGCGGAGATGTTCCACCGGCACTTTTACGAGCAGGCCCTGTCGCAACACGTCGACCGAAAGGACGACGCCCTGCGGGTTGCTGGGGTCGTCGACGAAACCCTCGAGGCCGTAGAGAGGGCCGCCGATGATTTTCACGTGTTTTCCCTTGGTGAAAAGGGGCATGACGCTCAACTCGAAGCCGGACACGACGATCATCTTCACGTCGGCGAGTTGACGAAGAAATCGCGGTTCGTCGGTGACGGTGATCGCGCGCGCGAGCAGTTCCTGCTGGTAGATACGCGATTTCTCCTCGGCCGGCACTTGGGCGAAGACGTAGCCGGGGAAGAGCGGCTTGGTGAATTTTTTTGTCTGCTGCGCGTAGTGGCGGACGCTCACCACGAGGGCGAGATAGTGCTCAAATTTTTCTGCCGCCATGAGGGCGGCGAATTTTTTCTCGCAACGGGGTTTGGTGTGACAGACCAGCCAGAAGTGATCGTTCATCCGCTCAGTTTTTCAGGAGGAAACGAAGGGCGGCGTGATAACCCTCGAGGCCGAGCCCGGTGATGACCGCGATGCAAGCCGGGGCGGTCAGCGATGTCTGGCGAAACTCCTCGCGCTTGTAGATATTTGAAATGTGGACCTCGATGGTCGGGAGATGGGCGCCTAGGAGCGCATCACGCAGGGCGACACTCGTGTGGGTGAAAGCGCCGCCGTTGATGACGAGACCATCGAATTTCGCGTCGGCCAACGCGGCGATTTTATCGATCAGCGCGCCCTCGTGGTTCGACTGGAAAAACTCGAGCTGCGCCAACGAGGCGAATTCAGCGCGCAGGGCGTCCGCAAGATCGGCGAGGGTCGCGCGACCATAGATCTCCGGCTCGCGTTTGCCGAGGCGGTCGAGATTGGGGCCGTTGAGAATGGCGATGCGTTTCATGGGCAGGGTTACGGAACACACGGAAGCGGCGGAAGTGAAGATCCAACTTTTCCGCCGGAACGGGCGCCGGACAGGAAAACTAGAACGGGTTCTCCGTGCCGATGAATGCCCACGGAAGTTTGAATTTTTTCGAGAGCTCGGCGGCGAGGGCCTTTACGCCGTGGACCTCCGTGGCGTAATGGCCGCAGAGGTAGAGGTTGAGTTTTTCCTCCTGCGCGCGGTTGAAACAGTCTTCGCGCAATTCACCGGTGACCAACGTGTCGACGCCGGACGCGAGGAGTTCGGGCACGGCACTATAACCGCTGCCGCTGCAAAACGCGACGGCCTTGGGCGCGGCGGAACCGTATTCAATGGCGATCACGCGCGGATAGAGGGACTCGAGTTTCCGGCGGATCGCGGCGCGAGTGAGGCGAGAAGGGGCGATGTTACCGATGGCTTCGCCGTCGCGGACGAGAAACGGGCGGGACGGTTTGAGACCGAGCTGTTGGGCGAGGAGCGCGTTGTTGCCGAGCTGCGGATGGCCGTCGAGCGGGAGATGGTTGGAGTAGAGCGCGCAGTTGGCGTGCAGGAGCGTCGCAACGCGCGTGTAGGCCGGACCAATGAGCGGGCGCGGCATATCCCAATACATGCCGTGGTGCACGATGAGAAAATCGATGCCGGCGGCCACGGCCTTTTGAAACGGGATGACTCCAGCGTCGACGGCGGCGCCGATTTTGGTGACGCGTCCGTCGTTGGCGAGTTGCAGGCCGTTGAACGCGCCAGGGGCGTCTTTGAAGGCGGCGCGGCGAGTGCGTTGATCGCAGTAGGTGGCGAGGTCGGTGAGCGTGGGCATGGTTCAGAGGCCGAGGCGGCAGCTATGGGCGCTAAACCCTGCACCAAAACTCACGAGCCAAAAATCGCCGTCGGTGGCGGTGGGCGGCGTGGTTCGCAACGTCTCAGCGAGCACGAACAGCACCGAAGGGCTGCTCATGTTTCCGAAGTCGCGGAGGACGCGAGTGCTGACGTCGAGAGAGTGCGGCGCGAGCGCCGGGGCGAGCGCGGCCAAGACATCGCGTCCACCGGGATGCACGACGACGCGGGCGACAGGGCGCGGGCCGCGATGGGCCCAGAGATGTTCGACGGCGCTCGCGGCGAGCGTGGGGACGGAGCGGTCGAGGAGGTTGCGGAGTTTGCCGTCGCGTTGTTCGAAGCGGAGCTTGTCGCGGTCTGCGGGGACGTGGAGCGTGTCGAAGTCGAAAGCGCTCAGACCGGTCGGTCCAGGCGTCGCGCGCCAGATCGTGGCGGCGGCACCGTCACTGAACAAGCACGCGCTGATGAGCACGCCGGGGTCGTCGTCGAGGTAAAACGCGGCCGAACAAACCTCGACGGCGACGCAGGCCACCGTGGCGGTCGGGTGCGCGGCGAGCACGTGGCTCGCCGCGCGAAGGGTGGGAATCGCCGCGCCGCAACCGAGGCCGACGAGGTCTTGCAGGATGGCCTTGGGGCGGAGGCCGAGTTGTTCAGCGACGTAGCTCGTCAAGCCGGGGCAGACGTAGCCGGTGCAGGTGCAGATGAGGAGCGCGTCGAGTTGCGTGGGGACGAGGTGGGCGCGGGCGAGCGCAGACGTGAGGGCGGTCGCGGCCAGCTGCGGGGCAGCGGAGCGGAACGCGGCGTTGAGCTGGTCGGAGGTGAGATCGAAAACCTTTTCGATGTCGGGCACGGCAAAGTGGCGCGTGGCAATGCCGTGGTCGCCAGCAAGGATGCTGTGCAAAATCAGGCGCGAACGCTTGCTGAGGCGTTGGCGGACGGGAGAACGTTGCACGATGTCCCAGCACGCGGCTTGCGTGTAACGGGCGGGTGGAACGGCGGTGGCGAGCGCGTGAAGAAACATTTTAGTGGAGGACCGCGTAAAGTGGAGCGAGCGGGACGAGGCGCACGCGATTCAAGGCGGAGAGCACGCGTTGGCGGGGCGGAGAGAAGAGGAACGGATGCACGGCAGCGGCCGAGGCCAAGCGCAGGCGAAAACGTCGGCGCAAGGCGCGCGAGATGACTTCACTTGTGTCGCTCCAAGCAGCGGTGCCCCGCGCGTAGGCGAGGAGCGGAGTCAGGGCGGTCTCAGCGCTTTGGAAGGCCATCGCCATGCCGTTGCCAGTGAAAGGAGGAATCAGTGCGCACGTATCGCCGAGACACATACGGCCGGGTGGCGGGGCGATGACGCGGCGGTCAAAGCCGACGGCGGCGACAGCGCAGAACGAATTCGTTTCCAGTTCGCTGGTGGCGAGGCGCGCGGCGAGGGCGGTGAGGCCGGCGGCTTGCAGATAACCGAGCAGGAGGTTGGCTCCTTTCGCACAGAGGGCGCGGCGGCGAAATAGTCCGCAGACGTTAACGGAGCCATCTTCGACGCGGGCGAGGCCGACATAGGCGTGGTCACCGAGGTGGAGTTCGAGGTCGCGCGTGAGCACGACGTCGCGGGCATGAATTTTCAGGCCGAGCCACGGCGAGCGGCTGCGACGTCGGCCGGTTGTGAACACTCGGCCGGGGACGGAGGCGGTGGCGGTTTCGGGGAAGCGGGTGTCGGCGAGCAAAACTCCGCCAGCGGCGGTAAACGCGGCGGCGAGGCGATGGTCGAGCGCGTGACGGCTGAGGCCGAGGGCGGGCGAGGGGAGCCTTTGGATACGCGTGGGCTTGGTCGTGGCATCCGAGCCGATGAACCAAGCGACCTCGCGATGGTGCAGCGCATCGGAAAAGTAAGGAGCGAGACCGAGTGTGGTGATAGTGGCGGCGGAGAGTCCGGTGATAAATTCGCCGCAGACGCGATGGCGCGGATAGTGGCCGGCCTCAAAAATTGTCACCGTCACGCCGGCGCGACGGAGCGCGAGTCCGAGCGAAAGTCCGGCCAGGCCGCCGCCGATGATTTCGATGGGCCGGGGGAATGTCATGGGCGGCGGATGGCGATCAGGCGGTAGGCGCCGAGGGCGGTCGTGGAGCAGCGGCAATCCCAGTGTGCTGGATCGAGGCCGAGCGAACGCGGGAGTTCAGCGTCGCGGAAGCCGGCGGCGATGCTCACTTGCGCATCGTGGCGGGTGACGTGGTTGGCGCGCAGTAACGGGCTGAGGAGCGCGAAGAGGCGTTGCGAGCGGCGGCTGCGGGTGGGCTCACTCGCGAGAATGACTCGGGTGGTGCGAGCAAGGGCGGCACCGAGCGAGGCGAGTTCTGCTTCTGAAAAGTGGTGTAAAATGAGATTAGCGATCACGGCTGGGTAAGAGGCGTAGCCGGTGAAGGAGCGCAAATCTGCGGTGTGCCACGAGCGTGCGCGCGGCCATTTTTGCGGACACGTCACGAAATCGAGTCCGTCGACCGGAATGTTTTGGGCCGAGAGACGGAGGGCCAACTCACCGGTACCGGCGCCGAGTTCGAGGGTGTGCTCGCCCGCACGCACGAGCGGAGGGAGGGTGCGGGCGAACCAGCGGTGGTTGCCCATGAGGCGATTGATCACACGCAGGTCGCGGCGACTGCGCCGAGCATCGGGGTGATCGGCCGGGAGCGAGTCGAGCAGCTCGGGTTGCAGCGTGCGGAGCATAAAGCGAGAGGAAGGTTGCCCGCGCGCGGCGGCCTGTCCAGAGTCCGCGCCGTTTACTTCATGAGCACGTCCAATCCCGTCGATCTGATCGCGCAAGCCGCGGAAAACTTTCCTCACCGTCCCTCGTGGGACGAATATTTCATGGCCACGGCGGTGCTCATGTCGACGCGTTCGAACTGTGAGCGCCTGCACGTCGGCTGCGTGATTGTGACGGGTGGCACGCGCAAGCACCGACTCGTCGCCGCCGGTTACAACGGCTACCTGCCCGGCACCCCGCACGTCTCGCTCTTGCGGGACGGACACGAACAGGGGACGGTGCACGCCGAGCAAAACGCCGTAGCCGATGCGGCACGGCGGGGCAGCTCGGTCGAGGGCTGCGAGGCGTATGTGACGCACTTCCCCTGCATCAACTGCGCAAAAATCCTCGCGGCCGCGGGCATCGCCCGGGTGAAATACCGGCTCGACTACAATAACGATCCGCTCGTCGCGCAGCTGCTGGCCGATGCCGGGGTCGCGATCCTCAAACTCTAACCCCGCAACCTGTCATGCGCGCACGGCCCAACGACACGAAGGAAACCCTCGCGGGCTCGCTGCTGCTCGCGCACCCCTCGATGCGCGATCCCCATTTTCGCCACAGCGTCGTGCTCATGTCGGTGCACAATGCCGAAGGTGCGATGGGCGTAGTGCTCAACCGTCCAATGGGGAAACGCCTCGGGGAGTTCAGCGGAGATTTTGCGTTGGGACCTTTGGCGAGTGTGCCGATGTTTTCCGGCGGGCCGGTACAGACGGAACAGGTGGTGCTCGCGGCCTGGGAATCGCGTCCGGATGGCTTTCGCCTGCATTTTGGCGTGGAACCGGACAAGGCGGTACAGCTTTTGGGCGAGGAAGGAGCGCATGTGCGCGCGTTTGTCGGCTACTCGGGCTGGTCGGCGGGGCAGCTCGAAAACGAAATGAAACACCACACGTGGGTGGTGGCCGATGTGCCGGAAGATTTGATGACCCAAGCACAAGACGACACGTTGTGGCGGCTCGTGCTGGGTCGCGAGGGAGCCGAATGGCGACTCTTGGCCGACGAGCCGGAAGACCCCGAGCGGAACTGAACGGCGAGAAATTTTTAGCGCCAGCGCGCCGATTCGTGCGTTTTCGGCCGGAGGGGACATTTCAGTTGACAGAGGGTAATCGGCTCTCTGTTTTCACCCCTTTTATGAAAGTTGTCTCCTCCATCAAATCCGCCAAGAAGCGTCACCCTGCCTGCCAGGTCGTCCGTCGCAAGGGCAAGATCTACGTCATCAACAAAGTCGAGCCGCGATACAAAGCGCGCCAAGGCTAACTAACCCTCCACACCTGCGATGAAAGCCGAAGGACATCCCACTCTGAACAACGTTTGTTTCCACGACATTGGAACCGGCAAGCGTTTCTTCACGAAATCCACCATGAAGTCCGCTCGTAAAGAGTTGGTCGACGGCGTGGAGTATTTCATGGTCGCGCGTGACGTCACGATGGATTCGCATCCCGCCTACACCGGCGAGAAGCGCCTAGTCGATACCGCGGGACGCGTCGAGAAGTTCACGACGAAGTTCAAGCGCGGCGCGGCGAAGAAGTAAGCCGAGCCCGCGATCGAGCGAGTCAACTCGCCCCTTTTCAAACCCTCCGGCAACGGAGGGTTTTTTGTTTTTTCGTGGCGGTGCGTCCGCTTGACGCGGGGCAGCCCGGCCGACTGCATGGCGGGCTTTCCATGAGAATTCGCGCCTTCCAGGGTCTCGTTCCCAATCCCGTGCACACGTCAGAAGTGGCCTGCGTGCCCTATGATGTCGTCAACGCCACCGAGGCCGCGGCGCTCGCGGTCGGCAAACCGCGCAGCCTGTTGTACGTCGACCGCGCGGAGATTGATCTCCCGGCCGACACCCATCCTTACAGCGACAGCGTGTATGCGAAGGCGCACGAAAACCTCGTCGCCTTGCAACACAACGGCTCGCTCGGTCGCGAGACCGGCCCGTGCCTCTATGTCTATGAGCAGCGGATGGGCACGCACCGCCAACGCGGGTTGGTCGCGGTCTGTCACGTCGAGGACTACGACGCGGAGCTCATCAAGAAGCATGAGAAGACGCGGAAGGACAAAGAGGACGATCGCACCAAACTCATCGATACGCTCAGTGCGAATACGGGCCCGGTGTTTCTCACCTATCGCGACGAAGCCGGGGTCACCGCGCTCGTCAACGCCCGGGTGCAGGAGACCCCGCTCCACGATTTCACGGCACCGGACGGCATTCAGCACACCGTATGGCGGGTGGCGGGTGGCGCCGAGTGGGTGCAGGCCTTTGGCCGCGTACCCGTGACCTACATCGCGGACGGTCATCACCGGGCGGCGAGTGCGGCGCGCGTGGCCCGCGCACGGCGCGAGCGCAATCCTCAGCATACCGGCAGCGAGGATTACAATTGGTTCCTGTGCGTGCTCTTCCCAGCGAGCGAGCTGAAGATTCTGCCCTATAACCGCATCGTCGTAGACTTGAACGGTCTTCAGCCGGTCGAGCTGCTGGCAAAGGTGCAGACTATTTTTGCCGGGCTCACCGAGAACGCCGCGCCGACACCCACCGCGATCGGCCACGTGAGCATGTATCTCGCGGGAAAATGGTACGGGCTCCGCTGTCCGCTCGATCCCCAAGCGGATCCGGTCGGACGGCTCGACGTGAGCGTCCTCCAAGACAGATTACTCGCGCCCATCCTCGGGATCGCAGATGTGCGGACGAGTAAGCGGATCGATTTTGTGGGCGGTATCCGCGGCACGGCAGAATTGGTGAAACGCATCGATGCCGAGGGCGGCGTCGCGTTTTCGATGTTCCCAGTGACCCTGGGCCAACTGATGGATATTTCGGATGCCGGCCAGATCATGCCACCGAAGAGCACGTGGTTTGAGCCGAAGCTGCGCTCAGGATTGTTCATTCACACGTTCTGATCGAATCTCGCCGGTGCAATTTTCAGTGCGCCGAGACTTGCGCAGCGGGAGGGAGATCGTTTGGTAACGCCATGCTTCGCCTCCCCTCTGCAGTATTCCGCGCTCTAGCCGGAGGTTTTTTCCTGCTAGTTTTTTCGGAGGCAGCGGCAGCAGCAGCGGGTGGGAACACGCCTTTCCCCCGGCCGCTGACCGACTATGCGACGGCCGAGGGGCCCAGCCTATGGGCGACCTTGGTCGGGCGAGCTACAGCCGAGCCCTTCAACGTGGTGGCCTCCGCAGTCTTCTTGCTGGCGGTAGTGCACACCTTCTTGAGCGCGCAGATTCGGCATTGGGCGCACGTCGTGGAGGAGCGCCACCGCGCTCGGCTGAAGCTCAGCGCGCCGACGGAGGATCTCAACAGCGATGGCACGCCGGATGAGGTCAGCTTTGGGGGGCAAATCCTCCATTTCTTCGGCGAAGTAGAGGCGATTTTCGGCATCTGGGCCGTCGTGCTCGGTGCCGCGGTGGTGTGGTTCAAAGGCCTCGACACGGCAATCCACTACGTCGCCGATACGGTCAACTACACCGAACCGATGTTTGTCGTGGTGATCATGGCGCTCGCCTCGACGCGGCCAGTGTTGCGACTCGCGGAGCAAGCCATGCGGACGGTCGCATCGCTCGGAGGCGGTCGTCCCGCGGCGTGGTGGCTGTCGATTCTGACGGTGGCACCGCTGCTCGGTTCACTGATCACGGAACCGGCGGCGATGACGATTGGCGCGCTCTTGCTCGCGAAACAATTCTACGCGTTGAATCCGAGCCTGCGGCTGAAATACGCGACGCTCGGGCTGCTCTTCGTAAATATCTCCATTGGCGGCACGCTGACGCATTTTGCGGCCCCGCCGGTCCTGATGGTCGCAGCGACGTGGGGGTGGGATCTTACGTATATGTTCACCCACTTTGGCTGGCACGCGATCTGTGGCATCGTGCTGTCGAACGCCATTTACTTGGCCGTGTTTTGGAAAGAACTCCAGTCGCTCCAACCGGTGGCGGTCGTTCCGGCGGCCAGGACTGAAGAGCCGGTTCCGCTCTGGGTGACAGGGGCGCACCTCGGGTTTCTGGCCTTTACCGTGTGGATGGCGCACTACCCGGCGCTCTTCATCGGCGGGTTCTTGTTCTACCTCGCATTTGCCCAGGCGACTGCGCACCACCAAAACAAGATTGAACTGAAGACGCCGATGTTGGTCGGATTTTTTTTGGCCGGGCTCGTGATTCACGGCGGCCTGCAAGGGTGGTGGCTTCAGCCGGTGCTGGGGCAGCTCGGCGAAGTGCCGCTTTTTGCGGGCGCGACGATTCTGACCGCGTTCAACGACAACGCGCTGATCACCTATCTGGCGACGCTGGTGCCGGGCTTCAGTGAGGAGTTGAAGTTCGCAGTCGTATCGGGCGCGGTGACTGGCGGTGGCCTCACGGTCATTGCGAATGCTCCGAATCCGGCGGGGCAGTCGATCTTGCAGCGATTTTTTCCCGACGGCGTTTCTCCATGGGGACTTTTTCTCGGTGCGCTCGTGCCGACGCTCATCGTCGCGTTTTCGTTTATGGTGCTGTGAGCCGATCGGTAGCGCGCCTTTGGCTTCGGCACCGCGCAACTTGCCAGCGATCGATCCGTTTGCTTTGGTGCTGCGGTCAAATGCTGGATCACTCGATGTTCGCCCCACGCTTTCCCCTTTGAAAATCCGCCTCTATCTCGCTGCCGTGCTTTCCCTGGGCACGGCCATCCTCCACGCTGCCGACCGCAAGTTGGTCATGATCGCCGGTCCGGTGAGTCATCCACCGCTGATGCATGAATTCAAAGCAGGTTCGCTGCTCCTGCAAAAACGCCTTGAGGGCGTGGCCGGATTGCAGACGGTCCTCGTGACGAATGGATGGCCGACGAAGCTGGTCGATGGGAAAAAAGTAGATGATAATTCAGTTTTTGCGGAGGCTGATGCGGTATTCATTTATTCCGACGGCGGGGGTAATCATCCCGGCGTGCAGCCAGACCGGCTCGGGGTGTTGGGTGCGTTGGTGAAAAAAGGCGTGGGTATCGGCATGGCGCATTATGCCGTCGAAGTGTTGCCCGGCAAGGGCGGCCCGGAGTGGAAGGACTGGATCGGCGGACACTACGAAAACAGTTTTTCGTGCAATCCGATTTGGGACGCAGACTACCAGAGCTTTCCGGTGCATCCGATCACGCGCGGCGTGAAGCCCTTCAGGGCGAAGGATGAATGGTATTTCAATATGCGCTTCCGCGAAGGGAAGACCGGCGTGACGGATATTCTTGTCGCCACGCCTTCAGATGCGGTGCGCGACGGCCCATACGTTCACCCCAAAGGACCGTATCCACATATCCAGGCGGCGAAGGGAAAACCGGAAACGATGATGTGGGCGGTCGAACGCCCCGATGGTGGCCGTGGTTTCGGTTTCACAGGCGGCCACTTCCACCTCAACTGGCAGAATGACGACCAACGCCGCCTCATCCTCAATGCGCTCGTTTGGCTCGCGAAACTGGACGTGCCAGCCGGCGGCATCGACTCCGCAGCGGTCAGCGACACCGAAGCGATGCAAAATCTGGACGAAAAAAAACCGGAAGCCCTACGGCCCGCCGCCGCGCCGGCCAAAAAATCATAGCCGCACTGGCAGGACGCGGGACGCCCCGCAGCCGATCCCTCCGCGCGAAAACTATCCGCGGCCGACGAAGGGCATCGTCGTGGCCATGACGGTGATCGTCGGCACATTCGCTTCGAGCG